>DAIODP010000002.1:0-4498 GCA_036746695.1 Ilumatobacteraceae bacterium | reverse complement strand
GAGGAAATTGAGCGAAGCATGAAGTTGGCTGGTAACGCCACTTCTTGTTGAAGCGCGGGCGCAGTGCCGAGAAGCTTATTGTTGTAAGGTCTGAAATCTGACGAGAGCACATGCTGGCATTCTTGCGACAATGAACAGCGAATCCGCGAGTTGTCGCCTTGTGTGGTGAGAGGCACTCTACCTTGAAGAAGGTCATCGTTTACGCACAGTCGAAGACCACTGCCCGCAGACGCACCTCTCGATTGACGAAGGGCTCGACGAGGCCAGGGTGGTGCGATCTGACGCAGTGACGAGGAGGTGGCAGGCTGAAGTGGAGGGCGGACAACCGCTGCACTTCTTGAAACCATGGCTGAAGGGGCCAGTAGGGGTAGACCAGGATACCTCTTGCTCTTGACACTCGAAGCTTTTCCAAAACTTGAGGCAGTAGATGCCATGGCGGGTTGAGCCAGAGCGTGACGGGTTGAGACCAATCGAGGAGCAAGCCGTTGAAGGCTGCACTGTGGCGACAGTGGAGAGGTGTGGCAAATCTTGGAGCAACCGCGCTCTGCCTGCAGGCAAAAGGGTCTGTGCAGACTTTCGAGCCCAATGTTGACTCGACCAAGCGCAAGAGCTCTTGCTGCGTGGGCAGGTGCAAGGACCACATATCGAGACCCCGTTGGCGCGATGGAGCATCCGCCAAGTTTGCTTCACTCCGAATGTAGACCACTTCGAGGCGGATCTTGTGTTCGAGAAGCCAGGGGACGAGTTCCTTGATCTCGGTCATTAAAGCTGGGCACCTAGAAGACATTTTGCGAAGGGCGCCGACAACTGCCATGTTGTCTTGGTAAAGTTTGACCGTGCGGCCACGTATGGCGTCGAGATTCTGATGCAGGCCGTGGCGAACAGCCTTGAGCTCCTTTAGAGCTATCATCTCCAACACTTCTTGCGACGCCCACCAACCGGCACTCGATCTCGTGGCCTCGTGAGGCGGCTCCAGCACTGAGCCCCAACCCGTGGTGCCCGATGCGTCGGTGTAAAGCGCCGTGGATGGCTGGTCTGGCCAAAGCTCTTGAAGGTTCTCTGGGCTCTTGCCTGAGAAGTTGCGCCAGAAGAGAAGGTTGTCGACTGCCCCTTGTGAGAGGAAGGAGCGCGGCTTGTACTGCTCTTGGGAGTTGAACACCTCGCGGAGGTGAAAGCGAGCCAAGGGAACTGCAGGCAAGCACGAAATGGCTGCGCCTGCGAAGCGCCGAAGGAGGTCTGAGTCGACCAGGCGCCGATTCTTGGACGCCTCGAAAAGCAGCGCGCGCGCTTGACGGCGGAGCGCAAAGCACCTCCTCTCGGGAACCCGTAGGGCTCCTTTGCCAACGGTGGAGATACTGAAGCCCAGATGATCGGGCAGGGTCTGCAAAGGTGTGTCGAAGCAGCCCTTGAGTGGCGCACGGACGATGCCCGCGGCGAGAAGCGTCTCCTCGATGATTCGGCGCGCCTGAGAAGCTTCCTCGAAGGAGCTGCAGGCGATCAAGAGGTCGTCGACATAAAGCAGTGTGCGCATACCGTGGCGGCGAAGGGCTGCGGCGACTACTGACATGACACTTGTCCAGATTCTGGGCGAGCTGGTCCAACCGAGCGGCAAGGCCGCATGCGAAAACTCGACGACTTGATGATAAAGGTGGCGCAGGTGCGAAGGCGTTTGAGCCGAAGGCACCAATGGCGCGAGGTCTGGTCTGGAGCAGACGAAATAACCTCCTGGCTGCAGTTCGATGAATTTGTTGTTGACAAAGAGCGGCAGCGCTAAGTGGCTGGAGAAGAACTTGCGGTGCTTGGGATGAATGGGTACGTGAAAGTACGCACTCTCGACATCCAGACTTAGCATGAAGTCTTGTGGCTTGACGACCGACTTGAGCATGCGAAGATCCTCGTAGGTCGTTTGACGTTTGACCGTTGCCTCGTTGAGGCTGCACAGGGCGTGTACGATACGCTGCTTGCCCTTGCCCGGGGGAGTATGAACTCGTGATCTGGAGAGAAACTGCTCTCCTCCCGGGGCTAGGTCTTGATACGCCCCAATTCGTCTGCCCTTGAGCAGATCTTGAATTGCAAAATCGACGTCTTGCGGGTCGACAAACTTCGGCGCCGAAGGTTTCGGCGCAAAGGGCAGACCCTTTTTGAACTCCACCTTGACTCCGTGCTCGATGTAACGAACCACTTTCTTGGAGGCAAAGTTGAGCGGCTGTTTCCACCAGGCCAGCGAGGCCTGCAGCTTGGTGCTGTAAAACAAGCCGGGCACCTGCGGTGCCATATTCCTGGTTCCCTTTCCGGGGAACCAGAGGCGAGCACATTTCGTGCTCGCGTGCGACAAAGGGTTCTTGAAAGCACATTTTTGCGGAAGGCGAGGCCGAGCGAGAAGGCTCGAAGTCCGAGGAGCTTGCGAAGCAAGCCCTGAGCTCCTTCTTTCCGCTGCAGAAGGAGCATGCGAGCGCCCTAAGGCGCTCATGGGAAGGCGACAACTGCCGCGATGAAGGCAGTTGCAGGTGGGCGCTGTCCCGCACCCCTTCCGCGCCCTGCATGAGGGCGCGCGTGAGCAGCGACCACAGCCATTTGCTGCTGTGGCGCTTGATTTTTGGTCTTAGCAGCCCTGGTAGCACTGCCTTCGTGCCATTCAGTCGTGGTCGCAGCGACAGGCTTGGGAACGAGCTGCTCGTAATCGCGCGTGTAGCCGCTTGTTTGGCCGAAAGAATTGACCTGACGCTTCTTGTTGTCGTAGATTTCGTCGACAGAAGGCTTCAAGGCAACAGGCTCGACAGTAGGCTTGTCGGAATCGCCGGTTGCTGAAACGTAGATATCTTCGAGAGCGATGAGATCGTCGATAGCGTTTGCGATGTCATCAAGACAGGTAAAATAGCTGACATCCATAAACTTGCCAACGAAAGCAGCTGATGCAGTGTCGAAAGCGTCGAGAACAACTAGCTTACTACGCTTGACGGTAGCGAGCGACGACTTCTCGGCGGGTTGAGCATGACCACTCATGTAAGAGTGGATGGCTCTCGCAAACGAGAGCTAAAAAAAATCGAGGCCGAAGGCCTAGGTCCCCGGTGGGGTCCTGTGAAAACAGCTATTTTCGAAAACGAACCGTCGCTGTTTTGCTGCAGATATTGCAGATGACGAGCAAAATATTGAAACTCGAGGTGTTGAGGCCCGTAAAGTTGGCGGAACACGACGAGACACGTCACTTGTGACTCTGTTGCGAACAGAGAAACGCCGAAAACTGATGTTGTCGAGCGAACCAATCACAGAAAACAGTCCTCACAGAGGACTATCTGTATTCCTATACTGATATTAACTAAAATATCAGCTTCTCGAAGTATCGCCACAAAAAATCGTGGCGAGTACTTTGAGAAAAGGTGTGAGGCTTTTTGCTTCTACGATGCCTTATAAGGCCTAGCCTGAGGCACGAGAAGCAAAGATCCTTTCTTTTTAACAGATTAGATCTGCTAAACAGAACCGATCCTGGCGAGGCGGTTAGAAACGATGAATACATGTTGTAATCTACATTTCTACCTTCGAGCTGCGATCTCGGATTGCCGAAGTGAGATCAAAATTGCCGTAGCAATTGTTGATAAGGACGACGCGAGTTGTCCCAGAGGAGAGCGATGACACTAGTCATCGAACTCGAGCAATGCTTCGAAAGCGTCGCTCAGGTCGATCGACGAGCTCACAGCAGTTGGAGTAGCTTGTCGAACGAGTGGCGCTGGAGGAAGATGAAGCGCGTAAACAGGTGGCCGAAGAAGAAGAGAGCTTCAGGAGACGGACGCACAGAAACATCGATGTAGAGGAGCGCTGAAGCAAGAGACTTCCATAAGCCCCAAGCCATGAAGACAGCAATGAAGACACCGATGGCGCGCTTGACGGATTCTTTGAGCTGCGATCTCGGATTGCCGAAGTGAGATCAAAAATGGCGCAAGCCATTGTTGAAAAGGACAACACGTAGTTGACCCAGAGGAGCGCGATGACGCTAGGCATCGAACTCGAGCAATGCTTCCATAGCATCGCTTAAATCGATAGGTGAGGCCTCAGCAGGCTGAGCTTGCCGAACGATTGGTGCTTCCATAAGCAGGAAGCGTAGTAGAAGGTGGCCGAAGAAGAAGAGAGCTTCTGAGGACGGTCGCACCGCAACGTCGCTGTATAAGAGCGCTGAGGCGAGAGACTTCCCTAAGCCCCAAGCCATGATGACAACCCTAGACGCACTAACAGCATGCGCAGCAGAGGCGTCACTTGACGTAACGAGTGGCCAGATTTAACTCCTGGCAGCGTCGGTATGTTGAGCTCAACCAAGAGAAGCAGGAGGCATTCCGTGATGATACCGGATACCTTTAAGCACGACGGCGAGCCGTCTGCCAGGGACCAGTATAAGTCCGTGTTTCGATGAGCACACAGAAGAAGTTGCTTGAGCATGAATGACGGTCAAGAGAAACGCCAGAGTCAGCGCGGCTGAAGAAGGCGAAGTGAGCAGCGAGGCAGGCAC
>DAIODP010000001.1:1526734-2023427 GCA_036746695.1 Ilumatobacteraceae bacterium | reverse complement strand
TATTCCCCACTGCTGCCTCCCGTAGGAGTCTGGGCCGTGTCTCAGTCCCAGTGTGGCTGATCATCCTCTCAGACCAGCTACCCGTCGTTGCCTTGGTAGGCCATTACCCCACCAACAAGCTGATAGGCCGCGAGACCCTCCCAAACCGAAATATCTTTCGTCAGTGAACCATGCGGTTCTCCGACGTCATCCGGTATTAGCAATCGTTTCCAATTGTTATCCCAGAGTCTGGGGCAGGTTTCTCACGTGATCCTCACCCGTTCGCCACTAGATCTTCCGATGTATTGCTACATCATGGATCTCGTTCGACTTGCATGTGTTAAGCACGCCGCCAGCGTTCGTCCTGAGCCAGGATCAAACTCTCCGTCAAGAACTTCCCGTTTTTGTCAAGTGATTGCTCACCGCAACAAAGCGGGTTGAATTCTGGAAAGTCCGCGTTGGTTCTTTCAGGCTTGCGCCTTGTCCGCACCAACGTTTCCTGACCAATCAGTAGCTCTACTGATTGATTTGTATATTTTTGTTGATTTGCATCAACGATTGTTTTGGCCGGATTTGCATCCGACCGGAATTGACAGACAGTTAAACGACGACCCCGAAGGATCGTTGCCTACTGCCCGCACTGGCGTTCAGTCTTCTCTTCCGTTTTCAAGGAGCAAAACCGCATAGGCACTCGGAAACGGTATTTACATACCGACCGGCGATGACCACACGGAAAGCGCTTTACAGGCACAATGCACTAAACGCGCAACATGCCCACGAGGCGGAGTGCAAATCTAGCGGGGTCGCTACCCCAGCGTCAACCTCGCAACAAAGAAAATCCTTATATTTCTTGGCTTTGCTGTGAGGCACACCAACCAACCCCTTATGGGTTATGGAAGCGACTGTCTCAGCCCTGCAAGTCGAGCAGGTGATATGCCGTCTTTCCCTTACGCAGTAGGAGCCAGCGGCCATGAAGCAGAGGGATTTTGTCCAACTTGGCGTGTTCATCCATCTGCTCGCCATTTGCCCTGACGCTGCGTTGGCTGAGGAGACGACGTGCCTCACTATTGGAACTTGCGAGCCCAGTTGTCACCAAAATGCCAACCGCATCGGAAAGTGCTGCCGCCCCGATGGAACTACTCGCAACTTCAGAGGCGATGAGATGCAACGCCGCAGGGCTCGCAGAGACTGGATGAGCGCCAAACAAGACATCGGCTGCTTGCTCTGCTGCGTCGGCTGCTTCTTCCCCATGCAACATGACAGTGAGTTCGCGCGCAAGTGTCCGCTGAGCAACGCGTGACTCTGGAGTGCGTTTCTGATCGGCAAGAATTTCAGCGATCTCACCCAGTGAACGAAGAGAAAACTTTGGCAACATGTGTTCAATATCTGCGTCGGCAATCTGCATCCAAAATTGCCTGAACTGATACGGACTCGTGCGACGCGCATCGAGCCACACTGCCCCATCTGCTGTCTTACCAAACTTGGTACCGTCTGCTTTTGTGATGAGCGGCCAGGTAAGCCCGTAAGCACTTCGACCGAGCGTCTTTCGAATGAGATCTGTTCCTGCAGTGATGTTGCCCCACTGATCGGAACCACCCATTTGCATTTCGCATTGGTGGTGCTCACACAAATATCGGAAGTCATTTGCTTGCAACAACATGTAGCTAAATTCTGTGTACGACAAACCGTTCCCGTCGGATATACGTGATTTAACAGAGTCTTTTGCCATCATCTGATTCACGGTGATGTGTTTTCCGACGTCGCGCAAGAAATCGAGCATTTTGACGTTTTTAGTCCAATCCGCGTTGTCTACCAACAGCGCTGCATTGGGGCCCGAGAAATCCAGAATGCACTCAAGTTGTCGTTTGATCGATTGGACGTTGTGAGCAAGTTGTTCGGCATCGAGAAGGTTTCGCTCTTCGCTCTTGCCGGACGGATCGCCGACCATGCCAGTTGCTCCACCAGCCAAGACAATCGGTCGATGACCAAGTAGCTGCAACCGACGAAGTGAAATCTGACCCAATAAATTACCAACATGGAGCGAATCAGATGTTGGATCAAAACCAACATATGCAGAAATCTGGCTACTTGTAGTTCGCTTTGAAAGCTCTTCTCGGTCGGTGGAATCGTGAATCAAGCCACGCGCCGCAAATTCGGCGACAACGTCACCAAATTGTGCGGAATTAGCCATGAGAAGATATTAGATCGTTGCGCGACTCCGCAATGATGCAATAAGCGCTTCGTAACGCTCTATTTGCAATGATGCCGCAGCCGGCCCAGAGGCTCCAGGTGAGGTTCTCTGACGCACGCCGATGCCGTTACCAATCAATCGTGCAGCCTCATCACCAAATTGTTCGTCACTGGCGACCAAATCCCTGAGAGATTGCTCGCCGGCAATAGCGCGTTGAACGAGAGCCCCAACCATTGCGTGAGCCTGACGGAAAGGCGTCCCCTTTCGCACTAGCCACTCGGCTAAATCGGTTGCAGCAAGCAACTGGGAGTCTGCCGCGCGACGCATGTTATCCGCATTAAATGACGTCGTAGAAATCATTCCAGAGAGGGCAGCAATTGCTCTCGTCACCTGATCGTAGGAATCGAATAGCGGCTCTTTGTCTTCTTGCAGATCACGGTTATATGCCAAAGGAAGACCCTTGAGCGTTGTCAGTAATCCGGTCAGGTTGCCGATGAGACGGCCCGTTTTGCCACGAGCAAGTTCCGCAATATCTGCATTCTTCTTCTGCGGAAGCATGGACGATCCAGTTGCATAACGATCGTCAAGTGTGGCAAAACCAAACTCTTCGGTTGTCCACAGCACCCACTCCTCGCCCAATCTGGAGAGATGGGTACCGATAAGGGCCAAGTTGAACAGCGCTTCAGCAACGAAGTCTCGATCGGAAACCGCATCGAGCGAATTACCAAAGGCCGCCGCAAAACCCATCTCTTTAGCGGTGAACTCTGGATCGATTGGCAACGACGAACCGGCCAATGCGCCCGCACCTAAGGGCGAAACATTGGCGCGTTTGACCGTGTCCAGCAATCGGTCGATATCCCGAGCGAACGCCCATGCGTGCGCAGTGAGATGGTGAGCGAGAAGCACTGGCTGAGCACGCTGAAGATGCGTGTAACCAGGAAGATATACGGCGTCGTCTCCCCAACCACTTTGACTGGCGCGCGAGTACAACACGTCGCACAGCCCTAACAGTTGATTGGCGACGACCATCAACTCGCGGCGAGTCCAGAGCTTGAGCGCGGTGACACACTGATCATTTCGACTTCTACCGGTGTGCACCTTCCCACCCACTTCACCAGCGATCTCGGTGATACGTCTCTCTATAGCGGTATGAATGTCTTCATCAGTCTTGACGAATTTGAACTGTTCCTTAGAGAACTCCGTCGCAACTTGCTCCAACGCAGACACAATCGCTGAAGCCTCAGAAGACGACAGAACTTTGGAGTACTCCAAACCTCGGACGTGGGCAATACTGGCAAAAATGTCGTCTTTCCACAGACGCTGGTCAAACGAAAGGCTTTCCGTGAACGACATCAAATCGTCGTTCGGGGCGACGCTAAAGCGTCCGTGCCAAAGTGCTTGTGCATCTTCTGTCATTTTTTGGCCTTTGATTGTTGTTGAATACCTGCCAGCTTGCCGAGATGCGCTGCCAATTTCTTGGCACCGTAATTGGCACTAGCAACGCAAAACATTGTGTCATCACCAGCAACCGTGCCCGCGAGCCCTTCGATGCGGGAACGATCAAGTGCGGATGCAACCACATGCGCGCAGCCTGGCGGAGTGCGAATGATCACGATTGGATCACTGATTTGGATATCAGCAACCCACTCTGAAAGAACCCGACGAAGCTGATCGAGCGGGGCTATCCGCTCGGGCTCAAATTCGGGGATCGCATACGCGGTTTCGCCGTTTGACGTACGCACCTTCACGGCGCCAAGTTCCTCGAGGTCGCGTGAAACCGTTGCCTGTGTAGCGTTTATGCCCAACTTCTTCAAGGAACGTACAAGTTGTGTGTGACTCGTAACGTCACTTTCAGAAATTATCTGAGCGACCGCACTTTGTCTTTGCACTTTGGTTGTCATGGTCTTACTCCTAAAAGAAATGCGAGAACTGCACGCGCAGCATGCATTCGATTGTGGGCCTGTGGGTAAATGAGGCTGTTTGGTCCATCAATAACTTGTTCGGAAACTTCCTGGCCTCTATGCGCTGGTAAACAGTGCAAAAAAACTGCGCCTGGGGCTGCAAGTGCCATCGCTTGTTCTGTTACCTCGAAACCGACGAACGCGGCTTCCCGAACCTTTGATTCTGACTCCTGGCCCATCGAAGTCCAGGTATCGGTGTGAACCGCGTGCGCTCCTTTGACCGCCGCGTCCAGAGTGTCGAACTGGTTCACTGACGCCGCGCCGAGTTTTCGGAACTCATCTAAATCCGATTCACTAGCGCTGTATCCAGACGGGCATCCAATGCGAATATGCATGCCCACCATCGCTGAAGCGTGGCAAAGAGAGCGAGCAACGTTATTGAAGTCGCCTACGTATGCAACCGTCTTGCCGGCCAAAGTACCCAAATGCTGTTGCATCGTGAGCACATCGGCAACCGCCTGCAGCGGATGAGCAACATCGCTCAACATGTTGACGACCGGGACTGAAGATGAAGCCGACATCCGTTCAAGCACGCGATGGTCGAACACGCGTGCGCAAAGCATCGCGTGGTATCCAGACATGACTTGAGAAATATCTTCGACCGACTCGCGAACGTCTAGGCCGACCTCTTCTCCTCGCGTATAAACCGGGTGGCCTCCCAACTGAACAACTGCCATTTCCATACTGTGGCGAGTGCGGTTGGAGGGTTTTTCAAATATCAAGGCGACACCCTTGCCTTCCAAAGGTCGACCCAACGAAGCGATCGGACGAGCAGCCAATTCAAGGATGGCCGATAAATCAGTTGGTTCAAGGTCTGTGATCTGTAGGAAATCTCTATTGTTCATGACACATCGCCCTTCAACACACTGGCGATCATGGAAACCGCCTCATGTATTTCGTCATTTGTAACGGTGATCGGCGGAGCCAGACGCAAAGCCGATGCAGTCACTGCATTTGTTACTAGACCCTTTTCAAGCAGCGACATCTGCACCTGCTTGGCGTCGATTCCGGGAGCAAGCTCGACACCGAGCAAAAGGCCGAGCCCGCGGACGTGGGAAACATTGTCTAGCTGCGAAACGAGCCCAGTGAGAAGTGCACCTTTATCTGCAGCCATTTGAGGCGCATCGATACGTTGCATTTCGAGAATTGTTGCTCTTGCCGCGCTAGTAGCGATTGCGGTTCCGCTGAAGGTGCTTCCGTGATCGCCTGGCTTGAACACCTCGGCAACAGAACGCTTTGCCCACATTCCTCCTATCGGCATTCCATTGCCCATAGCTTTGGCCATCAAAACAACGTCTGGTGAGATTCCGTAATGTTCAAAACCAAACCATTTACCGGTGCGCCCAAAACCAGTTTGCACTTCGTCGAGCATGAGTAACACTCCGCGCTCGGTACACAATTTTTGAACGGCGTGCAGATACTCCATACTTGCTGGAAGTACACCACCCTCGCCTTGCACAGGTTCGATGAGAACTGCAGCCACGGAGTCATCAACGGCCGAGTCCAGAGCGGCAATATCGTTGAACGGAACATGACGAAAACCTTCTGGCATTGGTTGAAATGGTTCGTGTTTTGCCGGCTGCCCAGTCGCTGCAAGTGCAGCAAGCGTTCTGCCGTGGAAACTACCGAGAGCACTGACCACTGTGTGGCGCCCCCGTCCACCGAACTTTCGGGCCAACTTAATTGCAGCCTCATTGGCCTCTGCACCTGAGTTACAGAAAAACACCTGACCAGAACCGCCGAGGAGTTGGTTAATCAACACTGCAGTTTCTGTTGCGACAGGATTCGCAAAAAAATTGCTGACGTGCATCAATGTTTGCGCTTGTTTTGTAATCGCATCAGCGATAACCGGGTTGCTGTGTCCAAGTGACGTCACCGCTATGCCGCATAGAAAATCTAAATACCTTTTCCCATCAGCATCCCAAAGCTCCGTCCCCATTCCTCGCACAAACATCACCTGCGGAGGGCCAAAAACGGGAATGTACGGACAATGATCGCCCTGTGTGGCAAATGCGTGACTGCTCACTTTTTACCCTCCTCTTGTTGTGAAGTGATCATGGTTCCAACGCCAGCAACCGTGAACAACTCGATGAGCAGAACGTGAGGGATACGCCCATCCAAAATGTGGCACCGTTTGACGCCACTGGCAATTGCACTTACACAACTCTCCATTTTGGGAATCATTCCCCCATCGATCGAGCCACTTTTGAGTAAACCTTGAATTTCGATATCAGTCGTTCTTCTGATGATCGATGATGCATCGATCTTGTCTTTGCGCAGACCCTCAATGTCGGTCAGATAGATGAGCTTTTCTGCACCCAACGCAACAGCTATTGCTGATGCCGCAGTGTCGGCATTGACGTTGTAGGCCTGCCCATTTGCATCACTCCCGATCGTTGCTACGACCGGTACGGCATTATCGGCCAAAGCACTTTTAAGTACCGATGGATCGACCGAAGAAATGTCACCGACAAACCCAAGCTCGGGATCGCGTTGCGTCACCCGCAGCAAACCAGCGTCTTGGCCGGACACACCCACAGCGGATGAACCGTGCACGTTGATCGCAGAGACGATCTGCGGGTTAACCGTTCCGAGCAAGACCATGCTTGCAATTTCGACTGTCTCGGCATCGGTCACACGTAGACCATTTCGAAATTCTGGCTTTTTGCCGAGCCTCTCCATCAGCGCACTGATCTGGGGCCCGCCCCCGTGAACAACTACGGGCTTAATGCCGACTGCGTGCATCAGGGCAATATCTTGCGCAAACGTTCCGGCCGCATCTGCATCAGACGCGCCCGCGAGCGCATTGCCGCCATATTTGACCACAACCGTCTTGCCTGCAAATTGCTGGATGTACGGGAGAGCCTCTATCAACAAGGCGCCAACCTTTTCGTGAGATGAAATCATGGGAACATCCCCACCTTTGATAGACCGCTATCTTCGGGGAAACCCAACGCTACGTTCGCCGCTTGGACTGCTCCGCCGGATGCGCCCTTCGCAAGATTGTCTAACGCAGCAAGAACAACTACATAACCTGTCCGCTCATCAAATCGAGCAGTCAATTGCGTGACGTTTGTTCCAAACGTTGCTTTTGTTGAAGGAATCTGTTGCCCCACCACAACAAAATCCTCTTTCGCATAGGCACGGGCAAGGACAGCAACCAATGAGGCCGAAGTCGGCGAAGTTTCCTTCGCAGGTCTGGCGTAACAGGTAGCGAAAATTCCACGATTCATGGGAGCAAGGTGCGGTGTAAACAGAATTTGCGCACCAGTTACTTGCTCGATCTCGGGTGTATGGCGGTGATCCAACAGCCCGTAGGCAACGAAGTCTTCATTGACCGTGTTAAAGGAATTGGAATTCTTCGCAGCCCTACCGGCGCCGGAGACACCGGAGGCTGCGTCGACAATGATGCCTTCTGCCTGGATAACACCCGCTGCGACCAAAGGCGTCAGTGCAAGACTTGCGGCGGTGACGTAACAGCCCGGTGTTGCGATGAGTTGCGCCGAACGAAGCTGTTCCCGATAAATCTCGGGAAGGCCGTATACCGCGTGCTCGATCAATTCTGGGTGCGTATGTTCGAACCCATACCACTTCGGATAAAGCGAAGCATTCTTGAGGCGGTAGGCAGCCGACAAATCGACGACCAATCTCACTTTCTTGTACAACTGCGGTACTAACTCCAACGAGGCTTCGTGAGGAAGCGCCAAAAAGAGTACGTCACATTGCAAAGCCTTCTCGAGGGAAAACTCCTCAAATACAAGATTTGGATAATTGGCTGACAAAGATGGATACAGCGACCTAGCCAACGTTCCTGCTTGGGTATCACCCGTTGCGTAAGTCACGTTGAAATGCGGATGTGCCGCGCATAAGCGCAGCAATTCAACACCCGTGAAACCTGACGCACCAAGAATTCCAACATTTAGCATTGCATAATTATACAGCCCAGTGCATAACTATGCAAGCATTGTATGACCTGGTTATGACCTCAGTGTTGCGCCGTTCTTTTCGGCAGCCGCGATGCATTTTGCCCTTGCTTCGGCCACCTCTGCTTCAGTAAGCGTGCGATCCGACGCCTGCAACCTGATTCGAAATGCAAGACTGCGTGAGTCGTCCGCTACCCCTTTGCCTCGATAAACATCGAAGAGCGCAACGTCCACCACAATGTTGCCCGCAGCCTGTCGAATGGCTTTCTGAATGGTTGAAGTACTCACCTTCTCGGGTGCGACGAGGGCTAGATCAAAATCGCTCGACGGATACTTACTGACAAATTGAGCCGCCGCGGGTTTAGGCGTTTCCGCGAGCAGCAGCGAGAGGTTCACTTCTACACATGCGACCCTTCCAACAACTCCGAAATTGGCGAGAACAGTCGGGTCGATTTCCCCAATTGCGCCAAGCACAACCTTCCCGCGTCGCAACTGTGCACTTCGAGTTTGGTGATACCCCGCTGGTGGAGCGTCCTGCGACAACTGGGCTCCAACCGACAAACTTGCCGATAATTGACTCCATAGATCTACCGCCGCCGAAGCATCGGCACCAGCCAACATGATGCAGAGTGATTCGAACTCGTCTGGCAGCACCTGCGTGCCCTGAGGATAGACGTGGCCTATTTCAAACAGCGAGATGTCACGATTGCGATGAGACTGGTTGTACGAGACGGCCTTAAGCATGCCCGGGATCAAAGATGTTCGAAGCACGCTCTCCTCGGCCACTAACGGATTTGCCAATCGAAGCGCGTTCTCTTCAGACAGACCAACCTTTGCTAATTCACCAGGCGCTAGAAACGGATTCGGCATAGCCTCGCTTGCACCCAAAGAGACAACGATCTCGCGCACCAACCGACGTCGTTGCTGCATCTCGGACAACCGACCATGCACGGGCGAAGTTGGGACGATCTTGCCCAATTTGTCGTACCCGTAATGCCGAGCGATCTCCTCAATCACGTCAATTTCCAAAGTGCAGTCGTTACGCCATGACGGAATTGAAATCTGAAAACTCTCACCGCCATTGACTTCGGCAACACCGAAACCGATAGGCATCAGCAGATCTGCAATCTGTTGAGTTGCCATATAGACGCCTAAGATTCTCTTCACGCTTGTTGCGCGAAGAACGCACTTTTGATCTTGCGGAGGCAATGCATTCGTTCGTTCATCGGTGGAACCGCTATGGACAATCAAATCGGGGCATGTGATGCGAAGTAAGTCGGCGAATCGAGCGACGGCTGCTTCTGCTCCGTAAGGGTCTACCCCGCGCTCGAATCGCAGCGATGCTTCTGTCCGCAACGCGAGACGAGTAGCGGTAGAGCGAATGGAATTCGGTTCGAAATACGCAATTTCAAGTGCTATCGAATGAGTTGACTCGGTGACTTCCGAATGCAGCCCGCCCATGATCCCAGCAAGGCCAACGGCCGTGTTCTTCGCATCGGCAATAACCAGATCCGACTCTTCAAGTATTCGCTCATGGCCGTCAAGTGTGGTGAAGGACTCCTTGCTTTTTGCCATCCGAACAATGAATCCATCGCTCACCGACTGCAAGTCGTAAGCGTGGTTAGGTTGATTCAGTTCAAGATTCACGAGATTCGATACGTCAACAACATTGTTGATGGATCTCATTCCTGCCCGAGAAAGTCTCTGCTCTATCCAAGTTGGAGATTTGGTAACGACAATTCCAGACATGGCCACGACGGTGAACCTGCTGCAGCGCTCTGGCGCCTCGATCCGAACTGGCACGGAAAGCTGAGCACCAAGATTGCCCAGTTCCTTTGTTGGCTTTTTGCAGATCTTTGCCAAGCCTGCCGCAAGATCTCGAGCCACTCCGAGATAACCAGTGCAGTCTGGCCGGTTACGCGTTACATCAAGATCAAAAATGACGTCTGGCTGCACGCCCATCGCCTCATAGACATCAATTCCAAGTGGCGTGTTGCTTGACAAAATAAGTAGGCCACTGTCATCTTGGCTTAGACCGATCTCGGTGCCCGAACACAACATGCCCTCACTATCGATGCCGAGAATGCCCCTCTGAGAAATAACTCTTCCATCCGGCATCGAAGTGCCAAGAGTTGCAAGCGGGACAACATCGCCTTCGATCATGTTGGTCGCTCCGCACCAAACATGCCGCTCTACTCCATCTCCGGCATCCACAAATACGCGCGTGACCTTTGCGGCCTTTGGATGTTTCTCCAACCGAAGAACTTTCGCCGTGACTACCCCCTTCACGGGAGCCCCCACATGTTCAACAGATTCGACCGCCAAACCCAGTTCGGTCAGACGATCTGAAATCACATCAGCGTCAGAACCAAAGTCTGCGAACTCGTTCAACCAAGAGAGCGAAACCTTCACGAGAACTGCCTTAGAAAGCGTAAGTCATTGGTATACATCTCGCGTATGTCCTCAACATTGTGACGCTCTTTGGCCATGCGATCGATACCGAAACCAAATGCGAAGCCTGTGTACTCCTCGGGGTCGATACCACCGGCAGCAAGAACGTTGGGATGCATCATGCCGCAGCCACCCAATTCGATCCATGCCCCGTTCGCACGACGAATGTCGAATTCGGCGCTTGGCTCGGTGAACGGGAAGAATGATGGTCGTAAACGACTTGTGAAGTCTGAACCAAAAAAGGCTTTAGTGAACGCCTCGATGATTCCAGCAAGATGGGCAAAGGTGATTCCTTTGTCAATGACCATTCCTTCTATTTGATGAAACACCGGCATGTGTGTTGCATCAGGCGTGTCACGTCGAAATACTCTTCCAGGCATCACCGCGTATATCGGTGGTTTCCAATCCTGCATTACGCGAATTTGGACCGGTGAGGTATGCGTTCGGAGAAGCACCGAATTGGTTTCTTGCAACGGAGAACTTGGCTCGATGAACATTGTGTCAAACTCGCTCCTAGCAGGATGAGTTTTCGGCATGTTCAATGCTTCAAAGTTGTAGAAGTCGGTTTCCACCTCTGGGCCTTCAGCAATCTGGAAACCGAGCCCGATGAAAACGTCTTCAAGACGTTCGGTAGCTTGAGTCACGATATGCGTCGTTCCCCTTCGTTTCACCGATAGGAACTCGGTCAGATCCATGCGCTCGGACAACACTTGGGCAGATCGTTCAGCAGCCAACAACGATTGCAGGCGATCACCGATTGTGGCCTCAATCAACTCGACACAACCATTGATGGATTGCCCCGCAGATTTACGCTCTTCTGGATCGGCAATCTTCCCTAATTGGGCCCTCAACTGAGCGATTTCTGACTTTTTCCCGAAAATCTCAGTCTGCAGAACTTTCAGCGACGAGGCGTCAACAGCGTTTGCTATTGCAGCGAGCGCGGACTGTTGTACTTCAGAAATCTTCGTGGACAACGGCGAGGCAGACATTTCAATAATTAACGCTAGTCGCTCTACCTATAAAAATCGGGCTAACTATTGCGTTCGCGCTGTCTGGCGGCCTCGAAACAAACCAGGGTGCAAGCCATTGCGACGTTGAGACTTTCGCTCCTACCCCGATGCGGAATTGTGAGCCAGGCATCTACCGACGAATTGTCGTCCAAGCCATGAGCCTCGTTGCCAACTAGCAGAGCTATCTTTCCTGTCAGATCTGCAGTAGTGAAATCGATACTTCCCTGCCGATCATGGGACGAGGTTCCAAAAATCTTAAATCCGTTATCTCTGATCTCTTCAACTGAGACATCCTCGATTATTGGAACGTGGAACATCGCACCTGCTGAGGCACGAACCACCTTCGGGTTGAACGCCTCAACTGTTCCCGGTGTGAGTACTACAGCAGAAACGCCCGCTGCTTCGGCAGATCGAAGAATGGTTCCCAAATTGCCTGGGTCGCTGATTCGATCGGCGATCACCACCCAGTGAGCTCCCTTGACGGCGGCAAGACCGCTGCTTCGGCGTTCCGCGATGGCAATAACTGGCTGAGGCGTGGTCGTACTAGCGACACGCTCCATCACACCGTTCTCAAGATCAAATGTTCGAGCATCGGTGCCGAGCACCGCAAGGCCGCCCGGGGCAATGAACTGTTCTTCTATCTTCCAACCGGCGCTAATTGCCTCAGCAATGAGAACGTGTCCTTCGATAACAAAACTCTCTTCCTCAATACGAGCACTGCGGCGCCCTAACAGGCGCCGCAGTCGTTGTACTCGTGGATGTGTGAAACCGAGTCGAGCGTCGCTCAGACGAGTGCTCCCTTTGCGGTTTCAACGATCTTCGCGAAAGCAGCCGCATCGTGCACAGCGAGGTCGGCCAAAATCTTACGATCGACCGTGACCCCAGCCTTCGTCAAACCTGCAATGAGCCGACTGTACGAAAAGTCGTTCTGCCGACATCCAGCATTGATGCGCTGAATCCACAGGCTGCGAAACTCGCCCTTCTTCGCGCGACGGTCACGGAACGCGTATTGACCGGAGTGCAATACCTGCTCGTTTGCAGAGCGGAAGGTGCGGCTACGGTCTCCGTAGTAACCCTTCGCCTTCTCGAGAATCGCCTTGTGCTTTTTCCTTGCATGTACTGCGCGTTTTACACGTGCCATGTCAACATCCTTTCAAATAGTTTTTAGTCGTAGTCAGATTGATTTGATGATTTAACGGAGGCCCAAGCAGCGTTTGATGCGCTTTACATCGCCCGAGTGAACATCTACGTTTCCGTCGAGACGACGTGTACGTGTTGATGCTTTGTGCTCGAACAAGTGCTGACGCATCGACTGTTGACGACGTAGTTTCCCTGTTCCTGTGAACTTAAAGCGCTTGGCAGCAGTCTTTGAAGTTTTCATCTTTGGCATTGTTTGCTCCTCTTATCTGGTTGAGTTATTCGGTCACTGGGGCTTCAGACACTTGCGCCACCGGTGGGGTGACGATCTCGGGAGCCGGTTGAGTGGCTGCCTTTTGTGTCGGTTGCTGAGTAGTCGGTTTCTTTGTTGTCTTCTTCTCTGGAGAAAGCACCATCGTCATGTTGCGACCTTCAAGCCGCGCCATGGTGTCGACGCGCGCAATGGGCCCAAGTTGTTCGATAACTGCATCCAAAATCTTTCGGCCTAGCTCGGGGTGAGCAACTTCGCGACCGCGGAACTGCAACGTCACTTTTACTTTGTGCCCCTCTCCGAGGAACTCGTGCATGTGACGCACCTTGGTATCAAAATCGCCTTTGCCAATCTTTGGACGGAATTTGACTTCCTTCATCGTGATCTGCACAGTTTTCTTGCGCGATTCCTTTAGACGTTGCGACTCTTCGTAACGGAACTTTCCGTAGTCCATGATTCGACATACGGGCGGATCGGCCTGCGCTGCAACTTCTACTAAATCGAGCTCTGCTATTCGCGCTCTTTCGAGTGCGTCGGCAATGCTCACGACTCCAACTTGTGAACCGTCGGCATCTACGAGGCGTACTTCGCGGCTGCGAATTCGCTCGTTATAACGAGGTTCGTTGATTGGCGGTGCTATGGCTTTACTTTCTTGTGCAAGTGGCGTGGCCTCCTGTGTGTGGAGTCGAACCCCTAGGAAAGTTTCGCGGGCGCGCGGGCGGGCCACGACGCGCAAGTGCGCATACGAGACCCAAACGCACTAGCCAGCCAAACCGCCCCTTAAGGAACGACGATGTACTGAGAATCTGTGGTTAGGTGGGGGAAACGAGTTCCCCACTTGGGCTATTAGCGTAGCGCAGGTGAATCAAGATCCAACCCAACAACCAGTAGAGATTGACCCCGAATCCGAAGAGGCGCTTGCCGCACTTGCTGAAACAAGACAGCGAATTGCCGAAGTTCCGGCCAGCATCGTTGTAGTCAATCATGTGATGGGTTTGTACGAACTGGCCGCGATCCATCTTTCTGCTGAGCCTCCAAGGCTTGACGAGGCGGCATTGGCAATCGACGCGGTTGCCTGCATCGTTGAGGGGCTTGGTTCCCGTTTGGGCGAAGAGTACAAAACATTGCAAGATGCACTCGGCAACATCCGACTTGCCTTTGTGCAAATCAAGGGCGTCATTGACAACGCCGCACCCCTCATCAACTAGAGCTTGACGACGTGACTCGCCTCGAGCAATCCAAAACGCTCGACTGGGAAAAACGACACAGAAGCTCCGACAGCAATATCTCGGGTTTCATCGGTGATCTCTGCGCAATGAAAGACAAAGCGGATGTCTGCTGACTCGACCACTCCTAAACCTCGGTGGTGATCAAACTCGGCGACATTGCCGATCAGCTGGTTATTGCTGTTACTCATCAAATCTCTCCCCCACACTTATCCGCGCTCCATTGAACCAACTCGAAGCCTCTGAACTGGGCTTTCCCTCTAGTTGAACAGTCTGCAAATGAATTGAATCTTCGCCAAAGCCAACCATCACATCGCCATTGACGAGTTGAATTTCTCCAGCGCCGAGAGCTACACCCTGAGCAAGCTCTGCAGCCAGAACCTTTAAGCGCTTGCCCTTGATGAACGTAAAGGCACCTCCAACGCGGACTTGTCTACATGCATGCTCCGCTGAACCCAAGAAACTTAATCGCACATCGGAAGAAGAGATTTTTCTTGCAACGATGGGCTCGCCCTCTTGAGGACGTGAGCTTGCCACACCATTCAAACAAACTTCCAGCAGTAACGGCTCGGCTAATGCTTCAAGTCTTAAACGAAGTTCTGCAAGTGTCTCGGTTTGCGAAATGTTTGTGGCAGCCTGGGCGATGACGTTGCCAGCATCCAATTGCTGGGCAACCTGAATTATTGAAACACCCGTCTCACGATCGCCCTCCAAAATGGCTCGCTCAACGGGTGCCGCCCCCCGCCAACGGGGTAAAAGCGAATAGTGAATGTTGATCATTGGCAAGATCGCTAAAGCATCAGCAGAAAAAATATGGCCGTACGCAACAACAACCCCGAGTGTTTCTGGATGATTCTTGGCCAATTCGATCGCATCGGAAACATGATGCGAGATTGGAATGCCTAACTCGACCGCAACCTTTTTGACGGGGCTCGGCGAGACTTCACCACCCCGACCTCGACGCTTATCTACACCCGTGACAACCAAAGCAACAGAGATACCCGATGCAACCAATGAGCGCAGTGGTCCAACAGCGACATCTGGGGTTCCAAAAAAGATTATTTGCCGAGGACGCGTGAGCGGTAAAGACGCAAGCATTACTAAGTCAAGCGAACGTGTACGGGCTCACTACTTTTGGCGCTCTTCTCGTGTTTTTGGTATTCATTCAGCGCAATCTTGCGCTGATCAGGCAACATCCTGTCGAACATCAACACACCCTGAAGGTGATCTATCTCGTGCTGGAAAAGCCGAGCAAGAAGTTCATCTGCTTCGACTTCTATTTCGTCGCCCTCCAAAGTCAGCCCACGCACCAGTACCTCTTTGGGGCGCAACATTTCGACGAATAAGCCTGGGATTGAAAGGCAGCCCTCGTCGTATACCCATTCACCCGAGGACTCAACAATGGTGGGATTCAAAATAACTTGTGGATCGTCGTCTACGTCGTAAACAAAAATCTGTTTCTGGACTCCAATTTGCGGACCAGCAAGCCCAAGTCCGGGCGCCTCATACATGATGTGCAGCATGTTTTCGGCCAACGACACCAACTTTCCATCGATGTTGGTGATGGATGCAGCCAAAGTCTTCAGGACGGGATCGCCGTAAACACGGATCGTGGAAGCATCTGGTATACCTACGCCTAAACCAGGATCCGGAGGGGTCGTTCCTTTATTGCTCATTGCGTGTAAGGCTAGCGAGGCTATGAGTGACGAGCAGTACTTTACGACACATCCAAATTCTGTCTCAGACGAGCGCTTTACAACATTCGTGGTTGGTGGTAACAACCTTCAACTGGCAACTGATCGCGGTGTATTCGCGAAAAAGGGAGTCGACCAAGGTACGCAAATCTTGCTTGATGCGGCGCCTCGGCCGTCTGCAACTGGCAATTTCCTGGATCTAGGTTGCGGATCGGGAGCCATTGCTCTGGCACTAGCTTCGTATTCGCCGGAGGCAAAAGTCTGGGCAATCGACGTCAATGCTCGAGCATTGCAACTTGTTGGTGAAAATGCGCAACGCAACGGCCTTGCGAACATCACTGCATTATTTCCGCAGTCGGTATCGCCGGAATTGCAATTTGATTTGATTTGGTCAAACCCTCCGATCCGAATAGGCAAACAAGCGCTACATGATCTTCTAGATACATGGCTAAACAGACTTAGCCAAAGTGGTCAAGCCTGGCTCGTAGTCAACCGCAACCTGGGATCGGATTCTCTTGCGGTGTGGATGATGGGCAAAGGTTTTGAAGTAGCCAGACTTACAAGTAAGCGTGGATTCAGAGTGTTGAAGGTAACGAGGAAACCCGACTATACGCGCGGCGGATCAACCACCAACTTGTAGCGAGCGCTCTTAGGCAAATCAATTTTATCAAGCGCTGCAGAAAGGTGCTGCGAGGACTCCGAACGAATCAAGAATGTGCCTTGGTTTTCTGCGCTTACGGAAATACCTGATTGATCTTGCAGCAAAGCAACGACGTTTGGTGCCGCAGCACCCGAGATTTGCGCGAGGCTACTGAACGGGGGCATGCGCATAGCTTGGCGAGATGCAGACTCGCTCGCGATATAAGCATCGATCTTTTTATCCGAGATTGCCTTCAGTAAGGGATGCTGAGCATTAAATGTTTGCACCAACACTCTGCCCTCGTTGCTACTCCGCGAAACCAGACGAGCAGCCCCAATAAGCAGTGTGGACGCAATTTCAGAAGCCCTATAACGAGGAGCCGATAGTTCCTGATCGATATCGAGAAAGACAACCGTATCAACATCTTTTAGTCGATGGATAAGTGACTCTGTGCCGATAAACAACATTTTTGAAACATCGACAGCATCCTTTGGCTTGCCCGAAATCTCGACAACGTCATCAGTCTTTCGGCCTGCGGCACGTGCAATCTCCTCACGCAAACGTGAAATCCCCGGCTTCAGTACCGCAAACTTGCCGGCCGAACAAGAAAGACAGACTTGTGGTCGAGTTTCTTTGCAACGTCCACACTCGAACAGGGAGTCCGAAGTGATGTTCATCGCACCATTGCACGTAGAACAACGAGCAAGACTCTTGCAGGCAGCACAGGCAACAAGTTTTGCTCGACCTTTCGTGTTGTAAATCAGGGCAACTCTCCGTGAGTGATCTCGGATTTCGGCCACAAGGGCACTCGATACCAGGGAATTCGGCCAGTCATCGTCCACTGAACGATCGACGATTTGTATTGTCGGCCATTCGGCTAGTTCGCGTTGCTCATCTGCAATTATTTCTTGATCTATAGCCCAGTGTGCAGCGGTAACGCTGGGAATGGGCGAACACAAAATACACGAAACTTGTTGCAGCTTCGCGCGCATTATTGCCACATCTCTAGCGTGCCACGTTGGAGTGCGCTCCTCCTGCAGCGAATCGTCGTGTTCATCGATCACAACAATCGCGCATAGGTTGGGCACCCTGGCGAAGACAGCACTCCTTGCTCCGATGACAACATCGACACCACCTGCCGCATTTGCCCACTCATCCGGAAGAAGTGCAACGGATAGGCCTTGCCGTTTGAGTGCGGCTGCTAACAACCTTGCGCGAGTAACCGTAGGTATAACAACGAGCGTTGGCCCGTTTACTGCTGCGCCGAGAACCGTGGCGAGTGGAGAGACTGTGGGTCCGCGTCTTACGAGCGCATTCAGACCAGATTTGACGCAATCGGCGACAGAGACATCCGCACCAGCTGCAAAGATCGTTCGGTCTTTTGCATTTCGACTGGTAGGAAACGTCTCGACCAGATTTGCTGGAGTGGCACTCACATAGAGCGAACGAAGACGACCGTGCCAGCGCGATCGAACTTCCGCAAACAACTGGATCACATCCGCATCAGGGCCGCGACCCTGAATCTTTACAATCGATAAAAGGCGTGAGATATCGATGTTGGAGAAGTCGTCTTCCGACTTACCGATCGACGCAACCCAAGCTGAAACCGACCGACCGTGAAGAACTATGCGAACGCGATCGCCAACCTCCAACTTGCCAACCATGTCCTCGGGTACGACATAGTCGAACACTTTGTCGATGCCGGTGACATCGGGAACAACACGCGCAATAGTTGTCAGAGTTTGACTGCGGCCTTAAATTCCTTGAGGCGAGACAACGTCTCCCACGTGAACTCTGCATGCTCGCGACCAAAGTGACCGTAAGCCGCCGTTTTGCGATAGATAGGACGCTTCAAGTCGAGATCACGCACGATCGCTGCTGGACGCAAGTCGAATACCGTTCGAACTGCTTGCTCAATTTCGATCTCGTCAACTGTGTTCGTTCCAAACGTCTCGACCAAAATGCTGATTGGTTGAGCCATTCCAATTGCGTACGCAACTTGAACTTCGCAACGTGATGCGGCGCCCGATGCAACCACATGCTTTGCAACCCACCTGGCCGCATAAGCAGCAGAGCGGTCTACCTTGGATGGATCTTTGCCGCTGAATGCGCCGCCGCCATGTCGGCCCATACCACCGTATGTATCGACAATGATCTTGCGACCGGTTAGGCCGGTGTCAGCATGTGGTCCGCCCTTGACGAAATCGCCTGTCGGGTTGACGTGAACGGCGTAATTGTCATTTGCAAACTGGGCTGGAATGACCGGACGGATCACTTGTTCGATTAAATCTGGGCGGATCACTGTGTCGCGAGGTTGCCCATCGGCATGTTGCGTGGAGATAAGCACGGTGGAGAGTCGAACCGGTTTTCCATTTTCGTACTCAAATGTCACCTGAGTTTTACCATCTGGACGCAAGTAAGGAACTGCACCCGACTTGCGAACTTCGGCGAGCTTCTCGGCCATGCGGTGAGCAAGCCAAATTGGTAATGGCATCAACTCTGCCGTCTCGTCACACGCGTAACCAAACATCATTCCTTGGTCGCCAGCCCCTTGGCTGTTGAGCTTGTCTTCGCCACTCTTACCCGCGCGAACTTCCTCGCTCTTGTCTACACCTTGCGCAATGTGCGAGCTCTGTTCATCGATGGAAACGATGACGCCGCAGGTATTGCCGTCAAAGCCGTACAGCGCGTTGTCGTAACCAATGTCTTTGATTACTTCGCGAGCCAACTTCGGAATGTCGACATAAGCGGAAGTAGTGATTTCACCTGCAACAACACACAAACCAGTGGTGAGGAGCGTTTCGCAAGCGACACGACCTTGCGGGTCTTCTGCCAAAATTGCGTCGAGGACGGCATCAGAAACCTGATCGGCCATCTTGTCTGGGTGTCCTTCGGTAACGCTCTCCGAAGTGAAAGTAAAGTTTCTCACGAGTACTCCTCTAGTGCTGATACGACGATCAGACACTAGTAGAAAGGGTTACTCGGCGTCGGCAACAACCTCGCCCGTTGGCAAATCGGCAGCTTCAAATGACTCCACCACAGCATCGGCAGCAACCTCAAGGAGAGCGGCGTCTGCATCGGCCTCTGGCTCCTCGTAAGCCCTCATCGGAACGCTGAGGATTTTGTCGGCGGCAATTTCTTCGAAACTAATCGAAAGAGGCTTGCGCGAGGTGGAACTGACCTGCGGCGGAACCATTGTTCCAAGGCCTTCGCCCAACTGGTTGAAATACGAATTGATTTCACGAGCACGGCGAGCGGACAGGGTAACGAGACTGAACTTTGACAACGTGCGCTTCATCAGGCTCTCGAGCGGTGGGTTCATCATGGTGTCTTCAGTGGCCACGTGGGGTTCCTTTCACTACGTAAAAATTGGCGGAGGCAAACTCCAAGGCAGACCACTCTAGCGCGAGATTCGGGCGCAAAAACGAGACTTTTAGGCGTGTTTGGCTCGTGCGGCGTTGATTAGTTCGAGCATCTCGTCGATCGTCGCATTCAAGTCGTCATTGATCAGAACGAAATCCGCAAGGGCCTTGCCAATGGGTTCCTCGTCTTCGGCCTTTCGCAACCGCTGCTCCACCTTTTGCTCGACGTCTCCCCTGCCCTGCAAACGCGCACGTTGCTCTTCACGCGTTGGCGGAAGCACGAACAACAGCATTGCATCGGGATGCATTTTCTTTACTTGACTTGCGCCATCAACTTCAATTTCAAGAACGATGTCACGACCCGATGGGGCCTCGGGGTTTGGGGTTCCATACATATTGCCGATGAACTCTGTCCATTCCAGAAATCCGTTGTCTTCTATCCGTTTCTGAAATTGATCACGGGTCACAAACACGTAAGCATCTTCAGCCTCGCCAGGTCTTCGTTCGCGAGTGGTCCAGGACCGACTGAGCCACAAACGTTCGTCGCGCTGCACTAGAGCTTCGACAATGGTGCTCTTGCCAACGCCACCGGGGCCCGAAACAACAATGATCAACGAACTCACGATTGAGCAACTTGCTCGACAATTATTGATCGCTGCTCTGGGGTGAGATCTCCAACGTGACAGCGCTCGGAAATGTCTAGTTCGGAGAGAATTCTGCGTGCCTTGACTTTCCCTACTCCAGGGATTCGTTCGATAAGTTTCACTACATACACGTAGTTGTTTGCCAAGGGAGCACCATCGTCTTCGGCTTCAGTGAAAACTGTTTGTAGTGTCAGCCGACCGGCGGCAACTTCGTCACACAACCTTGCTATTTCATCTCGTAACCCGGTGAGTGAAGGCGTCGACATTGCCAAAGTTTATCGTTGTTTCGTTGCCAGTCCGCCTTTGTGGGCGGCGTTGACAACTTCAGACCAATTATTGACGTCATGTTTTCGTGCCCATTGACGCATTTCACGATCGATACGCATCGCAGCACGCGGATCTGCGAACGAGGCAGTGCCCACTTGGATGCATGAAGCCCCAGCCATCATCATTTCGATCGCATCCTCGCCGTTAGCAATTCCGCCCACTCCGATGATTGGCAGTCGAGGCAATCGAGTTCGAACATCGAAAATCGTCCGCACCGCTATCGGATGTACGCCACTTCCTGAAAGCCCCCCGCCTCCATTGCCAAGTGCAGGCAATCCTGTCTCCACATCGATGGCTAGGCCCAAAGCAGTATTGATCAACGTCACCGCCTGGCAACCCGCATCCGAGACCGCCGCAGCGACATCGACAACGCGATCGGTATTGGGGCTGAGCTTCGCCCACAGTGGCACTTTGGCCACCGAACACACCCTGACAATCTCGGCAGAAAGGTTTTCATCGTGCGCGAATATGCCGTGATGGGTATTTGCGGCCTTACTGCTTGAACCAATGTTTGGGCACGAAAGATTAATTTCTATTGCAGCGAGATCTGTTGATACCTCCGACAACAGCGAGGCCGCAGATCGGTAGTCGTCGATGCTGAATCCCCAAATGCTTGCAACAATCGTTGCCTTCACTTTTTTCAAGCGAGGCAGGTCATGCTCGATCCAATGGGCGACCCCCAAGCCCTGCAGTCCAACCGCATTGAGCATGCCGCCGTTGGTCGGACGCAGACGAGGGGCTTTGTTACCTGCCCACTCGAAGGACGACATCGATTTGACGACGATTGCCCCGATCTTGCTGAGAGGAAAATATGGTTCAAGTTCGTCGGCATGTCCAGCCGTACCTGATGCCAACATAACCGGCGACTTGAACATCACATCGTCTACTCGCACCGAGTGATCGAAGTGTTTTTTCCCTCTCACCGTTGGTGGTATTCCTGAAGCGACCGAACTTCTAATGGGTGCTCCTGCTGTTCGGCCAAACCTTGAACCGCAGCCAATGCAGCATTTATCGTGGTGACGGACGAAACATGCCAAATGTTGGCAGCCTTTCGAATTGCTTCACCATCAGAGTGCGCACCGCGACCCCTAGGCGTATTGATTACGAAGGCAATCTCGCCACGCGAAATGAGATCGACAGCATCATCACGCGACGCAGAAGAATCGCTCTGTTCCGAAACCTTTCCGACGACGCGGTCTACTGGGTAACCGAAACGCTCAAGATATTGCGCTGTTCCCGATGTAGCAACAATGCCAAGATTCAATTGACGTAGACGCTTGGCCACAACCAAACCACTTGGCTTGTCCTTATCGTTCAGCGAAAGAAAGACCATTCCAACTGTTGGCAGACGAGTGCCCGCCGCGGTTTCGGCTTTGATGAAGGCCCGACCGAATGTTGAATCGATACCCATGACTTCACCAGTGCTTCGCATCTCGGGCCCGAGCGCTGTATCAACTTCTGGGAACCGGTTAAATGGCAGCACTGCTTCTTTCACAGCAACATGACCGTTATTCACCGGCGCGCGCAAGACGCCTTCGGTGCGAAGTTCGGCCAAACTCGCGCCCAGCATCACACGACTGGCAACCTTCGCTAACGAGACACCCGTAGCCTTCGCGACGAACGGAACTGTGCGACTTGCTCGAGGATTAGCTTCGATCGCGTACACCGCGTTGCCGGCGACGGCGAACTGCACGTTGATGAGACCAATAACTCCCAGGGCTTGAGCAATCACTCGCGTGTATGACTCGACGGCCTCGATCACCCATGGTTCGAGAGTCGGAGGCGGAATCGCGCAGGCCGAATCGCCGGAGTGAACGCCAGCTTCTTCAACGTGCTCCATCACTCCGCCAATGAGCACCTCCCCAACCGAATCCCGTATCGCGTCAACATCTATCTCGGTCGCGTCGTCAAGGAACCTGTCAATCAACACTGGGCGCTCGAATGACAATCCACCCTCTCGTCCGAGGCTTCCTGCGGCCGCAATTTCCTGCATCGCGCGCTGCAGATGGGCGTCATCATGCACGATCTGCATTGCACGGCCACCAAGTACATAACTTGGACGAACCAATACTGGATATCCGACTTGCTTTGCAACAACGAGCGCCTCTTCATAACTCAAGGCGGTACCGCCTGGCGGCTGAGCGATACCTAGTGAGTTACACAACGCACTCCACTTTTCACGGTCTTCGGCTAAATCAATTGACGAGGGATGTGTTCCTGCGATCAATTCGGAGGGGATTAGATTGGCAAGCTTCAACGGTGTTTGTCCGCCCAGGCTGACAATGACACGTGGAGGAATCTGGGAGGCACGACTTTCTGCCTCGATTACGTTCATCACATCTTCACGAGTGAGGGGCTCGAAGTACAGACGGTCAGATGTGTCGTAATCGGTAGATACGGTCTCGGGGTTGCAATTGACCATCACTGTTTCATATCCAGCCTCGCGCAATGCAAAACTGGCATGCACGCAGCAATAATCAAACTCGATTCCCTGACCAATACGGTTTGGCCCGCTACCCAAGATGATGACACGAGGTTTACTTGAACTACGTACCTCGTTCTCATCTTCGTATGTCGAGTAGTGGTACGGCGTCTCGGCGGCAAACTCTGCGCTGCAAGTGTCCACAGCCTTATAGGTAGGTATAACTCCGGCCTTAATACGGGCAGCTCTAACTTCGTCCTCTGTTCTAGACCAGAGATACGCCAATTGGGCGTCGGCAAAACCAAGACGCTTCGCACGTCTCCAGTCGCGAACCGTCATCGTTGCTGTTGTCAATGCAGACAGATGGGAACGCTCTTCAATAATGCTCATCATCTGATCGAGGAACCAATGATCGATCTTGCATGATTCGTAAACCAGTTCGATCGAAAGTCCACGATGGAGACACTCGCCCACTTGGAACAACCTCTCGGGCGTGGGAATCGCAATCATCTTCAACATCGCGTCGTCAGTAATTCCGTCATAAGCAATCTCTGACGGATCGCAGTTGAGCCCCATGTGGCCGTTCTCGAGAGATCGGAGTGCCTTTTGAAGACTTTCGGGGAATGTGCGACCAATCGACATGGCTTCGCCAACACTCTGCATCTGAGTACCTAACACACCCGAAGTTCCGGGAAACTTCTCGAACGCCCATCGAGGAACCTTTGTCACGACGTAGTCGATGGTTGGCTCGAAACTTGCTGGAGTCATCTTGGTGATGTCGTTAGAGATTTCATCCAGCGTGTACCCGACGGCGAGTTTTGCGGCAATCTTGGCAATTGGAAAGCCAGTTGCTTTCGACGCCAAAGCGGATGACCTTGAAACTCGCGGGTTCATCTCGATGACAACTTGGTCACCGTTCTTAGGGTTGACTGCAAACTGAACATTCGATCCGCCAGTTTCAACACCCACCCTTCGGATGCAAGCAAACGCTGCGTCACGCATCATTTGATACTCGACATCCGAAAGCGTCATCGCAGGGGCGACGGTTATTGAATCGCCTGTGTGCACACCCATTGGGTCAACATTCTCGATGGAACAGATAATGACGCAGTTGTCGGCCTTATCGCGCATTACCTCCAGCTCGAATTCCTTCCAGCCCGCAATTGATTCTTCGATGAGAATTTCTCCGATGGGACTAGCAGCGATTCCATTTGCCGCAAGTCGCGTGAATTCCTCTGGCGTGTGTGCAATGCCCGTGCCGCGGCCGCCCAAAATGTAGGCGGGCCGAATAATGATCGGTAGACCAATCTCGAGGCAGACCTTCTCTGCTTCTTGCATGTTGTGTGCAACGCCGCTACGAGGAACCTTGAGACCTATCTCGATCATTGCCAACTTAAATTTTTCACGATCCTCGGCCGTTGCAATTGCCTCGGCATTCGCGCCGATTAATTCTGGCGTTCCAGGCACGCCAACTTTCCCAATCGCGAATAACTCCATTGCGAGATTGAGGGCAGTTTGTCCTCCGAGCGTTGGCAGAACTGCGTCGGGTTTTTCGCGGTCGATGATGGCGCTCAAGACTTCGACCGTAAGTGGCTCGATATATGTTCTGTCAGCAAAGTCTGGGTCGGTCATGATGGTGGCAGGATTCGAGTTGGCCAAGATGACTCGGTAACCCTCCTCGCGCAAAACTCGACACGCTTGAGTTCCGGAGTAATCGAACTCGCATGCCTGACCAATGACAATCGGGCCGGAGCCGATAATCAGAATCGTTTTTAGATCATTACGACGAGGCATTACTTCTGCTCCATCATTGTTTTGAATTCTGCGAACAGGTATCTGCTGTCGTGCGGCCCTGGCCCGGCCTCTGGGTGATATTGCACGCTGAAAGCATTGGCTCCGATCACTCGCATGCCTTCGTTGGTGTTGTCGTTGAGATTGGTGTGTGTTACTTGTGCAATACCTGAAAGAGAAAGTGGATCGACACAGAAGTTGTGATTCTGGCTAGTGATCTCCACGGCACCAGTTGAAAGGTTTCGCACGGGATGATTTGCTCCGTGATGGCCGAACGGGAGTTTGAAGGTTTTACCGCCAAGAGCAAGTGTCAACAACTGGTGTCCTAAACAGATACCGAATACCGGTGTGCCACTTCCGACAAGTTCAGAGATCACTTGTGGTGCGCCAGCTACGGCTTCCGGGTCGCCAGGGCCATTAGATAGGAAGACCCCGTCCGGCGTCATGGAGGCAATCTCATCAAAGGATGTTGACGCCGGGACAACTGTCACTGTTGCGATTTCACTAAGGCAACGAAGGATCGTTGCCTTGATTCCAAAATCAATTGCAACAACTTTGTGATGTCCACTACCCATTACATACGGACGAGCAGTCGTAACTTGAGACACCAGGTCAACACCACTTGTGCCCGGCTCGGCTCGCGCCGCATCAAGCAACGTTTCAGCGCTTGCGCTACCGAAAGCGCCGCTCATTGCGCCAGTATCACGAAGAATTCGTGTGAGTCGACGCGTATCGACACCCGCAATGCCGCTTACATTCAGGCGCTTCAAATACGCGTCCAAGTCTTCGGTGCTTCGCCAGTTACTTCTGCGTCGTGTCATTTCACGGACAACCACTCCACGAGCAAAGACTGCACGGCTTTCATCATCCGCGGCAACGGTTCCATAGTTTCCAATGTGCGGGGTTGTGAAGGTGACGATTTGTCCGGCGTACGAAGGATCGGAAATGACTTCCTGATATCCAGTCATTGCCGTATGAAACACCACTTCGCCGCTAGACACAGCTGTTTGCTCGGCGCCAATCAAATCGCCTTCGAAGACTGATCCGTCCGACAAAACAAGCGCGCCTCCTCGAACATTCATTTCAGCGCCTTACCATCACGCACGACCAGATTTCCTTTGAACATTGTGTGTACCACTTTGCCACGCAGTTGCCTTCCCACAAAGGGGGTATTTGCGCTCTTGCTCGCCATGGTTTCTGGGTTGATCATCCAAGTTGCATTGAGATCGACGACGCACAAATTCGCAGCGACTCCCACCCGCGGCAAGTTACCTTGCCTGTCCGTAATTCCGGCAATCCTTGCTGGTGCGACCGACATCACTTGTGCAATTGCTAACGGATCGAGGTCGAGAGCTGCGCATGTGACACCTAAGGCAGTCTCCAACCCGAGCATGCCCGGAGGGGCCTGATCAAGAGGAAGCTCCTTATCGCGACGAGCGTGTGGCGCATGGTCTGTGGCGATTGCATCAATGGTTCCATCCAACAATCCGGCTTTAAGCGCATCAATATCCGACATCGTGCGCAATGGAGGGTTGACCTTAAACGTCGCGTCAAACCCTCGGAGTAACTCGGCGGTTAACGATAGGTGATGCGGTGTTACTTCCGCCGTTACAGGAAGACCGTCTAACTTCGCCTTGCGCACCAATTCGACACTGCCCGCCGTGGAGAGATGGAGGAAGTGAACCCTCGCGCCCGTAAGTCGTGCTAGTTCGATGTCCCGATGAACCATGAGCTCCTCGGCAATCGACGGCCAGCCTGGCACTCCAAGATCAGACGAGCAACCGCATTCATGCATCACGGCTCCCTGCGTGAGTGACGAAACTTCGCAGTGCTGCCCCAACACCACATTCAACTCTTTGGAATACTCCATTGCTCGTCGCATCAGCAGAGGATCTTGAACGCCGGAACCATCATCGGTAAACAATCTGACGCCTGCTTTCGCGAGTTCCGCCATCGGCGCGAGAGCCTTGCCCTCTCTTGCAACGGTGATGCATCCACTTGGAATGACCTCAAGCAATCCGGCTCGTTGGCCCTGCAATCGGACAAATTCGATTGTCGGAACATTGTCCTGAGCCGGGTTGGTATTGGGCATCGCGACAACAGCGGTATATCCACCCAATGCGCCGGCGCGACTGCCCGTTTCTATCGTCTCGGTATCTTCCCTACCCGGCTCTCGCAAGTGTGCATGCAGATCAACAAATCCAGGAAAAATCGTGAGACCAGAAATATCAACGACTTCGTCGGCCGAGAGTCCCGAACCAATTTCCGAAATTTCACCACCCTGCACCATTAGATCAGCAGCCACGACACCATCTTTCGTCACAACGTTTCCACCACGAAATACAACGCTCACTATGTTGCCTCCTTCGTAAGACCTTGTATTGCACCATCCCGATCGTCGTTCAGGGTGAGTGCAGTGAATAAAACTGCCATTCGTACTGACACTCCGTTTGCAACTTGACGATGAATCAATGATTGCGAGAGATTCGATGGGTCTACTTGCATCTCAACTCCGCGGTTCATAGGCCCAGGATGCATAATTCGAGATTTAGTCGGCAGTTGATTGACTCGCTTTTCGGTGAGACCGAATCGGACTCCATACTCCGAAAGATTTGGGATGAGACCTTGATCCATTCGCTCGCTCTGCAATCGAAGCATGTACAAAATGTCCGTCGTGCCGATTACGTCATCGATATCGTTCGAGATAGCGACAGGCCAATGTCCAATATCAGGCGGAAGAAGCGTGCTCGGCGCGACAATGACCACTTTGGCACCAAGCATGGCAAAGGCTTCCACGTTGCTGCGAGCAACCCGACTGTGTCGAATATCGCCGACGATCGAAATGGTCAATCCTTCAAACGAATTAACGTCAAACGCTTCTGAAACCGTGAAACAATCGACTAGAGCTTGGGTTGGATGCTGGTGGGCCCCATCCCCCGCATTGATGATTGAGGCCTCTGTCCACTGCTCGATCTGCCAGGGAACACCAGACGATTTGTGACGAACCACGAATGCATCGACACCCATGTCGGAAATAGTTTCAATCGTGTCACGCAGGCTTTCACCTTTATTAACACTTGATGTAGAAACACTAAAGTTCATCGTTTCCGCAGAAAGCCTTTTTGCTGCTGTCTCGAAGCTCAACCGGGTACGTGTTGAATCCTCTAGGAATAAACTCACTACGGTCTTACCGCGCAAGGCAGGAACTTTGGGAATGGGGCGCGAGTTAATCTCGGCCATCTGCTTTGCGCGCTCAATAATTGCCAGCACTCCAGCCTTGCCAATCTCGGTGATGCTACGAACGTGTTTCATCGGCTTTCCCCGGCAGTGACGACCACACCATCGGATGAAACGAGCACCTCATCAGAATTTTTCGTGGGAAGATTCTTGCCGACGAAGTCAGGTCGTATCGGCAGTTCTCTGTGTCCACGGTCAACCAACACGGCTAGCTGCACGCATTTCGGTCGACCGAAACTATTCAAGCCCTCCAAAGCCGCCCGCACAGTCCTACCCGTGAACAACACGTCGTCAACGAGAACAACCGTTGTATCAGTGATGTCGCAGGGAATATCACTGACCGCAACCTGGCTTGCTGGACGAAGATCGATGTCATCGCGATGCATCGAGACATCAATGACACCGAGAGGCACCATAAGTTCGGGTTCAATCTGGGAAATTTTCGCCGCGAGGGCCTGGGCAATCCAAACGCCGCCCCGTTGCAGTCCAACTATGACGAGGTTGTCAGAACCATGATTTTTCTCGACAATCTCGTGGGCTATTCGGCTTAACGCACGATGCACATCGGGGCCAGTCATGACGGCAACACTCGACGTTGATAAAGCACTCACTGTTATCCCTTCGTTTGAACCTCACGGGGCTCAATTAACGACTTGCAAAAATATAGCAGGACTACAGACGTTTGTAGACAATCCACCAAGCGTTAGACCCGACCACGCGAAATCTTGGTGATTCCTGAGACCACACCTCACTTGCGGTTTGGTCAAGCACCGCGGGCAGCATGACATATTCGATTTCTTCAGCAAACGGCAACCGATCTCCTCTCGCGAAGACATCCACCCCGTAGAGCGACCTCTGAAATGGGTTGGGGAAGGAGTAAATGCGCTCCCTTCGCGCAAGCTGGGCAGTAAGCGGATGGTACGCGCTAACGATCGCGTTGTCTGGAATAACAGTGAAAAGCTCCCTCGCCGCAACCACCGACGGATTGGATGCCGACCAATCCCCGACTGTGCTGCGAGCGGCCGGAAGTGGAGACAGCCAGTAACCGAAAGCAAGTGAACATACGGCAACAGCGCCGACCATGCGTTTGCGATATGCACCAGGAAACCTCGCAATGCCGTAAGCGGTTCCGAACATCAAACTGGGCACGATGACCAACGAATAGTGGTACCCAATCTGATGCTGATACCAAAAGGTGCTGAGCAGGTTCGCACCGATGACGGCTGCGCTAGTCAGAGCAACGCTTGGGGCAACAATAAAGGCTAGAGCTGTTGGAGCAAGCAGATGGAATAGATAGGTCGGACGCTCTTCACTTATCAAGTGCTTCCATAACTCCTGAGGTTGACGGAATGCAACTCGAAACAAACCGGAAAATCCACCAAACGGGATACGCCATGAATTTCGAAACGCAATACCAGTAAACGAGCGCATCACGACAAAAAACATCAGCATCATTGTTGCAAACGAAAGAATGACTGTCGCTAGTCCCCGTCGGACATCACGTCTAAGGGCAACCCACAGTCCAATTGGAATGACGACCAGCGCAACATCTTCCTTGACCAGCAGTGCGAGGACCACCGAGATCCAATACCAGTTCCATTTTCTTTCTAACGCTGACCACAGAACCAAGCCGATGAGCAGGCCCAAAAATGAATCTGGATGGAAATTCTCGACATTGGTTAAGCCAACCGCGGGATGCGCCAAGTATGCAGCGGCCAAAACGAAACCCATCGCGTCGCTATTCAAAGCCTTCCTGGAGTACGCATATACAGGAATTGCGCCAATGCCAAGTACAATTGATTGGATGACGAACAAGACGGAAGTTGAGGATGACAACCAATAGATCGGAACGATGAAGAACAAAATGAAGGACGAATGGTCACCAAAAAGATTGCGACCCATCAACGTGACAAATGGGGATTGTCCGCGCGAAAGCAGCCAAATGCCTTGATCGTAAAGACCGAAATCATAAGCGGAACTGCCTAGCCCTTGGTGAATTCCGACAGTAAGCCACGAGAAGTAGAACGAATAACACAGGACGAGGGCTACAACCCCGATGGACCACAAGTTTTTGGTTCGCCTCACAGCGAGCACACTACTGCTGGTTAGCCCTTACATCTTTTGCGATTGCGGAAAGAACGCCGTTGATGAACCGTCCCGATTCCTCGGTTGAAAAGCGCTTGGCAAGTTCGACGGCTTCGTTGATGACCACCGCACGAGGGACACTCCAACGGTGAACGAGTTCGAAGGTTGCGATTCGCAGAATAATGAGATCAATAATTGGCATGCGAGCAAGTGTCCAACCGATGAGGTTTTGCTCGATGAAACCATCTAGCGACAGCTGGTGCTCGTCGACGCCTGTGACGATATCGACTGCCATTTCATCGACTGGCAAAACTTGAGCCTCCACGACTGTGTGGCCCGCACTCGTTTTAGCCTGTGCCTCGTACAGCACGTGAAGTGCCCGTTCCCGAGCCGACGATCTCGCATCAGGTGAAATCGAAAAAGGTGAACGCGGCGAAGAAGACATCAAACCCGCGTGATGTAATCGCCGGTGCGGGTATCTACCTTCACCCGATCACCGATGTTGACGAACAAAGGAACCTGAATCACTTTGCCCGTCTGCAGGGTGGCAGGCTTGCGGGCGCCTGAAACGCGATCACCCTGAATGCCTGGTTCTGTTTGTGCGATTTCGAGTTCTACAGAAGGGGGAATCTCGACACTTACGATTTCGCCATTATGCGTAGCAATAATTGCAACTGCATTTTCGATCAAATAATCGGCAGCCTCACCAAGAGCAACGGGCTTGACGGGAATCTGGTCGAACGAGGAAGTGTCCATGAATACGTAATCGTCGCCATCCATGTACAGGAACTGCATGTCGTTCTTTTCCAAGATTGCTTGCTCTACACGGATGCCCGCGTTAAATGTGCGATCGAGCATGTTTCCAGTCTTAAGATTTCGCAACCGAGTGCGCACGAATGCGCCTCCCTTGCCAGGCTTCACATGTTGAAATTCGACAACCGTGTACAGGGTTCCATCGAGATTCAGCGTGATGCCGTTTTTCAGATCGTTGGTGGTAATTGCAGGCACAAATGCTCTTTCTGACTGTGGGTAAAAACATGACAGCCTGTGGACTCAACAAGGACTAAGTCCTCAATTCGAACACCGCCGAGACCTACACGATAGAGCCCAGGCTCCACCGTTACTACTTCCCCGGCCGTTAACGGTTCTTTTGCGTTTTTTCGCAACCAAGGCATTTCATGAATTTGCAATCCAACGCCGTGTCCTGTTCCGTGACTGAACTCATGCCCGATTCCATGCCGGTCAAAAATCTCGCGACACACACCATCTACTTCGTTTGCAGCCACACCCGCTCTCACTGCGCGCACCCCGTGGGATTGCGCTTCAATCACCAACTGGTGCATGCGAACTAGTTCGGGATCGCATTCTCCCAAAAGATACGTTCTGGTCATGTCTGAGTGATACCCATCGACCAAGGCTCCGACATCAATCACCACACTGTGACCCTCGCGAAGCAAGGACGTAGTAGGACGGTGATGCGGCAAAGCCGAATTAGGTCCGGTAGCAACGATGGTTTCATAACTTGGACCATCGGCACCAAAACGCCTCATCATAAGTTCGAGTTCGTCGCGAACGTCACGCTCGGAGATGTCGTGTGAAAGCGCAGAAACCAGCAGCGGTTCGACATGTGCGAGAGCTCGATCTGCGATATCTGAGGCCATTGAAATGCGTTGCAACTCTGCTTCGTTCTTTATTCTTCGCAGTTGCTGAACGACGCCATCGGCGTTAACCATTTCGCTTGAACACGATGCAGAATATTGCTGCAATTGTCTCACCGTGAGCTCGTTTGGGTCGTAACCACACTTTGCAATATCGCGCAGGCAATCCGCGATAATTTTCAAAGTCGCATTGCTATCTTGCGCAAGGACTACTTCTACGTCAGCACCGGCTTCTGACAACTGGTCTGTCGCATGCTGTACGTATCTTCCATCTGTAACGAGAGTCGAAGACCCAGATTTGACGATGAGGACGCCAGCAGAGCCGGTGAAGCCAGTCAACCAACGTATGTCAATCAGCGAAGTAACAAGAAGTGCATCGACACCGAAACCTTCTGATGCGGTGTTAAACGCGAGATCGCATCGCCCCGAAACATCAATGGGTGTAAGCAAGCCTGCCACCGATCTAGACGGTCAGGAAAGGTGGCTGGCAACAGCACGGATTGCCAACGAGTATCCGTTTGCACCAAAACCAGCGATTGTGCCGACCGCAATGGGCGCTACAACACTTGTATGGCGCCAAGTCTCTCGCCGTTGCGGATTTGAGAGGTGAAGTTCGACAACTGGACCGTCAAATGCGCTTAATGCATCGTGAATGCTCCATGCGTAATGCGTAAATGCGCCGGGGTTGATGACGATTGCAGAGTGCACACCTCGGGCTGCATGAATTGCCTCGACTATGTCCGACGAACTGTTGGATTGCATTGCAATCAATTCGAAACCCAATTCCTTTGCGGCAGATTGCGCATTCGACACGTGCGTTGACAATGTGTCGGAACCATAGATATGCGGCTCGCGCTGACCAAGCAAATTAAGATTTGGTCCGTTGAGCAACAAAATACTTCGCGACTTAGCCATGCAACTACAGTACTTCCATTGCTTCAAGCGTTTGGCGCACAATTTGCGGCGGGATTCCCGCCACAGTTTCAACCCCCTGAGGGCCGTCCAACACAAACGTGAGACCGTCGACCGCTTTCTTGTCCTTGGCCATCAAAGTCATTAAACGATCAAGCGAGCAAGACTTAGGGATTGCGGTCTGCAGACCATATGTTTCGCCAACTATGTGCACGTGATAATCAACCCGCTCCTGCGGCACGCGTCCGAGCGAGTGAGCCAACTTGGAAGCAAAAATGAGGCCAATCGCAACGGCTTCTCCATGCGCGAAAGCGAAATTGGTTTCGATTTCGATTGCGTGCCCAAGTGTGTGCCCGTAGTTGAGCAGTGCTCGCAGGCCGCCTTCACGCTCGTCGGACGCAACGATGTCCGCCTTAATCTGCACGCATCGAGCAACGCGATCGTCAAGCTCTAGCGATACCAAATCGTCACCCGTAAGAAAATGGTATTTAGCCATTTCGCCTTGCCCACACCGAATTTCTTTGTCGGGCAGAGTATTCAAAAAAGATGTATCGCAGATGACTGCTTTGGGCTGCCAAAAGGCACCAACCAGATTCTTTCCAGCCGCAAGGTTGACGCCGGTTTTCCCTCCAATTGCTGCGTCCACCATTCCAACCAATGAAGTAGACACATGAATGACATCGGTGCCGCGGTGCCACGACGCAGCCGCGAAACCTGCGACATCGGTGACCATCCCGCCGCCAACTCCAATGATCAAATCATTACGTGTGATGCCCCACTGTGCGAACGATTCGCACAGTTGATGAATGGTTTGCAAAGACTTGAACTCTTCGCCCCGACCGATGTACGCGGTCTCACAATGCAGACCTGCAGCCGACACTGCGTTGGAAACCTGGTTATCAATACCTTGCTGAGTAATAATCACGGCCCGCTTGGCTTTTTGGGGCAAATATCGAGCAAGCGAAGCAACTGCGCCATTGCCAACCACTACATCGTAGGAACGATCGGCCAACGGGACTTTAACGATGTGCAAACTCATGACGACACCTCGGCCTTGATTGCGGCTGAAACCCTTAGAACAACATCGGCGACGGAGAGTTGTCGGGTATCGATTCGAATTGTTGCAACATCTTCATATAGTTCGAAACGATCCTCTGCCATCTTTGTCAGTGCACCCCTGGCATCGCCATCGAGTAACGGCCGTTTCGAAGTCTTAGCAGTCCGTTGCAGCAAATCGTCGATAGGAGCATCAAGCCAAACGACACAACTTGCATGCTCTTTTATGGATGCTCGATTGACAGGACTAAGCACAATCCCACCACCTGTTGAAATGACTGTGTCACCTCCCAATACGACACTCTCAAAAGCATGTTTAAGCGCTTTTACCTCGGCGTCACGGAATGCAGGCTCCCCATCTTGCGCAAATATTTCGCGGACAGAGCGACCGGTATGTTGCGCAATCAGTTCATCAGTGTCGATGAACTTGGCACCAATGCTTCGTGCCACTCTCGCACCAACCGAAGACTTTCCAGTGCCCATCAGACCCACAAGAACTATTGCTTTTCCGACAGCCTGATTAACGTCTGTTTTCACTTCAAAGAGGCGGCAAACGACCGCGCGTTTCGCACGAATTCTTCGACAGAGTCGCCACCAAACTTGCGCTGTGCTTCGTCGGCTAACACCAGAGCAACCATCGTCTCGGCGACGACACCCATTGCAGGTACCGCTGTCACATCGGTTCTCTCTTTGAAACTCTTTGTCTCCTCTTTCGTGACCGTGTCAACAGTTTTCAGAGTCGGCTTGTTCAGCGTTGCAAGCGGCTTCATGGCGGCCCGCACAACCAACAACTCTCCGGTCGTCATGCCGCCTTCAGTGCCACCAGCAAGCGTTGTTTCGCGCCGATAGTCACCCGTAGTCGAATCGAATGTGATCGCATCGTGAGCCTGGCTACCTCTCCTCGAAGCGACTTCAAAACCGTCGCCGATTTCGACACCCTTAACAGCCTGAATACTCATCAAGGCCTGTGCGAGGAGGCCATCCAATTTCCTGTCCCAGTGCACATAACTGCCCAAACCAACTGGAAGTCCATAAGCCAATACTTCAACTATTCCTCCGAGCGAATCGCCGTCTTTAGCCGCAGCTTCAATTTCTGCGATCATCGCTGCTTCTGCACCAGCATTGAAGCATCGAACCGGGGAGTCGTCGACTTGCTGCAAGTCGCCGATTGTTGGGCGCGCCGATGACAAAGATTTAGCTGTTCCCATTTGAGTTACATGGGAAAGAATGTCCACATCGATGGTCGAGAGAAAGATCTTTGCGAGTGCACCAGCAGCAACGCGGGCTGCAGTCTCTCGGGCGCTGGCACGCTCGAGCACGTCGCGTGCATCGGTAAAGCCGTATTTCTGCATGCCGGATAGATCGGCATGACCTGGGCGCGGCTGCGTGAGAGGCTTCTTAGTCTTTCCTGGTGCTGGTGACATCTCTTCATGCCACACATCACTTCTAAACCACTCTGTGTTCTTGATCTCGATTGCTACAGGGGAACCGAGCGTGCGACCGTGACGAATGCCGCCAAGTAGCTCGATCTCGTCCACCTCGAAGCGCTGGCGAGGACCGCGCCCGTAACCGAGTCGACGTCTTCCCAATTCGTTTTGAATTTGCTCGGCCGTGACATTAAGCCCGGCTGGCAAGCCCTCAACGATGACAACGAGAGCTTGTCCGTGGCTTTCGCCCGCGGTGAGGTAACGCAACATGCGTACAGGCTACCGCTCGCCAAGAGCCGACCTTGGTCTATTTATGCGTCAAGACAACGAGCGCCTGCGCAACTCGTCAAGTGCTGCGTTTCTCATCACCCCAACATCTGGCAATCTACCGAACCAAGCCAGCTGCTGCAGTGCGGCCTGCTGAGCCAGCATTTCGAGCCCGTCTACCGCGGTGGCACCCACCTGACGAGCCTCGCGCAGGAAAGTTGTTTCCAACGGAAAGTAGACCACGTCGAGAACCGTGAGTCGTGCATGCAAATGGTTTGGGGTAACCGGACTCTCTTGATTCCCCATTCCAACAGAGGTCGCATTTATCAAGATCGATGACGATGCAATGTCGCTAGTAGTTCCAACACGTGCTTGTTCAACGAGAGTTGCTGCGCTCTTTGCGTTTTCAGTCGAACGATTGACTACGGCAATGTCGGCGGCGCCATTTCGAGCGAGAGAAAGCACAATGCTCCGAGCCGTAGCGCCGGCACCTAGAACAACACAACGCGCTCCCTGCAACACCGCTCCAGCATCTTTCAACGCTGCGCATGCGCCGTCGCCGTCGGTATTCGTGCCAATCATCTGCCCATTATCTTCAAACACAACGGTATTCACAGATTGGGACTCAAGCGCACGAGCATCGCATCTATCCATCGAAGCAAATGCGAGTTCTTTGTGTGGCATCGTCACAGAAAGGCCGCGCAATCCAACTTTTCGAGCGTCATTGAGCATTTCAGCAAAGTTCTCGACGGTTACATCGACAGCAACATACACTGACGGCGAATTTTGATGTTGAAATTCCGCATTGTGCATTGCAGGAGAAAGACTCTGCGCCGTTGGATATCCGACCACCGCGGCTTTGACATTCACATCGTTGCCAAACATGTTCATGGCAACAAACCTGCTGCCTTTGCAGTGGCAACATTTGCTTCGTGCTGTGCAAGTGTTGCGGCAAACGCATGACCCCCATCAGCATCGGACAACACGTAGTACAGGTAGCGACATGGTGTCGGAGCACCAGCGCAGATTGGGTCGCCACTAGATGGATTAGGCGCCGGATTCAGCGCAGCATCAATTGATGCTCGGCCGGGGCTGGCGATAGGTGTTGGAGGCAGACCCTTGTATAAGTAGGTGTTGTAGGGCGTGTCCAAGGCTTTCAAATCAGTGAATGACGCATCTGCCGGCGCGTTGTAATACAGGGTTGCATCGATCTGCAGCTTCATTCCGATTTCGAGTCGGTTGTAGATCACCCGAGCAATCTTTGCCCTGTCGTCCTCTACCTTTGCTTCACGTTCAATCATCGACGCGACGATAAGCGCACGATACGGGCTGACTCCTACAAGTTTCTGGGAATCATCTAGCCCTACTTGTCTAGCTACTCGTTCAAGTAACGCAACCATTCGCTGAACAACTTGAGCCTCGTTTTCGTCGCCGGACACTTGGTAGGTGTCGGGGAAGAGCAAACCCTCCAACGTGCTCACCGCTGGTGGTCGATATTGAGACACAATGCTGGGGTCGTTTGCCGAAGCGATGAATTGTTCCGCACTGAGCCGCATGGTCTTATCGGCTAGTCGCTCTGCCATCTGTGTGATAACGAAGCCTTCAGGAAACGTGACCTTAGTGAAGGTTGCAGACGGCGGAATCTTAAGGCGCGCCATGATGTCGCCCATGTGCGACTTTGGTGTGATCTGGTAGTAACCAGGCACAAGATCTACCCCACCCTTTCGAGCGACGTACCAGCGAAATACCGATGCATTAGATATGAAACCCTCATCACGTAAGCGCCCGCTGATTGAGGCGATACTGTCGCCTTCATTCACCGTAAACGTTGCTTCAATCCCGGAACCACCAGAGGGATTCACTTCGTACAAGTACCACAGACCTATCGCGCCGAAGAGCAAGGAAACCGCTGCCACGATGAGTACCGCCAAACCAAGCGGCCTAGAGAGATGCCGTAGTTCGGGCCTAACAACATCCGTCTGGACATCTTTCGTCATTGCAAGAGCCGAAGGACGATCCCACGGATCATCGCTCCAGGATTCTGCGAGTTCAGTGTGTTCCTTCTTCTTTCTCAAGAGCGGATCAATCATTGGGCCTGACCTTGCGCCAATTGTTGTTTACGGCGATCCAGCCATCCTTGAAGAATTATCGCTGCTGCAACCTTGTCAATTATCTTCCGGCGTTCCTGCGCATTCATTTCATTTTGCATCAGAAGCTCGTCGGCCGTGACGGTGGACTTACGTTCGTCAAACGTAACGACAGGCACACCAACAACCTGTGCAATCTGCTCCACTTCGGAGAGAACCAGTTGCGCGGCTTGCAACATTTGGCCATTCATGCTGACGGGAAGACCAACCACCACAATTTCAGCTTCGTACTCTTCAACTACTGCATTGATTGCTTGGTGGTCTGCCGAACGAGCGCCAGCCCGCTGAATCACCGAATGCGGAGATGCGAGAGTGCCGCTGGCGTCGCTGGTTGATATTCCAATACGTTTGCTTCCCAAGTCGACACCAACTGCTCGCATGCTATGTAGAAAGCACCTTTGCAACAGCAGAGCGGGCGAGATCGAGTGCAGCATCGATGGCTGAGGGATCCTTGCCACCGGCAGTCGCAATATCGCCCTTACCACCACCACCGCCACCCACAGCCTTAGCCGCATCACGAATGAGATCGCCGGCTGGCACAGACTCAGCAGATGAAACCGTTGCAACGAGGGCAACCCCTCCCGTATCAGTAACACCGCCCAATACAACAATTCTGATCGTTGGGTTTTGCCGAATTGCTAAAGCAAGCTCCCTCAAGTCGTTGGGCGTCACGCCATCAACCCGAGAGACAACAACACCACCTTGTGCTGATGCGGCCATCTCTGATGCCCGCGAGGTTGCTTGAGCGGAACGCAAAGACTTTAGTTCCTCGCCGAGAGATTTATTCTCGTCAATTTTTCTTTGGATTGCGACAACCAGTTCGGACGACTGAGCCCCGAGCAGAGAGGCGGCAGCCGAAATCGTGCGGTGCTGAGAAAGTACGTGTTCGACAGCATTCGTACCCGTTACGGCTTCAATTCTTCGAAGGTTGGAACCGATCGAAGACTCAGCAATCACCTTGACCATGCCGATGTCGCCCAAAGCTCCGACATGAGTACCGCCACAAAGCTCCACCGAAACGCCCGCTTCCAAGACACGAACGATGTCACCGTACTTGTCACCAAAGAATGCGATCGCGCCCGCCGCCGTTGCCTCGTCTTTTGAGGTTTCGTACGCGCGTACGGGACCGTTGGCAATTAACTGTTCGTTCGTCAATCGCTCTATCGCTTCTATCTCGCTGGCGCTGACGGGCGCATAATGACTGAAGTCGAACCGCAGCCGCTCAGGTGATACGTGCGAGCCAGCCTGTTTGACATGATCTCCCAAGACTTGACGTAGCGCCCAATGCAACATGTGCGTAGCTGTGTGATTGCGACGGGTCGCATCTCGGGCAACCACATTGATTGATGCCTTTGCACTCTGCCCAATCTCAACTGAACCGTTCACAACCGAACATGTATGACGACGTAGGCCCGGCAATGCGAACGTCGTGTCGAGAACCTGGAGTTCACCACTCTCAGTACGAATAGTTCCTGTATCGCCTACCTGTCCACCGCTCTCGGCGTAGAACGGCGAAACGTCAAGGAAAACTTCAACCATGTTCGGTCCTGCTTCAACATTTTGCAATACGGACAAAACGGTTGCCTCACATTGATTACTTCCGTAACCCACGAAGTTTGTGGTGCCAAACTGTTCCATTACTTCGCGATAAGAATCCACCGTTGCAGCACTCACCGACGAGCCCTTGCGTGCGCTCTTTGCACGATCGCGTTGCTCCTGCATTTCTCTGCCAAAACCCTCGACATCAACCTGGACGTTTCTCTCGCCTGCAATTTCTTGGGTTAATTCGATTGGGAAGCCATAAGTATCGTGCAAGGTAAAAGCCGTGGAACCACTCATCGTTTTGGCGCCCGTAGAGAGCTCGCCTTCCAAGATTGTGAGCCCGGTCTTCAGCGTTTGTCGGAAACGCTCCTCTTCGCGCGAGAGGACGTTGACAATGAAGTCCTTATTTGTCAGAAGGTCGGGATATGCGCCTGACATAACGGAGATGGCGGTTTCGGCGAGCGTTGGCATAACCAATTTTTCGGTGCCCAACAGATAAGCGTGTCGAACTGCGCGCCTGATAATTCGACGGAGTACATAACCACGATTTTCGTTGGAGGGGAATACACCGTCGTTAACCAACATCATTGACGAACGAGCATGTTCGGCAAGAACGCGAAGACTAAAACTATCGCGGTCGTCGTAGTCACCGATCTTGTACTTCTTTGACGTGAGCGACTGCGCACTTTCAATCATCGGAAAGAGCACGTCTGTTTCCCATACGGAGTCTGTTCCTTGCATCAGCGCAAGTATTCGTTCTAAACCAGCACCAGTATCGATTGACGGCTTTGGAAGCGGGGTGCGACTCCCGTCCTTCGATTGGTTGTATTGCATGAACACCAAGTTCCAGAACTCCATATAACGATCACCGTGCGGATCGTGCAGTGGTCCGCCCTCCGGCCCGAAAGCCGGACCTCGATCAATATGAATTTCGGAACACGGTCCACATGGGCCAGCGTCTCCCATTTGCCAGAAATTGTCTTCGTCTCCGAGCCGTTGAATTCGACTCATTGGGACACCCACGACTTCGTGCCAAATCTGTTCGGCTTCGTCGTCACTCTCGTGAACCGTGATCCACAGTCGATCGCCATCGAAACCAAAGACTTCGGTTACTAACTCCCAAGCCCATGGAATGGCGTCACTTTTGAAATAATCGCCAAAGCTGAAATTTCCCATCATCTCGAAGAAAACCAGATGACGTTTTGTGCGCCCTACCTCGTCGAGGTCGTTATGTTTGCCACCAGCACGCGTACATTTCTGAACGGTGACTGCGCGCTTGAATGGCGCCGCCTCGTCACCAACAAAATACGGCTTGAAAGGGACCATGCCCGCTACGGTGAACAACACCGTTGGATCATGAGGGATAAGACTTGCTGACGGAACAACCGTGTGCGCTTTAGACGCAAAAAAGCCCTCGAAGGCCTTACGCAGATCATTTGCGCTCGATATAACGGGGCGATTCCCAGACATTGTGAACAGTCTAGTTATTCAGAATTGAGCGAGCCCGCCTTATTTATCGGGAGTTTGGATCCTGGTTGAAGATCACGTCTGACTCGGACGTTGATGTCTCGACAGTATCGGCACGCAAATTGCGAACAATCTCGATTCCTTGATTGACCAACTTGACTGCACCATCAAAGATGTCGGTTGCAATCTGCGTCGGTGTCAATTGATCCGCAGCGTCACGTGCCTTTTCTTTGACATATCGAAGACCAAAAATACCCGCAGCAGCACCAAGAACAAACCAAAACAGTCTTTTCAGCATGACCTAATTCCCTCTTTCATCTCGACAGCATGGGGTTAACCCCGGTAATAGGGCGAACGCCTTACTGCGCGTCCTTCAGTTTGCGCAGGAAGGTAGTCCTGTTCCACCTTTTCCACTTCCGCATGGTCATTATGCGGCGACTGATAACCAACGCCATGCCCCAATTCGCTTGCTCCCGAATAATGCGAGTCTCGTAGATGGGGCGGAACTTCAACATCGGCCCCATTTCGCACATCTTCACGGGCGGTCCAAATGGCCTGAGCAACATGATTGGCCTTGGGTGCGCTAGCGAGATATACAGCCCCCTGCGCCAAGTTGAGCTGGGCCTCGGGAAGCCCCACTGCATGGAGAGCCTGGGATGCAGCTACTGCGACAACAAGAGCCTGAGGGTCGGCCATACCGATGTCCTCACTCGCAAAAATAATCATCCTTCGTGCAATGAACGAAGGATCATCCCCGGACTCGAGCAAACGAGCCAACCAGAAAACCGAAGCATCCACATTGCTGGCACGCATACTTTTAATGAACGCAGAGATCACGTCATAGTGATCGTCGCGTCCATATTTCAAAGCGCTCGTACCCAAAGCCGCTTCAACATGTTCGATGGACACGATGTTCGGTCGCGCCAATGCACAAGCAACTTCCAACGCCGTGAGGCTTTGCCGACCGTCGCCGCCAGATCGCTGCGCCAACAATGCAAGCGCGTCATCGTCAATTGACACGCCCTCTGCCTCGACCCCACGCTGCAACAATTGCGTGATGTCGTCGACCGTCAACGGCTCGAGCCTGAAAAGAGTTGAGCGACTGCGCAATGGCGCATTTACCTCGAAAAATGGGTTTTCGGTCGTTGCGCCAATCAACGTGATGATTCCGCTTTCAACCGACGGAAGTAGGGCATCTTGTTGCGAAGTGGAGAAACGATGAATTTCGTCGACAAACACAATCGTTGAGCGACCGTGCTGCCCCAACCGTTCGGTTGCTCGCTCAATTGCTTCACGCACGTCTTTCACCCCCGAGGTAACGGCAGACAAGCGCTCGAAAGCACGATGCGTTGTGGATGCCACCACCTCTGCCAAGGTGGTCTTGCCGGTCCCTGGTGGGCCCCACAATATGACTGACGACAATCGATCAGCCTCGATCAACATGCGCAAAGGCGCACCAGTGGCGACGAGATGTTGTTGTCCGACTATGTCATCCAAAGACCTCGGCCGAAGCCGGGCAGCCAGCGGAGACTGCGAACGCAATCGTTCCGCTACAGCAGAAGTGAAAAGATCGTCGGCGTGATTCACACCGTTTATCCGAATTAGCTCTTGGCCGGTGGAGGCAAGAGACGAATACCCAATTCGTTTAGTTGTGCGGGGTGAACGGGCGTGGGAGCGTTGGTCATTGGGTCGCTCCCCGACTGCGTCTTTGGAAACGCAATCACTTCCCTAATGTTTTCCTCGCCTGCCAAAATTGCAACCAGCCGATCGGTGCCGAATGCGAAACCGCCATGGGGTGGAGCACCATATTTGAACGGCTGCAAAAAGAAACCGAATCGCTTGTCGGCATCTTCATCAGAAATTCCGAGCTGCCTAAATACTCGTCGTTGCATCTCCGGATCGTGAATTCGAATTGATCCCGAACCTAGTTCCCAACCATTCAGCACGAGGTCGTACGCAAGTGCACGAACGCTCATTGGATCGGATTCGAGTCGCTCGATGTCGTCTGGGTGCGGCTGGCAAAACGGGTGATGTCCTGGCTGAGGCTTACCCGTAGTGGCGTTGACCCCAACGAATAGTGGGAAATCAATCACCCAGACGTATTTGTATGGCCCCTCATGAACAGGAGGTCGTGCGAGATCGTTACGCAGGGTTCCAAGCACCTCGCAGGTTGTTGTCCACTCGTCGGCCACGAGTAACAGCAAGTCGCCTTCTTGTGCACCCATTGCCGAAACCAACGATGCCCGTTCGGAGTCGGACAAGAACTTTGCAACCGGAGAATCAAGAGCAAGCCCCTCGCCAACCTTCATCCAGACGAGGCCTTTTGCTCCAATTTGCTTTGCGCGATCAGTCAGCGCATCAAGCTTGTTTCGCCCGAAAGCCGCCTGTTCGGGATAGACCGACGCATCGACCCTGATCCCTTTGATGCAGGCCGCTGAAGAGAACGCCTTGAACTCGGTAGCCGAAAAAACCGCCGTAAGTTCGACAAGTTCCATGCCAAATCGCATATCTGGTTTGTCAACACCGAACCTATTCATTGCGTCGCGCCAGGTGATTTGTTCGATTGGTGGTGGGGTTTCGCCAAGCACTGCCTCGGCCGCAGCAACAACTGCTTTGCTGATGGCAGCCAACACGTCGTCCTTCGTTACAAAACTCATTTCCGCATCGAGTTGCATGAATTCGTACTGCCTGTCGGCTCGCAAGTCTTCATCACGCAAGCAACGAGCGATCTGGTAATAACGATCGATGCCGGCGACCATCAACAATTGCTTCCACAACTGCGGTGACTGCGGAAGCGCGTAGAACGAGCCAGGCTCTTTCCGTGAAGGGACGAGAAATTCGCGGGCGCCCTCTGGTGTGCTGGGCATAAGGAAGGGTGTCTCGACTTCTACGAACTGCTGAGCTTCCATTGCTCCGCGGATGGCCGAGTTAACTTTTGATCTAATGCGGAGATTTCGTTGCATCCGCTCGCGACGAATATCGAGGTAGCGATACTTCAAACGCACATTTTCATCTACGTCATCCGCGCGGGCATCGATCGGGAAAGGTGGCGGTTCCGCCGCATTAAGCACGGTGATGGTGCAGTCCGAAAGTTCAATTTCTCCTGTGGACAAATTCTTGTTGACAGTACCGTGTGGTCTCGGTTGGACCTTTCCGGTGATTTGAACAACCCATTCGCTGCGCACATCAACAGCATTGTCAACCACACACTGCACTATTCCCGAATAATCACGGACGTCAAGGAACGCAAGATGTTCGCCATGCTCACGACGACGGGCCACCCAGCCGCACACCGTAACCGTCGAGCCAACATCGGCTGCACGCAAATTGGCGCATAGATGAGTACGTAACGACGTGGATTCAATACTGCGGTTCTGTTGTGTAGACATGAACCTATGAGCCTAGTTTCTGGAGTTCCAATCGAATCGTTTCCAATACGTCTGACTTGGGGCAACTGAACTGCAGTCCATCGCCCATCGGACGAATGACGACCGTTCCCTCTTCAACCTCGTCAGAACCAATAATCACCGCGATTGCGGCACCGCTTCGATCCGCTGCCTTCATCTGGGCCTTCATGCTGCGATTATCAAAAGCGCGATCGACGGATACCCCGTTGGATCGCAGCAAGAGACACAACTCTGCGGCATGAATACCACCTGCTGTGTCAACGACAAAAACCGAAACATCTGTGTTCGGTGCGGCGAAGACGTTCTCGGCATCGCAAGCGAGCAACGTTCGATCAAGACCTATTGCAAAACCAATACCAGCTGTGGCCGGGCCCCCCAATTGCTCTACCAATCCGTCGTAACGTCCACCTCCGCCAATTGCAGTGTGTGCAGCAGTGAGGGCGGTGCTGACAAACTCGAACGTCGTGCGCCGATAGTAATCAAGGCCACGCACCAAACGATCTGACAATGTGTACTTGATATTCATCGCATCAAGCGCCGCGAGAACAGACTTAAAGTGCTCGGCCGCGGCGTCACTGAGATAATTGCGGATTGTTGGAGCGCCACTGATGACCGCTTGATCCTCTGGACGCTTAGAGTCCAGCACTCGAAGAGGGTTCTTTTCGAGCGTCACCCGCGATTCGGCGCTGAGCAGCGATGAGTTCTCAGTGAAATACAGGCGAAGTGCTTCTGTGTACTTATCGCGATCACCTTCATCGCCAAGCGTGTTGATAAAAAGCTGAACATGTTGCAGTCCAAGTTTTTGGTAAAAGTGACTTGCAAGCGAGATGACCTCTGCGTCGAGCATCGGATCATCAACTCCTAATGCTTCTAACCCCACCTGATCGAACTGCCGATACCGACCTTGCTGCGGTTTCTCGTAACGAAAGTTGGGGCCTGCGTACCAGACCTTCCACGGGGTGGTTGGCCTGTGTTCTACGAAAGCACGACAGACGCTTGCCGTCTGTTCCGGGCGCAAGGCAATACGACGGCCGCCTTTATCTTCGAAGTCGTACATTTCCTTAGTGACGACTTCGGTGGAGTCCCCAAGACGTAAAAACACACCCAGCTCTTCGAACATTGGCGGAATGATGTATTGATACCCAGCGCGCTCGACAACTTCGGCGAATGAGGATTGAAACTGGCGCCAACGCGATGAATCCGGTGAGAGGATGTCTCTCGTACCTGGGCTCGACGCAAAAGAATTCACACAGGAAGATTAGACGCTGGATGCTCGCCCGACATCACACGATACGCGTCATATACAGAATCAATCCGTTTGATTGTTCGCAACACCGACTGCAAATGGCTTGGGTCGGCGAATTCGAACTCGAATCGCATTTTGGCCACTCGATCCTGTCCTGTTTGGGTCGTGCAGGCAACGATGTTGACGTGTTCCTCGCTGAGGGCATTGGCGACATCCCTCAACAGGCGCGAGCGGTCTAGTGCCACCACCTCTACTGCTGCAACGAAGGTGGCACCCCTCAGGTTGCCGCTCCACTCCACGTCAACTACCCGTCCGACATTATTGGAGATGGCCATGATCGCCGTCGAACAATCTGAACGATGAACATTTACGCTGTGATCCACGACAAGTAGCCCGATGATCTCGTCGCCTGGCACGGGAGTACAACACTTAGCCAGACGAACAATGCTCTGGTCGAGCCCTTCGACATGGATTCCTGCCTGCTGATTGCTGTCCAAACCGGCCGCATCGAAACGCATACCTACGGAAAGTTGTTCCCCAAACTCGCCGTCACCGAAGGCCCGAGACAGTCGATTGGCAAACGAATCTGCTGCGACGTGTCCTTCGCCAATTGCCAAGAACAATGCGGAAGCGTCCGAATAATTCATCGCTGACATTTCCAGGTTGAAGGCTTCAGATTCCAAAACCTGCTGCACGGGCATCCCCAAATGGCGAATCTGCTCTACGAGGTCGTCACGGCCCGTCTCAACTAAATCCTCCAACCGTTCACGCGAGAACCATTGTTTAATCTTGCTCTTCGCTTTGGGAGATACGACTGAATTGATCCATTCTTCCATTGGACCAGGCTCGTCGGCTGTAGATGTAAGCACCTCACAGGTGTCGCCCGAATTAAGTATTGAATCGAGAGGAACCAATCGGCCGTTGACACGCGCTCCAATGCATGAGTGGCCTACTTCTGTGTGCACGGCATACGCAAAATCAACGGGCGTTGCATTGACCGGGAGCGAAACCACTCTCCCCTTCGGTGTGAACACGAACAATTCGTCCTGATCAAGATCGGTCTTGAGGCTTTCCAAGAATTGTCTTGGATCGGAGACTTCGTCCTGCCAATCAATGATCCGATTGAGCCAGTCGATGTCGGTACTCGCTATGCCATCTTTGTATGACCAATGAGATGCGACGCCCCATTCCGCACGTTGGTGCATGTCGCGAGAACGTATTTGAACTTCTATTGGTTTGCCGCCCGGACCAATCACGGTGGTATGCAGAGATTGATACAGGTTAAATTTAGGCATTGCGATGTAATCCTTAAACCTGCCAACTACAGGTTTCCAATGCCCGTGGATGCAACCTAAGGCCGAATAACAATCTTTGACCGAATCAACGATGATTCGAACGGCCATCAGGTCAAAAATCTCATCAAAGTCCCGACCTTTTTGCACCATTTTCTCGTACAAACTCCAAAGGTGTTTGCCACGTGCAGTTAGCTCGGCCTTGATGTTTACCTCATTCAACCAACCGTCAACCTGCCCTAGTGCTTTTGCCAAATACACGTCGCGTTCCGGCGCGCGAGTGGAGACCAAATAGTCCAACTCTGCATAGCGCTTCGGATACAGCGCCGCAAAGGAAAGATCCTCGAGCTGTTGCTTCATTTCTTGCATTCCCAACCGATGCGCGAGTGGAGCGTAAATATCTAAGGTTTCTTGCGCGACTCTCCGTTGTTTTTCGATCGGCGCAGAGGCAATGGTGCGCATATTGTGCAGACGATCGGCAAGTTTGATGATGAGTACCCTTAAGTCGCGAGCCATCGCAACGAGCATTTTTCGCATAGTCGCTGCCTGTTGAGCTTCGCGCGAATCGAATTGCAACCGTTCAAGTTTTGTTAAACCATCAACGATTCCCGCGATCTCGGCTCCAAAGTTGCTCTCGACATCAGCAAGCGTGATCTCTGTGTCTTCGACAGCGTCGTGCAAAAGTGCTGCAATCAAAGAAACCTCATCTAGCCCAATTTCTGCAACGATTCTGGCAACAGCCAAAGGATGGCTGACATACAACTCTCCACTCATTCGCGATTGATGTTTGTGAGCAGAGCTAGCCATCTCGTATGCGGCATTGACCTGCGCGATCGATGCCTTCGGGTGGTTCTGTTTGAAGGCGCTAAGAAGCGGCAACAACTCCTGATTGACGGCGGACTGATTACGCCGCCATGGCAACACCCTCGAAGTTGTGCTCATGTAGAGCCTCCCATAGTTAAAAGCCTACGGGAACAGGAGTTGGCTAACGGCGACGCTTTTTCCGAGGGCGTGGTGGATGTGTTAAGGCTGAGCTAGCAAGCACAACTTCGCGTTCGGTGTCTTGCGCAGTAGCCGCAACGCGTTGAACGGTCTTCTTACCAGAACCTGCAATACGCGCCATTTCGGCCCCAATATGAACTTCATCGGCCATTGACGCATATTTGGACTCACGAGTCTTAAATACCGCCAACAGTGGAGTGGCAACAAAAATTGAAGAATAAGCACCAAGTGCAAGCCCCACCAACAGCGCAATTGCAAACTCTTCTAGGGCAACGGCGCCCAAAATCCAGGAACCAAGAACAAGCAAAGAAAGCACAGGAAGAACAGCGGCGAGCGAAGTGTTTATTGATCGCATCAACACCTGATTCATAGAGATGTTCGTGATGTCCGCATACGAAACCCGAGAGGCGGAATACTTCGTGGTGTTGTCGTGGACTTTGTCGAACACGACGATTGTGTCGTAGAGAGAAAAACCGAGGATGGTCAAAAACGCGATTACCGTTGCAGGCGTAACTGGAAGACCGGAAACCGAATACACACCAACGCTGATGAACACGTCGTGGGCCATAGCCAAGATTGCCGACAGAGCCATTTTCCACTCGAAACGCCATGCAATGAAAATTGAAACCAAAACGAAGAATATGAGAAGCGCACGCACTGCTTTTTCCGTGATGCTGCGCCCCCAAGACGAACTCACCGAAGACACGCTCACATCCTGAACGTCGACCTTCGCCATTGCAGCGAGTTCGCCCTGAACAGCCGACTTCGTGGCGTCACTTTGCTCGGCGACCTGCACACGAATGCGTGGCCCATCCGAACCATTCAGTGACTGGATCTTTGCATCTGCCGTATCGACACCGTTGGCTTCAAGAATTTCTGTCACGTCGGCGACAGTTAGTGATGCAGCAGGAACTTCCCATGCAACACCACCCTCAAAATCGATACCTAAGTTGAGACCCCTCGTGAAAAACGAAAGCATCGTGACCACAATGAGGAACAGCGACAGCCCGAAACCCCACCAGCGACGGCCGACAAAGTTGAACGTGGTCTCGCCTCGATATAACCGCGATAGGACACCACTCATTGGGCAACCCCCTCAGACACCCGCACACCCAAAACCTTACGGCCATTCAATAGGCGTGTTCGTGCCAGCAACAGAACCGATGGCCTGGTGAAAAAATATGCGACGATCACGTCGCACAATGTGGAGAGGCCAAGGAAAAAGGCGAAGCCCCGAACCGAACCAACGGTGAGCCACCACAGTGTGAGGGCACCAAGAAACGACACAGTGTCGGCTGCCAGGATTGTTCGCCAAGCAGAATTGAAACTTCGCTGCGCAGAACCACGCAAAGTTTTACCTGATTGCAGCTCGTCTTTCATCTTTTCAAAGAACACAACGTAGGAGTCGACCGTAACGCCAATTGAAACAATGATTCCTGCGACACCAGAGAGAGTGAGTGCAAGACCATTGGTTTTCGACAGGAAGGCCACGACGCTCCACAACAAAGAGAATGAAATAGTGAGACCACCGAGAATCACAATCGTCAGCAAGCGGTAGTAGAAAAAGAAAAACAGGACAACAAGCAGAACTCCGACTAGACCAGAAATGATTGCGGCACGTAGCGAGTCTTCGCCCAAGGTAGGCGAAACAGTCTGAACAGTGGCGACCGCGAACTTAACGGGAACGGCACCGAACTCAAGGATCTTTGCTAAGTCGCGTGCTTCACCTTCGGTGAAATCACCCGAAATCTGCACAGTTCCACCGGAGAATACGGCTTCCTGGACCACAGGTGCCGATATCACTTTGCCGTCGAGAACAATTGCAATCTGACCAGTTGGGCAAACAGCATCACGGTTAAAGCATTTCGTTGTCAATGCATTCCAAAGATCGGCGCCGGCTGGCCCGTCTTGCAAGCCAACGTTGACGACCCAATTACCGTTGTTTATCTCTGCAACGGCATCGTTGGTGAAAACTAAGCCATCCGCACCCGCTGGACCGACCAAGAATGCTCCGCCTTTGCCGTCGGTGAGTACTGCATTAGCTGAGGGATCATTTGGGTCTTCAGACACTTGAATACCCGGTGCGGTTGTCTCGGGTGTTGCGGGAACAGTTGTGGTTGCAGCGCCACGCAAACGTGCGTTACCAGGGCCAGTAGCAGCGCCTGGCAGTGTTGTATCCGTTGGAATAGTGGTTTGACCCGGCAACGTGGTTGCTGCGGCAGCATCCGGATCAAGCGTTCCGGCCTGCAGAACTGGACGAAGCAACACTTGGCCTTGCCGACCGATGATGTCTAACGCGCGCTGTTGATCATCCACTCCCGGCAAGTTGACAACGACCGTGTCACCTTGTCGAATGATTTCTGGCTCGGCAACACCAATCGAGTCGACGCGGGAGCGAATGATGTTGATCGCTACGTCCAGCGCAGCCGCGTCATATTCGCCCTCGGGCTGCAACGTAATAGATGCTCCACCCTGTAAATCAAGGCCCAGTGAGGGTACGTTGCCCGCAACCAAGTTGGCAGCAAACAAGCCAAAAACAATGACTACTACCCCGACAAGGGATACGACTAGACGGCGAACCATGAATTAAATAACGGCGCTTGAGCGGACGTTATTTTTTTTCTTCCGAATTATCCGAACTTTGCGAATTCGTTGACACTCGGTTAACAACAGCGCTCTTAGACACCCGTACCTCGGTGTCCTTGGCAATCTCCACCCAGAAGTAATTGTCTTCAACCGAGGAAATCCAACCGTAAATGCCAGACGAGGTAATAATCTCGTCACCTTCTTGCAGACTGGTTTGCAAGTTGCGTGTTTCTTTCTGACGCTTGCGCTGAGGGCGCAACAACAGAAAATACATTGCGGCGAAGATCGCTACAAGTGGAAGCATGCCAAGAAGCGACCCACCGCTGCTTGTCGTTTCGGCTGCAGATATAAGGCTCAGTACGGTAAACATAAGGATTCACTCTATACGCAAGGCCATGGTCAACGGACTAGCCCCAAATGGCCAATGTTGATTGCCTGAATTGTTCAAAACGCGCCCCCAAAATGGCTTCTCGCATGGACTTCATGAAATTGATTGTCCAAGCAATGTTGTGCACCGACACCAACCGAGACGCGGTTGGTTCACCCACTTGAAACAAGTGACGAATGTAACCACGGGTGTGGCGGCTGCAGACCATGCAACCGCAGGCTGAGTCGATGGGATCCTCGCTCAGTGTAAATTCCGACCGCTTGAGATTGACCCTGCCCACCGAAGTAAGCGCCGTGCCATGACGGCCAAGCCTTGTTTGAAGCACGCAATCGAACTGATCGACGCCCAGATTGACCGCCTCAACCAACGAGGCCGGATCGCCCACACCCATCAAGTAACGGGGCCTATCTGTCGGAAGATGAGCTAGTGCTGCTGCGAGTGCAGGAATCATTTGCTCCCGCGTCTCTCCCACCGACAACCCGCCAATCCCGTAGCCATCGAAGTTGAGATCTGCCGTTCGCTTTGCGCTTTCCGCTCGCATGTTCACATCGATACCGCCCTGAACAATGCCGAATAGAGATTGATCCAGACGATTATGTGTCGCATGTGCCCTCTTCGCCCATGCGGATGTGCGCTCTAGCGCCAACCGAACCACCGAAGTCTCGGACGGCAAAGGTGGGCAGACATCAAGCACCATCTGAATGTCGGCACCCAGAAGCTGCTGTGTCTCGACAGCGCCCTCGGGCGTATATCGATGAGAAGAACCGTCATACGTTGAGCGAAAAGTCACTCCGTCATCATCGACCGAAGGATTGAGCGAGAAAACTTGGAAACCACCTGAGTCGGTAAGCGTGAGCCCACCCCAACCAGCGAACTTTCCCAACCCGCCCAAAGTTGCAACAGTTTCGGCGCCGGGGCGAAGCATCAGGTGGTAGGTATTGCCCAACACGATCTGCGCGCCAAGATCTTCATAGTCGGATGCACTCAGATACTTAATCGCACCGCGTGTTCCAACAGGCATGAAAGTGGGTGTTGTGTACTGCCCTCGGTGAGTGAATGCAGTGCCCGCACGCGCGAGGCCATCAGTTGCTTCAGTTGTGAACTGAACAGGGAACATTGTTTACACGGTATCTGTTTGTCGTTGCAGCAGCATTGCATCACCAAATGAGAGCATCCGATACTTTTTGTCGATTGCTTGTTGGTACAGGGACCGCCAACGCTTCCCTACAAAACTCTCGATCATCAGTAACAACGTGGTCTTCGGCATGTGGAAATTGGTCATCATGACGTCAACCATCTTCCACTGGTAACCGGGCGTGATGAACAGTGTTGTATTCCCCGACAACAATCCCGTTGTAGCAGCACTCTCCAACGCCCGCGTAGCAGTCGTGCCTACCGCGACCACTCGCCCACCGTTGTTTTTGGTTTCGATACATTTTGCGAGCACATCTTTGGAAACCGAATATGCCTCACTATGAATGGGATGCTGCAGCGGGTCTTCATCCGAAATCGGCTTGAAAGTGTCTAGCCCTACGACAAGTTCGACCTCGAGAATAAGCACTCCCATTTCGCGGACTCGATCGAGAAGTTCCAGCGTGAAGTGCAGGCCAGCAGTAGGAGCGGCGGCCGATCGCTGATCATGGGAGAACACAGTTTGGTATCGCTCGGCATCCTGAAGCGTTTGAGTGATATAGGGAGGGAGCGGGACTTCACCAACCCGCAATAACTCCGCAAGCACATCTGGAGCAAGCAGTTTGATAACGAATGTGTCGCCATGAATGGTGCGCTCACCAACTTCAACCATCATTTCGGATTGGTCAACTGTCAGCAGTTCATCTTTGCGTAGTTTTCCGCCTGGCTTAATCATTGCTTCCCATGAAACGGCATCATTACTCAATTGATTGAGCAGCAAAATCTCTACTGCACCACCCGTTGAGCGACGTGCACGCAACCGCGCAGGGAGCACCCGGGTGTGATTAAGCACAATCACGTCATTCGGTTTCAAAAAATTACACAAGTCTCGAACATGCTGGTGTAGTGGCTGCTGCGAACCTTGATCTACAAGCAGTCGGGCAGAATCGCGGGGCTCTATTGGCGTCTGCGCAATGAGATCGACCGGCAAGACGTAGTCAATGTCGGACAATTGCATGTTATAAATGTACGAGCAGACTAAGAAAACAGTTGCGGGTCTAATTCTGGTCTGGGAAGACCTAGGTGGTCCCAAGCAGCAGGCATTGCAACTCGGCCACGCGGAGTGCGCGCAAGCAATCCTTGTTGTATGAGGAACGGTTCGTATACATCCTCGATCGTTTCGGTTTGCTCACTCACACTGATTGCCAAGGTGGAAAGCCCGACCGGGCCGCCATTGAATTGCTGACAGAGCGCACCAAGCACTGCACGGTCTACTTTGTCGAGACCCAATTTGTCCACACCGAAGACAACAAGCGCTTCGTTTGCAGTCTGTTGGGAAATCGTTCCGTCCTTGCGCACTTCGGCGAAATCGCGTACTCTGCGCAACAAGCGGTTGGCAATGCGTGGAGTGCCACGCGAACGTCGAGCAATCTCTCTAGCACCCTGCCCGTCTATATCTACTTGCAAAATCGATGCCGCTCGTCGAACAATCAACTGCAGTTCCTCGTCGTCATAGAAATCAAGCCGTGCAACCAAACCAAATCGATCGCGAAGAGGACCGGTAATCATTCCTGTTCGAGTGGTTGCGCCGATCAGGGTGAATCTGGGCAATGTCAGACGTATTGAAGACGCCGACGGACCTTTACCAACAACAATGTCAATCTGAAAATCTTCCATTGCTGGATACAAGATCTCTTCGACGCTGCGAGACAAGCGGTGTATTTCATCAATGAATAAAACATCGTTGGGTTCGAGCTTTGTGAGTATTGCCGCCAAGTCGCCAGCACGTTCGAGTGCAGGGCCGGAAGTGACATGAATATGGGCACCCATTTCGGCGGCGACAATTGATGCCATGGTGGTTTTGCCAAGCCCCGGCGGACCAGCCAGCAACAAATGGTCTGCGGCCTGACCACGCCGACGTGCCGCCTCGAGCACGATGTTGAGATGTTCTTTGAGTTCCCTTTGTCCAACGAATTCGTCCAATGTTCGAGGTCGTAATCCGCCATCTTCCGTCACGTCGACTTCCTCGCCAGAACGAATCTCTGGATCCACATACTCTTCACGCACGGCGAGCCCCCAACTGATTGAGTGCATTGCGCAACATGTTCTCGGCTGACTCGGTTGCAGACTGTTCGCGCAAGACTTCTCGAATCTCTTCGCTCGAGTATCCCAACCCTGTAAGTGCCTCGCGAACATCCACCACCGCAGAATGATTAACAGTGCCCGAAGATTCGAGCGTGTCGATGAGCGGCAAATTGAGACGATCTTTTAGTTCGACAAGAAGCCGCTCTGCCGTCTTTCGGCCTACGCCCGGAACCATCGTGAGAGCGGCATGATCGTTTGTCGCGACGATATCGATAAGCACTCGTGGTGAATGGGTGGCAAGTATCGACATCGCCATTGAAGGCCCAATGCCATGGGTCGCGATAAGGATCTCGAAACTGCGTCGCTCGTCACGATCGAGAAATGCGAACAATGTCTGAGCATCCTCGCGAATGTGATGGTGGACATAGACAAACGCAGCGCTTGTTGGTTCCAGTTCGGCAAGCGTTCGTGGCGTAACGTGCACGAGATAGCCGACGCCACCAACTTCAAGCAGCACAGTTCCATTATTATTTCGCTCGATTACTTTGCCCCGTAGCGAACCAATCATGAACGCGCCCCCACTGTTGAACGGGCGATTGATTGACGCAAAGGCGAAACTGCCAGGTGACAAAGCGCTAGTGCCGCAGCATCGGCAGCGTCGGGCGGTTGGGGCAAAGACCGAAGCTTCAACTGGCGCTGAACCATCTGCTGGACTTGAAGTTTGTTGGCAGTGCCAGAACCTGTGACCGCACTCTTTACCTGGCTTGGCGTGTACTGCACCACATGAATGCCACGCCGTGCAGCCATTGCAAGCACCAGCCCACTCGCTTGCCCGACACCCATTGCCGTACGCACATTGTTTTGAAAAAAGACTTGCTCAACAGCAACCGCATCGGGCCGCACTTCATCCATAAGTATTTCGAAGTCGGCCTGCAATGTGGCTAGGCGATCTGGCAATTCAGCGGAAACATCGGTGGAAACGACACCCAACTTCAGAAGCGCCGGCACGCGAGACTGACCAACTTCTATTGCCGCGTAGCCACACCGAGTGAGACCCGGATCAACCCCCAGAACGACGAACCCAGACCCTGAATTGGTATCCGACTTTGGGGCGAACATATGTTCATCTTAGTTGCTCTATTGCCGAGATTTAGGCTTTCTTGGCTTGCTCCACGGCTGCCACCAGCTCGGAAACTGGCCTGAACGTGATGCCTGCCAAGGCCCTATGCACATAGGAAACTATGCCTTTGGCGTCGATCACAAAGACGCTGCGACGCGGAAAGCCAAGCGGGCCTAACACCCCGTATGCGCCGGCGATGGCCTTGTCGGTATCGGCAAGCAATGGAAAACCGAACCCGTGCTTCTGGGAGAAGTTGTCGTGGCTGGAAACGTCTTGAGCCGAGATGCCAACAACTTGGGCACCAACTTCGGTGAACTGCGAAAGTTCGTCGTTGTAGCAATTCAGCTGTTTCGTGCACATTGGCGTGTTGTCGCCTGGATAAAACACCAATACCAGTGGGGCTCCTGCAAATTGTTCGAGTGAATACGACGCCCCACCAGTCCCTGGAAGAACGAATGAAGGGGCCTTGTCGCCGACCTTGATGCTCATGATGCAACCTCGTTCAGAATCTCGTCAGAAATGTCGAAATTGGAATATACATCTTGAACGTCATCATTCTCTTCAAGATCGTCCATGATCTTTAAAATAGCCTTCGCATCAGCAATGTCCGCTACCGCAACAGTCATTGATGACACCATGGTGCTTTCGGCGGACACAACTGTCATTCCCGCTTCTTCAAGAGATGCCTTCAAATCGAACAGGGTGTGTGGATCGCACAGCACTCGCCAATGCTCCCCATCATCAACGATGTCTTCTGCACCGTGATCTAGCGAAACCATCATCACGTCTTCCTCGGTTTTGTTCTTCCCAACGAGCACAACACCGCGCCGCGAAAACTGCCAACCCACCGCACCCGGTTCGGCCATGGATCCACCCGACTTGCTGAATGCAAGACGCACATCGGAAGCCGTTCTGTTTCGATTGTCGGTAAGTGCGTCGACAAGAAGCGCCACCCCGCCCGGGGCATAGCCCTCGTACGTAATACTTTCGTATGCGCTGCCAGTTTGTACTCCGGCACCCCGCTTTATCGCACGATCAATCGCATCGTTTGTCATTTGTGCAGACTTTGCTTTAAGCACAACCGTGCGAAGCGACGCGTTTGATGCTGGGTCTGGGCCGCCGCCCTCGCGAACTGCGACTTCTAACTGGCGCGAAAGTTTTGCAAATGTCTTGCCGCGGGCTTTGTCTGCCTTGCCCTTTTTGTGCTTGATGGTTGCCCATTTGGAATGACCGGACATAACTGATCCTCTCTACAGCATCTCTAGAAACATTGCATGAATTCGATTGTCTGCACCAAGTTCGGGGTGAAACGCTGCAACCATAACCGATTCCTGTTTTGCGAGAATCGGGCTGTTTGCGTGGTGGGCAAGAATGGTTACACCAGCACCGCAGCGCACCACCTGCGGAGCACGAATGAATGAGGCATGGAATGGCGAATCCAAGCCGTCAACGTTGATGTCTGTTTCAAAACTATCCACTTGACGGCCGTAGGCATTGCGTTGAACGTCGATATCGATCACACCAAACGATTGCTGATCTTGTCTTCCGTCAATCACCGAGGCTGACAGCATGATCATTCCGGCGCATGTGCCGAAAGCAGGCATACCTTCGGAGAATCTCGACTTAATTGGTTTGAACATCTCCGATGTGCGCAACAGATGAGACATAGTCGTTGACTCGCCGCCTGGGAAGACAAGCGCGTCGACCTTACCTAAATCGTCCACATTTCGTACCTGCATCGTTTTCTGCCCAAGAGACTCGAATACAAGTTGATGCGCGGCAAAAGCACCTTGCAATGCTAAGACACCAATCGTTTGACCCACCGTTGGGCCTCTTGTCATCTACCAGCCACGCTCGGCGTAGCGCTCGTTGATCTGGTCCATACCAATGCCTGTCATTGGGGCGCCCAAATTGCGGCTTACTTTTGCGAGCACTTTTGCGTCGCGAAAGTGTGCTGTCGCTTCAACGATTGCCTTTGCACGAGGAGCTGGGTCATCACTCTTGAAAATGCCCGACCCGACAAACACTGCTTCGGCTCCAAGTTGCATTGCAAGGGCAGCATCGGCTGGCGTGGCAATGCCACCGGCGCAAAATAGAGGAACCTGCAGCTTGCCCGTTTGATTGATTTCCTGAACGAGCGGTAAAGGTGCGCCTAGTTTTTTGGCCCAATCAAACAACTCGGCATTGTCAGCCTGAGTGATTTTGCGAATGTCACCCAAGATATTGCGCAGGTGACGAACTGCTTCGACCACATTCCCGGTTCCTGCTTCGCCCTTCGAGCGAATCAGTGCAGCGCCTTCGCTGATGCGCCTGAGCGCTTCCCCCAAATTTGTTGCACCGCACACGAATGGCGAAGTAAACGCGAATTTGTCGATGTGATGGGTCTCGTCGGCTGGAGTCAGTACTTCTGATTCGTCAATGAAGTCGACACCGAGCGCTTCAAGAATTTGCGCTTCTACAAAATGGCCGATACGTGCTTTAGCCATCACAGGAATCGAAACGACCGCCTTGATGCCCTCGATCATTTCCGGATCGCTCATGCGAGCAACGCCACCATCACGACGGATGTCTGCAGGAACGCGCTCCAGCGCCATCACCGCGATCGCACCAGCATCCTCCGCAATTTTTGCCTGTAGAGGTGTAACAACGTCCATGATCACGCCACCCTTCAGCATTTCTGCCAGGCCGCGTTTGATATTCATGGAACCGGTTGCGCCGAATGCTGCATTTTTCGTCATGCTTTTAGCGTACCGACCGGATATGTCTCGCCCAATAAGCGAGCTGCGGATTATCTCCGACTAGAGGAACTTCACATCGTCAGGGCTGGTGCCAACTGGCACGATTGCCGTCTTCCCCGCTCGGGCTACTTCTACAAAGGTTTGGCCAGGGGTCAGTTTGATTACAGCTCCTGCGGAGTCCTTCAAGGTAAACGGCTCTAGGCGATCCTCGCGCGACCACGTGCCTTCATACACAACTCCGTTAGTGAAAACATACGCTTTGCCGTCGCCCACTGTCTTAGAGGTTGGGCTATAGCGATTGCTGTATTCCACCTCGAGCACTACAACGTTTGGTACTGCCAACTGCACATCTTCAGTGTCTACAACAGGGGTGCCATCTTGAATTCGTATGAACTCTTTGGTTGTCTTGTCCCAGTCCCATTGCACTTTGACGCCGTCCATCGACACCTTCACACCGGCAATATCTTTTGATGCTGAGGTGTTGGCGTCACTTGCCGAGCGATAAGCAAACTGCTGCTGCGGTGCCGATGCCCCCTCCGGAGCCAGCGTCCAAAGCTTGGTAGTTTCCGCGATGAGGTTGTGCGGCGCCGAACGATCACTATCACGACCGAAACCGCCATCTTTATTGGCAACTGTGTAACTCAGGTCGACAAGGTCGGAGTCTTTAATTGCTCTGGAAACCTTTTCGTTTCCGCCGCTCCATACAAATAGAGGCTTGTTCAACGAACCCAGAAGGTTGATGTCCTGGAAACGACCACTGCGAATTGGGCCGACCGGGTCGGAGCCTTGGCTATGGAAGACCGCCGCGTAGCGGGTGAGCTTTTCGACGTTTTCTTCAAAAATAATGTCGGCTTGATTAATGCCCAATTGAGGACGAGCCGAAGGATGATTATCGATCTTCACAACCAACGCAGGGCGATCGAGCGTGGACGAATCCTGGTTGGGAAGGCCTGTGAGGGGGTCGACCACGACACCAACTGTTGTTTCTGTTACTTCGGTAACGACGGGAGCACTGTCGTTGCTGGAGGAAGACGAGCTACTGCAAGCCGCAAGTACTGCGAATGCTGAGACTGAAAGGAATGCTGCAATAACTCGACGTGACTTCATGGTGTTTACATCTCCCTGAGCAGTGCAATCCGCTCGGCAAGTGGTGGGTGGGTATTGAAAAGTTTATGCCACATGCCCAACCTGCCCGCGTCTTTAACACCCGACATCGGCTGCTCAATCCATAGATGAGCCGTAGCCATACTGGCGGAATGAGTAACCGTATTATCAGCCTGAAGTTTTTCTAAGGCCGAAATCAAACCGGGCGGATATCTGGTCATACGGACTGCCGACACATCCGCCAAGGTTTCACGGCGACGGCTCACTGCAGCCTGCATTACTTTGGCAAGTATTGGCGCGAGTATCAACAGAACCAGCCCGATCAAGGCGAGCGGATTATTGCGATCTCCGCGATCGCCTCCGCGGGCCACTCGCCCACCGTTCCACCACATCATTCGCAGCGTCAAGTCGGTGACGATTGCAATAGTGCCAACGAGTGTTACCGCCAACGTTGATACCAGAATGTCGTAATTTTTGATGTGCGACAGCTCGTGTGCAACGACACCCTCAAGTTCGACTCGGTTCATGATGTGAAGCAACCCGGTAGTTACTGCGATAGCGGCGTTCTTGGGATTACGACCAGTGGCAAATGCATTCGGTGCATCATCGTGGATGATGTACACCTTTGGCTTGGGTATGCCTCCAGCAATGCACAACCCTTCAACAAGGTTGTGCAAACGTCGATACTCCTGCTCGTCTGCAGGATGCGCGCGGCTCACGGCGAGCGCGATCTTGTCCGACTTCCAATAGGAAGTGAAGGCCATCACTCCTGCAATAACTAATGCAATCAGTGTGCCTGTTGTGCCATTTCCAACCAGCGAGCCCACTGCAACGCCCACTAGCAGAGTTATCACAACGAACCCAAAGAGCAAAAAAAATGTACGTCGCTTGTTCGCGGCAATCAAATCGTTCATCGGATGGCCTTAAAACTTAACTTCTGGAACACTGCGCGCTGCCTCTTCGGCCGTGAAAAATTCGCGTTCAGTAAATTTGAAAATCGAAGCAACAAAAACCGCTGGGAACTTTTGTATCGCCGTGTTGTATGTTTCCACTGCATCACCGTAAAACTGGCGGGCATAAGCGATGCGACTTTCGGTATTTGACAATTCTTCTTGTAACGAAACGAAGCCTTGGTTTGCCTTCAAGTCGGGGTACGCCTCGGACAACGCAAACAACTGTCGCAACGCAGAACTCACCGCATTATCCGCAGCGGCTTGCTCGTGCGGAGAGGAACCACTGGACATTGCAGAGTTTCGAGCCGAGATAACAGCCTCAAGAGCAGTCTTTTCGTGAGCGGCGTAACCCTTCACAGTTTCAACCAAGTTTGGTATGAGGTCGAGCCTTCGCTTCAGTTGCACATCAATTTGGGACCAAGCGTTGTCGACCTCGTTACGTCGACGAATCAGCTGGTTGTAAATGCCAACAATCAATAGGGCAATGACAGCAACAACAATAATCGCGATGATCAAGTTCATCTACCTAGTCTACGCCAGCGAATGTGGAGGTTAGGAGCGGATTGACCACGGCCTTCGAAGCAACCGATCGGGAAACATTGACACCAATCGGTTTGGTCGAACCTGCAGTTCGTTTGATGCCTCGGATGCAAGGAGTGTTCGATAAATATCAACGTATTTTTCGGCAAGAAGACTCATCGAAAACTGTTTCGCCCGAACATAGCCTTCGGCGACCAATTGCCCCCGCAAACGACTGTCGCTCAGCACCGTGTTGATAGCAGTAGCGAGTTGCCGTGAATCACCAGGTGGAACAAGCAACGAGTCCTTCTCGTTTGTTGCAACGTTGATGTAACCGTCAATTGCACTGGCAACAAGCGCCGCACCAGCAGCCATGGCCTCTAGTAACACAATCCCAAAGGATTCACCTCGAAGAGATGGCGCGCAAAAAACGGTGCAACGTGCAAGCCGATCCAACTTCTCTTCCTCAGAAATTCGGCCAAGCCATTCGATTCGTGAGTCGCCCTGGAAACGAACCTTGAGTTCGTCAATACCTTCACCGTCGGATGCAACCCACAGCCGAGCATTCGCTGGCAACTCTGGCATTGCATCAAGTAATACCTCTAAACCTTTGCGAGGCTCATGGCGACCAACGAAAAAGATTGTTGGCTCTTCACTTCTTTCCACTTCCGGACGTTGGTAACGGTCGGTCTCGATGCCGTTGAACAAAATGGTGTACTCGCCACCGAGATAACGATACGCAAGCTCTTTTGCAGAAGCCGATACCGCAACACGAGTGCTGAGTTGATCCGCTGCCCAACGCGCAGTTTTGTTCAGCACGCGATAAGAACTGGAGTCTCCCGCGGCATGAAACGTTCCGACAGTCGGTGCAAGTTGCAACAACAAGGCCGTTGCCGTTGGCCCGGGTGCAATTGGTTCGTGCAAATGAATGATGTCAAATGCCTCATCATTCAAAGCCCGAATAGTGCGCAGTGCAGCAGATGGGTCTGGAGCAAGAGGGGCAACCGAACCATTGGCGGCGGTTGGCAAACTCATTCCTAAAGGTGTCACGAACGGCTCTGGCGGTGGTCCATCGCATGGAGCAAGTACACGCACCTCGTGTCCAATCCGTCGCAATTCGCGAGCCAAGCCCATCACTTGTGCTTGCACGCCGCCCGGAACGGAAACGCTATATGGGCTAACCATTGCGACCCGCAGCATGTTCACGTTGTATACGGTAGACGGCGAAGGAGTTTCACAACGCCATGAATCCAAACTCATTACCGGCAATTTCAATTGTTGCCACCCCAACAAAGCGGAACGCCATTTTGCAACTAGCCCAAGAGGCCGAGTCGCGCGGCTTTGCTGGCCTTGCGTGCCCAAGCCTCGGCGCAACGCTCGGTTTATGCACCTCGCTCGCCCACGCCACGAACACCATCAGGTTCTGGACTTCGATTCAACCCGTTTACTACAACCACCCCGTTGAAATGTCCAACACGGCAGCGCATATTCACGAGATCTCTGGTGGACGCTTTGGAATTGGCCTTGGCGTAAGCCACGCACCCGTGGTTCAGCGACTGGGGGTCGCAACGGGAAAACCACTTACCGACATATCCAATTATGTTGCGGCAATGCGTGGAAATTCGAAATTCAGCGGAGAACTTCCTCCGATTTATCTTGCAGCGCTACGAGACAAGATGCTTGCGCTATCGGTTGAAATTGCCGAAGGTGCGATATGGGCCAATGCATCACTGTCGGACATTTCGCGTCAAATTGATTTAGTCCCATCTGACCACCGATCTAGCTTTTTTATGGCAAACATGATTCCGACAGTGATCAGTGACGACGTCGATGCCGCACTCGCAATTCACCGCAAGACATTGACTGGTTATATCTCGTTACCCAATTATCGAAATTACTGGCGACAAGCGGGTTACGCCGAGGAAATGGATGCGGCTGAGGCCATCTTGGCGAACTTGCCAAAAGAAGAGCAGGCGCAAGCGCTACAAACGACAATGAGCGATCGTTGGCTGCGCGACTGCACTGCTTCCGGTAGCGCATCGTCGGTACGCGAACAACTTTCAGCATGGGCGGATAAGGGAGTTTTACCAATAGCCGTCATGTCATCGACGAGTGGCGGCCAAGTTAAAGCCATTGCCGAGCTCTTTGACGCTTATCGCTGATTTCCCAGCAATTCTGCTGCAAGCAGCTTGACTCTTTGTTCGATTTCATCTCGAACACTACGCACCATTTCGATTCCCTGGCCTGCTGGGTCGTTAAGCGGCCAATCGACATACTTCTTTCCTGGGATATAGGGACATTCGTCGCCGCAACCCATAGTGACAACTACGTCCACTGACTCGAGAAGGTCCATAGTCCACCGCTGTGGCACATAATGCGACACATCAATGCCTTTTTCTTGCATTGCCGCAACCGCAACGGGATTCACAGATAGGGCCGGCTCGGACCCGCCAGAAAAAACTTGAACTTCTTGAAATTGGCGCATAAATCCCGCTGCCATTTGCGAGCGTCCGGCATTGTGGACGCACAAGAACAAGACACCAGGTTTACGATCACTCACTGCTTCGACTCCTGCACAAACACCCAACGAATGATTGAGTAAGCAAGAAATGCGCCAATAATCTGCAGCGAAATAAATGCGGGAACGCTGGTGGGGTCGATTCCTGCGAACGAGTTGCTCAACGAGCGCGCAATACTGACAGCGGGATTTGCAAGGCTCGTTGACGATGTGAAGAAGTACGCACCAGTTATCCAGGCGGCGACAGTGAATGGAACCAGGTTTGATCTATTTGCACGAATAGTTCCCCAGATCACGAGGAGCAGACCAACTGTTGCCACTACTTCGGATATATAAATGTTTGATCCATCCCGAACCTTCGTTGAAAACTCCACCACTGGATGCTGGAACATGACGTTCGCAGTCATAGCGCCCAAACAACCACCAACAGTTTGTGCAACCGCGTATAAGGCCGTCTGCTTCCAAGACACCTCGCCGAGCAGTGCGCCCACGATGCCAACGGCAGGGTTGAACGACGCGCCACTTACTGGAGCGAAGATGAGAATTAAGGCAACAAGAGCGCCACCCGTGGCTACCGCATTGCACAGCAACTGCAGAGCAACATCGTCAGTGAGATTTGTTGCCATGATTCCGGAACCAATCACAGCGACGATGAGCAACCCGGTGCCCAGGGCTTCGGCCGCCAATCGACGGATCACGAGCAGCAATCCCCACCTGGAAGAACAGCGATATTGGTGCGGAAGGTAGGCGCATCAGCAAGCACCGTGTAGTACTCCCAAGGGGCGCCATCTGGGCTCGTCATCCAGACTTTGTCCTGAACTGCAAAGCAACATGTTTCGTTTTTCTCAATCTTTTCGACCAGCCCCAAGTCAGAGAATGTATCGATCGCTTGCTCGACCAATTGCGCATTCTCGAGCTCTACACCGAGGTGATTGAGGTGTTGATACTCGGATACGCCGTCTGATTTTGTCTCGATGAGCACCAATTTGAGGGGCGGTTCGGCAATGGCAAAGTTTGCATAGCCCTCCCTCACCTTTGCTGGCTCAGTTCCGAACATCTTTGAATAGAACGCAATAGATTCCTGAAGATTTTGAACATTCAGTGCCAGCTGTACTCGCGACATGGTGGTCTCCTTTGGTATATTGATAGTTATCAATATACAACAAGCCAGCCCTCGCAGTCGTATTCCGAAAGATGTCAGTTGCTGTTCGCCTCTAACCGATCAGCGTTTATCAAAGCCCAACACCGAGCAACTTGCTGTTGGCTTCGCGGCTCTTTCCGACCCGATCAGGCTCAAAGTTTTCAACATCATTGCCTCCTCGCCGACGGAAGAAGTTTGTGCGTGCAACCTCGTTAGACCAGTGGGACGATCACAGCCGACAGTAAGCCACCATTTGAAGGTTCTTCGAGAAGCAGGTTTGATTACGAGTACCAAACGCGGAACCTGGGTTTGGTATCGCATCAACACAGAGCGGTTGAGCGAACTGCGAGACGTTTTACGTTAAACGGTGAAGCTTGTATTCATTCCTTGATAGCCAGGATCGCTTGGCCAATTGGGTTGAAATAAGTGCCATTGTTCCGGCGCTCGTCGTATGAGCAGTTCGATCTCTGTTGTCAATAACTGCGTGATGCGGGCGACGTCTTCGCGCAGCGAACCCTGACGACTTACGGAAATCGGTGGGCGAACAACCGTGAAATGGCCGTCTACGCGTTTGGTGAAGTAAGTGGCCAAAGGAATCAACGCTGCACCCGTGCGGAGGGCAAAAAAAGATGGGCCTGCTGGCACCGTAGTTTGCTCACCAAAGAACTGAACTTGAACACCAGCCCGCTCTCCGTCACGAACGATGTCGCGATCGCACAACAAAGACACAATCTTGTTGCCCCTCAGCGCTTCGTTGACCTTCAGCCCCGCACCGTCGTCGAGTGGGATGATGTCGAACCCAACTCGTGTCCTCATTTCCAAAAACCATTCGAACAAATCATCGTTTGCGAGTTTCTCTACAACAGCGGTGAGCCCATAACCCTGATCGACAAGCCAACGACCAGACCACTCCCATCCGCCCAAATGCGGCAATGCCAACACCGTGCCCTTGCCGGCGGCAACCGCACGCTCGATGTGTTCAAAACCTTCGATCTTGAAACCATCATCAATCTGGTGCCGCGAAAGTGTAGAGAGCCTGAACGTTTCAAGGTAATAGCGGGCATAACTCTGGAACGCTTCCTGCGTGGCTTGGCGTAGGGCAAACCCCGACAATCCTGGGTTGATACGACGAAGATGACGTTCAACTATCAAGCGCTTCGACCGCATTGCAATTGCTAGCGGGCCGCTTAAGGCAAATGCTGAAGCGTGTGCGATTGGCCCAGGAGTAAGTTTTGCAAATAACGATGCGACGCGATACCCAGCAACGGTGAATGCATCCTGATTTGAAGCAGGCTTACCGTTCACGCTTACTGAGTGCGCCGACGACGCTGAAAACGCGCGCGGTAGTCGTCTCGTCGGGCGCGACGAGATGCTCGACGCGAACGTCGTACTGCCATTTTCTCCGCAGTTATAGGAGCCACGGCTGCTTGGCGCCATACCTTGACGAATCTTTGCACTGCGGTGATGGCTACCAAGACAAGCATGACCCACATGACGGCGAATAACAGCGATTCGAAAAGCAAACCAAAGCACACAAGGATGATGCGTTCTGCCCGCTCCATTAATCCGCCCTTTGCAGTCAGCCCAAGGGCCTCCGCTTTGGCGCGCTCATAAGAAATAAGAAACGAGAAGCCCATCACGGCAAATGGAAGCACCGCAGTTGTTCCACCGCGCGTACTGCCGAAGTACCAAGCAACGCCACCGAACATCAGTGCATCGCTCACTCGGTCAATTACAGAATCGAAGAACGCTCCCCGTTGGCTTGCAGAATTAGACGCCTTTGCTAGCGCACCGTCAAGCAAATCTGGAAGCGCAGAGGCGATAACGAGCAATAAGCCCAGTTGCAGGTATCCCGCCCCTATGGCCACCGATGCGGCCGCAGCAACAACGAGGCCAAGCATTGTGAAGTGGTCTGGCGAGAGACCCGTGCGGCGAAGAGACTCACCAACTGGTTTCAAAGCCTTTTCGAAGTGCACCCGAAAGTTGCCGTCAAACATTGGCAATACCCTACCTTTAGACACCTACGGGCTAGTTACACCTTGTCGGGGTTGGCCTCCACCAATTGCTCCACAATGCTTGCATCAACAGCATCGACTAGCACCAATGCGCGCTTACGCGGTGGCTCCTCGGCGCTGTAGCAAAAGACCCTCCACGTTGGTCGACTTCGAAGTCCTCGCCAAACCTGCTGGGCAGACGCGTGGCCAACCGCAAAGTCGACTGCGCGAGAAGCGCACACCAGGGCCTCGGTTTCATTAACTGTCATCTTCCAAGATGATGACCAGACAAAGAGTGCAACTGCGGCCAGGCATACCGCGGCAATTACAAAACCGTTGTTCACTGTGCCCGAATTGGAATCGCGCGCAAGTAGCCACACGACGAGGCATACCACCGAAAAGATTGCATAGATGAAAGCAGGAATGCGCCTTCGGCTGTTGTCCGGAAACTGGTAGGGACCGACGAACGCAGACACATCGAGATCGTGCGGCAACTGATCCCGAAGTTCGTCTTTTGATGATCCGTTTGTATTCATGTCTTTACACTGCCAGAGATTGCCATCGTGCGCGAACTCGCTGCGCTGTGACGTCCAGCGCTTCCGGCAAAATCTTTGTAGATGCAATGGCAACCATGAAGTTGGAGTCGCCACCCCAACGCGGAACAACGTGAATGTGCAGGTGTTGAGCCACGCTGCCACCTGCTGCATGGCCCAAGTTGATTCCTACGTTCACGCCCTGTGGCTTGTATTCCGCCTTCAGCACCTGAACACCTGTGGTGACGAGCGACCAGATTTCTGCGTGTTCTTGGCTTGTAAGCAACTCGAGGTCGGGAACCTCGCGGTACGGAATGACCAATAAGTGGCCAGTTGAATATGGAAAGGCATTCAGTATCACGAAACATGTTTCACCACGATGAACAATGAAAGTCTCCTCGTCCGGCAAGCCCGACGAGAGGATTTCGCTAAACACTGAAACATCACTTGGCTTTGCATGAGAATCGCGCTGGACGTATTGGGCTCGCCAACCGTTCCACATTCTGTCCAACATGATGTGTGCCCTATCCCCGAAGGCCTGAAATGTTTGCTGCGGATTGAGTCTCAACTCGAAGCTGATCCATGAATGCAGCAAACTTTACGTCTCGAACAACGTCTCCTCCACGAGGGTTGACACCAACTGTTTGGTGGGCAACATCGTCATCGCCCACCACTAACACATATGGAATTCGCTCTAGCTTGGCGCTACGAATGCGTTTGCCGAGTTGCTCGTCTGCCGTCGAAGTATCGACCCTGAAACCATCTGCTACTAGTTGGTCGATAAGTGACTGCGCATAGGCCTCATGCCCCGACGTAACTGCGAGTACACGAACCTGAACCGGAGCAAGCCATGTTGGAAACGCGCCGCCATAATGCTCGAGCAACACCCCGAAGAATCGCTCGACCGAGCCGAACAGGGCTCGATGCAACATAATCGGACGGTGTCGGGCGTTGTCTGCGCCGATGTATTCAAGACCAAAGCGCTCGGGAAGGTTGAAATCGCACTGAATCGTGCTCAATTGCCATTTACGACCAATGGCATCGCGGACGTCGATGTCAATCTTGGGACCATAAAACGCAGCATCACCTTCCTTGACTGAATACTGAACGCCGTGGCGCTCCAGCGCCTCACGAAGCGCATTAGTTGCCTTACCCCAAATCTCGTCGGTTCCGACCGACTTGTCGGGGTCGCGCGTGGAAAGTTTGAATTCGAAATCGTCGAAACCGAATTGGCGCAATACGGATAGGACGAAGTCGAGTAGCGACGTAATTTCATCCGCCATTTGGTCTTCCGTGCAAAAGATATGACTGTCGTCCTGAGTGAAACCACGGATACGCAACAGTCCATGCAGTGTTCCAGCCCGTTCGTAACGATAAACAGTGCCAAGTTCGAACAGTCGAAGCGGAAGTTCGCGATAACTGCGCTGTCGATCCCGGTAGATAAGACAGTGCATTGGGCAGTTCATCGGCTTCGGGTAATAGGTGCCGTTGTCCATCTCCATCGGTGGATACATGCCGTCTTTATAAAAATGAAGGTGACCGGATGTTTCGAACAACTCGGCGTTCGCAATATGCGGCGTGAAAACAAACTGATATCCGCCCGTCTGATGTCGATGGCGGCTGTAGTCCTCCATTAACTTGCGAATAATTGCACCTTTAGGATGCCAAACTGCCAGCCCACCGCCCAGCTCTTGTGGAAACGAAAGTAAATCCATTTCGACCGCAAGTTTGCGATGGTCGCGCTTCTCTGCTTCGGCTAGGCGAGTGATGTGTTCTTCAAGTGCCGACTTGGACTCCCATGCAGTGCCATATATGCGTTGCAACATCGGACCCTTTTCATTGCCCCGCCAATACGCACCTGCAACTTTCATGAGTGCAAAGTGTCCAAGCGCTGACGTAGTGGCAACATGAGGGCCTCGGCACAAATCTACGAAAGTTTCCGTGTTGCGATACACGCTGACAACATCACCGTCTTGGACTTCGCTGGCATCAGTACCGTCGGCAGCGCCAGTCGTAACGCGCTCAATGATCTCTCGCTTGTAAGGCTGGTCGACGAAAAGCTTCAACGCATCGGCCGAAGACATCTCGCTACGAACGAAGGGCTGACTTGCCTTAATGATTTCGCGCATCTTCGAGTCAATCTTCGATAGATCATCGTCGCTGAAGGTAACGCCTCCAGGTAAGTCGAAGTCGTAATAGAAGCCGTCCTCGATAGCGGGCCCAATAGTGAACTTTGCGCCTGGGTATAACTGTAAAACGGCCTGTGCCAACACATGCGCCGTCGAGTGACGAAGCACATGGCGACCGGCATCCGAATCAGAGGTGATGATGGAGACAACAGCCCCAGATGGGAGCGGCGAGCCAAGGTCGGTCTCGGAACCATTGACTACGGTTGCAACAGCGGCCTTCGCCAACCGAGAGCCGATACTTTTGGCTAAGTCGAGACCTGTGGCTCCCTGCGGCAAGGTGCGTATCGAACCATCGGGCAAGGAAACATCAATAGTTGCGGAAGGTGCACTCATCTGTACAGAAGTCTAGTTTCTTGAACTGACGAAATTTGGAATAATTAAGCCGAGGTGTAATCACGTGAGCCGTCGGCTGGCTCGGAGACGGTTTTTCTTTTGGTGGCATACACATTGCGATATTCCTGACCTGTAATGGTTTGAATCTCGAACATCACTTCATCAATCAACTCTCGCAAGATCAGGTGATCATCAGTTCTTGATGCATACCGCTCTGGGGAAATTGCCTTACCGACTGTGATTGAAACGCGCCCTCCGGTCTTTGGCAGTTTTGCGTCTGGAGGCTGGATCTCTCGGGTGCCCACCACGCCTACGGGGAAAATGGGGCACATCATTTTCAGGGCGAGTCGTGCTGCACCCGTATGCCCCTTATACAACATGCCGTCGCGACTTCTTGTTCCCTCGGGGAAAATGCCAAACAACTCCCCCCTTCGAAGGACGGCCTCGGCAGCCACTAATGCGGTATTCGCTTTTTCCCCACCTTCCCTATCGACGGGAATCATGCCTAGAGCGGGAAACAGAAATTTTGTTTTCCAGGAATCCATATATTCACTTTTGCCTACGAAAGAGATATTTCTAGGGGCATGAACCATGATGAACGCGGAGTCGAGAAAACTGATGTGATTTGCGCAAAGAATTGCGGGTCCGTCAGTTGGTATTTGCTCGAAACCATTCAACTCAAATTTCCATAACGCACGAGAAACTGGGCGCGCCACACTCCTCGCACGCGACTGCAACTGCGTCGCACCGCGATAAACATCGCGCGGCTGCCGCTTTCTAGCCATTACATCAATACACCCAACAGCGATGCAGCATCCCTCACGTCGAAACCTCGTTGAGCGGCATCGTCAACCATTCGCACAGCCGCCGGGGTGTCGAGGTCATCATCAAGGGCATCTCGAACATCATCCAACACGGTACGGCCACTGGACATCTTCGTGACGGATCGTGTTGAACGCCATTTACTGAGGCGTTCTTGGTTCCTGCCCATCAAGCCTTCGTCCCATTCCCACTCCACCCTGTAGTGATGTTCAATCAATCCGAGGCGAATTGCCATCGGATCGTGATCGGTTCGCAACTTGTCAACGAACACCAAGTTGCCCCGGCTCTTTGACATCTTGTGGCCGTCCATCGAGACCATTGCGACATGCATCCAATGTTTAACGAATGGCTGACCTGTCGCTGCCTCAGATTGTGCTCGTTCGCATTCGTGGTGAGGAAAAATGAGATCGCTGCCACCACCGTGAAGATCGATTGTTGTACCTAGTTCGCGCAACGCAAGTGCCGAGCACTCGATATGCCAACCCGGTCGACCTGCGCCCCACATGGTTTCCCAACTGGGTTCGTCAGACGCTGAAGGATGCCACAACACGAAGTCGAGTGGATGGCGCTTGTTTGGGTCCTCTACGTTGCCGCCGCGCTCACGAGCAACTGCGATCATCGTTTCGCTGTCGTAGTGCGAGAGATCGCCGAACCTCTGCGACTTAGTCACATCGAAATAGACAGATCCACCTGCCTCATAAGCAAAGCCTCGGTCCATCACCATGCCGATAAACCCGCGGATGTCGGGAATCGCAGAAGAGGCGCGTGGGGTGCTGTGCACCTTCAGTGCATTGAGTGCGTCCATATCTCGTTCGAAACGCGCTTCTTCGCCCGCGGCCAAATCCAGATAGTGCACGCCAAGTTCTCGAGCCTTTGCAAAGAGTGGATCATCGACATCGGTAACATTTCGAACACATTTGACCTGGTGCCCCATGTCTATCAACCTGCGCTGCAACACGTCGTACGAAATAAACGTAAAGGCGTGACCCAAATGCGTTGCATCGTAGGGAGTGATCCCGCAGGTGTACATCAACACAGTTGGCCCCGGTTCAAACGGCACAACGTTTTGCAATGCGGTGTCGTACAAACGCATCATTCCGAAATTGAAGTCTTTCGTCCGCTAATTGGATCGACATCTGGAATGCCAGTGAGCCGAGGAGCAACCCTCGTTTTGTAACGGACATTCAATTGCAAGAGAACCGCCGTAAATGCTTCCAACGCAAGCGCGTTCGACAGTCGCCCGGTGTTCAACGGACGGCAACCTGGAATTTGCTGCACCAAATCGCTCACTACCTCGATGGCTTCTGGGAAGTCGCTGCAGATCAACACGTCGCTATCCACTTTGTGATGAAGGTTTCCTAGCTCCTTCGCGGGTAAATGTTGCATCGCAGCAACAACTCGGCTGTGCGGTATCTCGGCTTGCACGTGGGCCGCAATGCTTCCGCGAGGGGGAACGAGTGGTTGAAACTCCTTGCCTACCTTTACGAGAGCGTTCGCCATCGTGATTACAACTTTGTCGCGTAACTCTTCGGCAAACTCTCCGACGATGGTTGCGGTCGAATCCCACGGCGTGGCAACAACCACCAGCTCACAGCCAACGGCATCCGCGTTGTCACCCGCAGTCAGTCGAAGTTGGTGGTTGGGCCAGAGCGCAACCAGTTCGGCCACCTTCTCGGCTGAGCGATCCCTCGATCGAGACCCGATCACAACATCGTGACCTGCCACCCCAAGACGAATCGCGAGGCCACTTCCGGCGGGCCCTGTACCTCCAATAATCCCAATGCGCATATAGCGAGCCTTACACAAACCGGTGCCGCGAACTACGGTCATAGCCATGGGAATTTTGACTGGGAAGAATATTGTCATTACCGGAGTCCTCACCGACGCTTCATTGGCCTTCGGAGTTGCTCAATTGGCTCAGCGTGAGGGTGCCCGTGTTCTCCTGACCGGGGCCGGTCGGGGCCTGTCAATTACCGAGCGGACTGCCCGCAAACTGGACACTCCTGTACCTGTTGTGGAATTTGATGTGACAGTGGACGAGCATGTGGAGTCGGCGCGGGCCGCCGCACTAGAGCACCTTGGTCGCGTCGATGGAGTATTGCATTCGATTGGCTTCGCACCAGCAGTTTGCTTAGGCGACGACTTCATGGCGGCCAAATGGGACGACGTTGCAATTGCTATGCAGATCTCTGCTTACTCATTGAAAACGCTCGCAGATGCATTTGCGCCACTGATGACCGCTGGAGGTTCATTTGTCGGACTTGATTTTGATAACACCGTGGCATGGCCTGCGTACAACTGGATGGGCGTTGCAAAATCCGCGCTCGAATCAACCAGCCGTTACTTAGCCAAGGAACTTGGTGGAAAGAACATCAGGTGCAACCTTGTTGCAGCAGGACCGATAAGGACGATGGCAGCAAAATCAATTCCGGGGTTCAAAACATTTGAGGATGTTTGGGACGAAAGGTCCCCTTTGGGTTGGGATGTCAATGACTCGACTGCGGTTGCCAAGGCGTGTGTAGCACTTCTTTCGGATTGGTTCCCTGCCACTACTGCCGAAGTAGTCCATGTAGATGGCGGCTATCACGCGATGGGTGTCTAGTTGCACGCCGCGCACCTAGTTGGTCGACGCAATGTTGTTCGTGCTTTCGTCGCAAGCGCAATTTGCTTTGCTGCCTTAAGCACAAATACTACATCTGCCGCTGCCAGCACATCGCCAACAGACCCGCTCACAAGTCAACAATGGGGATTGACCGCTATCGGTGCACCGCAAGTTTGGCAATACTCGCAGGGTGCTGGAGTGACCGTCGCGGTTGTTGACAGTGGCAGCGGCCCTCACCCAGACCTCACAAACAATTTAGAAGTCGGCCGTACATTCTTCTCACTCATCGAAAGTGAAGGTGCTGCCGACGTCGATCTCAAGGACGGCCACGGCACGCACGTAGCGGGGATCATTGGCGCAGTGACCGATAATGGCATCGGCATTGCCGGAGTTGCGCCGAAAGTTCGGCTTCTTCCCGTCCATGTGCTGGACTCTGAGGGCTCGGGCGATTCACGAGATGTAGCACGCGGCATTCGATATGCAACCGACAGTGGCGCCCGCGTCATCAACTTGTCGCTTGGGGGCCCAACCGAAAGTACCTCGCTCACAAGTGCCGTGCAATACGCGGTTGACAAGGGTGTATTAGTGGTTGCTGCGTCGGGCAATGGTTTTGCAGATTCGGCACCCAAATGGCCGGCAGCATCCGACTTGACACTTGCCGTCACCTCCACCGACATCAACAACAATGTCGGAATCTTCGCTCAGCGCGGCGACTACATCGATATCGCTGCGCCAGGCGTAAACATCCTCTCGACTGCCACTGGCGGATACAGAGCCCTAAGTGGCACCAGTATGTCGGCTGCGTACATCAGCGGTGCAGCGGCGCTTCTCTTTTCTGCGCAACCAACAATCACCGCAGCCCAAGTTCGAGATATTTTGTTACGCACAGCAACGGACTTAGGCACTGCTGGCCGGGACACAACGTTTGGGGTTGGGCTCCTCAATCTGCCGGCTGCATTTGCCGAGTTATTCAGACTCTTCCCGCCCTCGATAACACCAACTTTCATTTCAAGCGGCCACATTGGAGATGTTGCGGTTGGCAGCACTATGACCGCAACACCAAATGCCAAGATTCAGTGGTACCGATGCAACAAATCTGGAGAAGCGGCAACCAACAAACCATCTGATTGTGTGGAGATCAAAAATGCGGTTGCATCTAGTTACCAGACCACAGTGCGCGACTTGCGTAAGTTTCTTCGCTTCTCGGTAACGCTTCCTACCGGATCATTCTTCTCGGCCACAACCGTCCCTGAAACCGGCGTTTGGTCCAACATTTCTTCGGTGGCACCTGGCTCGAGAACTCGAATTGATTTGCTCCTTGGCACTGCCTCAAGGGGCGCTATCTCAGTTACATCTTCAGACAAAAACTGTGTAGTCAAACCGAAGGTGGTTGTCGCTTCGAATAACGCAACTACATGCAAGTTGAAAGTATCGGTAAAAGCGGCCGCACCGTTCCCAACGCTCGGCTTCACGATGTTGCTTGCAATCAACTAGACATCTCTATCCCGCAAAGGATACTTATATGACTAATCGTCTCGAAAATGAAACAAGCCCGTATCTGCGCCAACACTGTGACAACCCTGTCGACTGGTATGCGTGGGGCGAGGAGGCCTTTGAAATGGCCAATCGCCGCAACGTTCCCATCTTGCTTTCTGTGGGTTACTCGGCCTGCCATTGGTGCCACGTCATGGCACACGAATGCTTTGAAGATATCGAGACCGCAACAGTGATGAACCAGTTGTTTGTCAACGTCAAAGTAGATCGCGAAGAACGGCCAGACGTGGACGCCATTTATATGGATGCCGTTCAGGCAATGACCGGCAGAGGCGGCTGGCCCATGACCGTCTTTCTCACCCCCGATGGCAAACCCTTCTATGGCGGTACGTATTTCCCCAAACCCACGTTCTTGCAACTCATGAACGCAATCAATGACGCTTGGAAAGACCGCCGCGGCGACATTGAGAGCAATGTCCTTGCGTTAATGGAATCTCTTGAGCGCACGACCAAGATCGAGCAAGACACGGATCTTCCAACTATCGACGTATTCAACGCTGCAGTCTTGCAACTTCGAAAGAGTTTCGACCCGCATTGGGGTGGGTTTGGTTCGGCGCCAAAGTTTCCGAGCACGATGAGCCTCGAACTCTTGCTTCGTGAAGTGCTCAATAGCGAGTCAGACGAGATTCAAGCAATCATTGCGACAACACTCGACGCAATGGCATCTGGCGGAATGTACGACCATATCGGCGGAGGATTTTCTCGGTACAGCGTGGATGAGAAGTGGCTCGTTCCACACTTTGAAAAAATGCTGTACGACCAGGCGCTTCTTGCTCGAATATATCTGCATGCGGGCATTGTCTTTGGCCGGAAGAACTGGCTCGATGTGGCGACGGAGATCATTGACTATGTGCTCCGCGATCTTCGACACCCGGAAGGAGGCTTCTTTAGTGCCGAAGATGCCGACTCGTTAGATGATGATGGGCACAGCCACGAAGGACATTTCTACGTCTGGAGCAAGCAGCAATTTGCCGATGTACTCCCCCCAGAATTAACCAAGCAAGCAATAGAGTGGTATGAAATTACGGAGGAAGGAAACTTCGAGGGCACAAACATTCCTGCCCGCCTACATCACCGAGGCGAGATCACTCGCCCGGCCGATATTGAAGAAGCGCGAAAAATTTTGTTCGACAGCCGAGAGACTCGCGTCAGACCAGGCCTTGACGACAAAGTAGTGACCGAATGGAATGCAATGATGCTCTCCACAATTGCAGAAGCAGCATCGCTCATGGGCCGTGCCGACTGGCTCGAGGCCGCGCTACTGAACGGCGAGTTTCTTATCCGCAACCTGCGCGACGAGAACGGTGTGTGGAAGAGAAGTTGGCACGACAGCGGCGAACCTAAGGCTCGCCACCATGCACTGGCAGCCGATATTTCACACTTGGTGGATGCCTTCACGCGACTTGGCGAAGCAAGCGGACAAGCGAAGTGGATGCTGTATGCCCGTGAAGCAGCCGAAATCCTACTGGAGAACTACTGGGACAACGAGCGCGGCGGAGTCTTTACAACTCCGAAGAATGGCGAGGCTCTGATTGTCCGCCAAAAAGACGTCATGGATAACGCCACGCCGTCGGCCAACTCCACAGCCGCCAATGCCCTGTACCGGCTTGCTGCGCTTTCGGGCGACGAAAAATACTCCCACCATGCCGACAGCATTCTGCGCCTTCTTTCGCGCATCTCGACAAGCGCACCAACCGCATTCAGCAATCTCCTTAATGCAGTTCATCTACGGCATGTTGGTGTCACCGAGGTCGTGGTTACAGGGTCTCGATCAGACCTGCTCCGAGAATTCAATAAGCGTTGGATTCCAACCGCCGTCATTGCCTGGGGCGAAACCTACGATTCTCCCCTCTTTGCAAACCGCAAACCAGACTTGGCCTATGTTTGCAAGCAGTATGCATGCATGTCTCCAAGCAGCGATCCGGCCCAATTTGTTGAAGCGCTACGCGAGGCGCTCAAGTAACCATTCACCACTTGGAGTGGTGAATAATCTCATCAGGCTTTCTTCTTTGGCGTTGCGCACTTGCACCAGTTGCAGCCTCCTCGGCCAACGGCCATCCAATAGCAATTGCACCGAGTAACTGTAAGTGTTCCGGGACTTCTAGCCGGGTACGCAGTTCATTCTCACCGTTGAACACCGCAAAGAACAAAGCACCCATACCCAGATCGTGCGCGGCATGCAACAATGTCATGACTGCAAACGAAGCGTCAACGGTCCAATATGGAGTGGGCCATGCATCCGTACCTGAACCAAGACCTGTTTGTTCTTTGTCGGGAAGGGAGTATCGCTCGACGTACGCTTCCGGGTCGGCAAACGGAAGCGCAATAACCGGTGCGTTTAAAAGTTGTTTGAAACGAAATGTCTCGCGGCGGGCTTTCGGGAGTGTGTCATCCCAAAATTTGACGACATCATTTCCTTGCAATACGACAAGGTGCCATCCCTGTGTCTTGCCTGCAGAAGGAGCCCGCGATGCAAGGTCGACCAGAGACGTTAAGACAGATTGATCAACAGATTTGTCGGAGAATGCCCGAGTCATTCGCCGGCTTCGAACTACGTCGGCGAATTGCACCGTTGCTCGCTATTGCTTGTCGAGCTTGCCGAGCTTTGCCAGCATCTCGGCCATCGTCCAACCATGAACGATCAATGTTCCGCCCTTTGTTTTCGGCACTGGCTTGAACTGATCGGCAATGTCTGGATGAACTTTCTCGGGCTTGGTCGACTCGTGGTCGAGGAAGCCACCAGTGCCGTTTGTTTTAACAACAAATGTTTGATCGTCGTACGAAGATTCGACACCAAAACGGCGCGCCAAACGCTTGCCCCATGCGCGCTCCTCACCCACAGCGCGATGCCCTGGCCTTGGAATAAGTTCGGTGAGCGACTTAAACGCTTCGAGTGCGTCGGCACTTGCAAACCTTGAGCCAACGACTACATCCTCATCTGGGAATGCCATGAGCGCGCGATGATATGCCTCGGACATGAGGCCTTTGAGCACCGAGTCGCGTTTTGCAGTTCGCTTGATACTCATCATGCCGAGCAAGACACAAGGCGTGCCACCAATACGCTCAAGGGTTGAAAATGTGAAGCCATGCAGTTTGCCGTCAATGTGAGCGCTGGTGAAGAGCACCCAGTCTTCTTTTGCCTTGGTGATATGTGCCAGACCGAATGCGCCCCCGAGGGCAGCCAAATCCTCTAATTCGATTTCTGTAAGGGACGCACAATCTCGTGTATCTACCTCAACTGACATACCTCTATTCTGCCAGCAAAAAAAGCCTTTCGGACAGTGGCATCAGGCGATGTATGCAGCATCTCCAAATGTTGCACGCAACTGCCCAATCACTCGGTCCAGGTTGACATCAAACTCGCTACTCAGGCGAAGGGCTTTATCGCCAGCAACATGCAGGAATACGGGCGAATTGCCTGGATGCTCGCTGAGTAGCGTCTTTAGATCATCAATCATTGTCTCAGTTATTGCCTGTGCGGCAACCTTGATATGAAGCGCCTCCTGCAGAACACGAAGCCCTTCAAGCACCGTGACATCCATGGCCATAAAGCCAACTCGCGAATCGTCTCGACGATCGAGTCGACCCTTGACGGAAACAATGATGTCATCCACCAATTGATGCCCAAACTTTTCGAGCGTCTTTGGAAATACCGTTACTTCGATTGAGCCTTGTAAATCTTCGAGGTCAAACGTTGCCATTTGGTCGCCTTTACGCGTGTATCGACGCTTCAGGTTGTTGATAATTCCGCCGATGACGACGAATGCACCGTCGGCCGATTCGAGCGCATCAGGTATGGAACAATCCACCCTTCGTCGCAGCGCACCCTCGATGCCCATCAACGGGTGATCCGAAACGTACAAGCCAAGCATTTCCTTTTCAAATTTCAACTGCTCGGATTTGTCAAATTGCAAATCTGGAATAACTTGGCGTTCGGAAAAACCCTCAGCCGTCTCGCCCAAATCACCGAACAAACTCATCACACCCTGGTCACGTTCGCGACGCCGCGCCATTGTTGTGTCAATAACCGATTCGAACACAGCGAGCAGACCCTTACGAGGGTGCCCCAAGTTGTCGAATGCGCCAGCCTTAATCAACGACTCGACGGCACGCTTGTTGAGCACCTGTTCGGGAGCGCGTTCGGCAAAGTCGTAAAAGGATTCGAACGGCCCGTGTTCATTTCTGTGCTGAACGACTAATCCAACCAAGGCTTCACCGACATTGCGAATGCCAGAAAGCCCGAAAGCGATCTTTGTTACGCCGTCCACTACCACTGGCTCGAAGTTGACGCCGGATTTGTTGATGTCGGGCGTCAGCACAGTGATGTTGCTCGTTCGAGCGTCAGAAAGATACGTTGCCGCTTTCTCGTAGTTGGTTTTAACGCTTGTCAGCAAACATGACATGTACTCCACAGGAAAGTGAGCCTTCAGGTATGCCGTTTGATACGAAATGAGGCCATAGCCATATGCGTGACTTTTTGCGAATGCGTAGTCGGCGAACTTGACAATGACGTCGAAGAGTTCCTCGCCCAGCTTCCGGCCATAACCAAGCCGATCACATCCGGTTTCGAATGTTTCGCGCTGCTCCTCCATCAACTTGGGAACCTTCTTTGCGCAGGCTTTGCGCAGGTTATCGGCCTCTGCCAATGAGTAGCCAGCGAACTTCTGCGCAACGCGCATGAGGCTTTCCTGGTAGATCATGAGCCCGAAAGTGTCACCGAGGGTTTCTTCTGCATCGGGATGGAAATAGGTGTTCTTCTTGCGCTTATTTTTAAAGTCTGCAAAATCGTTGTGCATATTGGCGCTCATCGGCCCTGGGCGATAAAGAGCCAACACTGCGGACAAGTCCTCGAAGCGCTCCGGAATCAGAGAACGGAGAAGTGCTCGCATTGGTGGAGATTCCAACTGAAATACTCCGATGGTGTCGCCGCGTGAAAGAAGGGCGTAGGTGGGTTTGTCGTCCATCGGTATGTTGTCGATGTCGAAACCTGGGTCTCGAGTTGCGCGAATCATCTGATTGGCATCCGATAAAACATCCAAGTTTCGTAAGCCCAAGATGTCCATCTTGAGCAGACCAAGAGCCTCCACGCCGTGCATTTCGTACTGGGTCACCACAGGCGCATCTTCAGGTTTCTGGCCCTGTTCGGGTTTGCGTTGAACGGGCAAGTATTCGGTGAGCGGCTCTTTGGTGATCACCATCGCAGCAGCATGTATTCCAACCGAACGCTTTAGCCCCTCTAGGCCGCGAGCAACGTCCATGATTCGTTTTACATCGTGATCTGCATCACAAAGATCACGGAGTTCTGTGGCTGCTTGATATCCGGCTCTGTGTTCCTTGTCGAGCTTGTCCTCCTCGAAGCAATATTTCAATGGGGTGTCTCTACCCATCACCACAGGCGGCATGAGCTTGGCGATTTTGTCACCCAGGGCGTACGGATAGCCCAATACTCGAGCGGCATCACGTACTGCGTTGCGCGACTTAATAGTGCCAAAGGTGATGATTTGGGCAACGTGATCACGGCCATATTTGTCGGCCGCATACTTAATCATTTGGTCGCGATAACGCGAGTCAAAGTCCATGTCGATGTCGGGCATTGAAACGCGGCTTGGGTTGAGGAACCGCTCGAACAGCAAATCGTATTTAATCGGATCCAAGTTGGTGATTTGTAAGCAGTAGGCAACGGCGCAACCGGCGGCAGATCCTCGGCCGGGACCAACTCGAATATTCTGCTCGTGCGCATATCGGATCAAATCCCAAACGATGAGAAAATACGAGCTGAATCCCATGTCGGAAATGACTTTTAGTTCGTAGCCCAGTCGTTCGACAACCGATGGAGGAATCGATGCACCCCATCGCTTGGTTGCACCGTCCATTGTCAGGTGTTTGAGATAGGCAGTCTCGTCTGCGAACCCCGCCGCTAATTCGAAGTTTGGCAAAACTGGCTTTCCGAACTCGATTTCTACATTTGCGCGTTCGGCGATCCACAGCGTGTTATCGCATGCAGTTGGTTGTTCGCGAAAGAGGTAACGCATTTCATGTGCCGACTTCAGGTAATGCTCGGTGCCTTCAAACTTGAATCGGTTCGGGTCTGCAATGGTGCAGCCAGTTTGTACACAGAGCAAAGCATCGTGGGCTTCATGATCGTGCTTGTGTGTGTAGTGGGTGTCGTTAGTGGCCAATAACGGCGCACCGATCTTCTGTGCAAGTTCGACAAGCTGTGGGTTGGTTTGACGCTGTTCGGCAATGCCGTGGTCTTGCAGTTCAATAAAGAAATTGTCTTTGCCGAAAATTTCCTGCAATCTTCCCGCATATTGTTGTGCCCCAGCGGTATCGCCCTTCAGCAGTCGTTGCAGAACATGCCCGCCCAAACAGCCACTCGTTGCGATGAGGCCCTTACTGTGTCTTGCAAGAAGCTCCCAGTCCATCCGCGGCTGGTAGTAGTAACCCTCCAAAAAGGCGAGGCTGGACAACTTGATCAAGTTCTTATAGCCATCGTTGTTTTCGGCAAGCAGCGTCAGGTGGTAGTACACCTTGCCACCCGTTTCGGTATCGCCACCCGAATCGTCGATTTTCCCGCGGCGACTTGGTCGCTCCGTTCGATGCTCGTGGGCCATGTAGGCCTCGGTGCCGATAATTGGCTTGATGCCGTGTTCGTTGCATTCGCGATAAAAGTCGAGAATGCCGTACATATTTCCGTGGTCGGTAATGCCAAGTGCGGGCATGCCCTCTTCGCTTGCCTTGCTTACGAGTTCATTCAGACGTGAAGCGCCGTCCAGCATGGAGAACTCGGTGTGTACGTGCAGATGGGTGAATGAATCCCCCAAGGCAAACTCCTTCAGGCTGGCGGAACGCCGACTTTAGCAGTGACCTGTTCGGTCAGGCGTTACTTCGAAAAGCCAACAGGGGAACATCCACTTCGGCCTCGGTGAGCGAGCCATGGCGACATACGAGCTGAAACGGCCCGGTGTCGCCAGCATCTTCAAAACTGGTATCAGTGAATGGAAGGAGCGCCACGTCTCCCAATCGCTTTCTTGCTGCGTCGGTAACGCGCGGACCGAACCACCCACCATCAATCGCTTCATCACGCGAGACAATCCATGCAACATCCGAGTAGTGAGATTTTGCCGCGGCGAGCACGTCTTGGGTGGCACCTCCCTTGGTATGCAACCATCTAAAGCGTCCTTCGCCAGATTGATAAGCAACCCCCGCAACAACATCTGCATGCGGAACGATGGTGTTGTCCCCCACATGTACCTGACCATGATCGGCAGTAACGAGTAGCACCGAATCCGGTGTGAGTTGCTCGGCTATGTCGCCAATCAATCGATCTACAGTTCGCAGTTCTGCCTCATAGAACTCGCCGAAACCTCGCTCGTGCGCGATCTTGTCGACACCGTCGTAGTACGCATACACGAACTGTTGCCCCGCACGGAGCAATGATCCGACGGTAACTGCAATGCTCGACGCAGCCCGCCAACCATAAGAACGGGTTCCTCGCAAATGCGCGGCCGTGAATGCGGTGGAGTCAAATTCGGCCTTACTCACCACCGGGACAGACGACCCCATGAACGGCGGTGTCGGTTGCACGATCTCGGGTGGGTATGAGGATCGCAGGTCGCCTTTGTCGTCTCCCCATCTCAGCATTTGCACAACCTGTCGGCCCATGTCCATCCGATAGCCCATCATTCCGTGCTCGCCTGGCGCCAAGCCTGTGGTGATCGACGTGAGTGCGGTCACTGTGGTTGTAGGAGCAACGGTTGTTATGGCTGCGCCAACCATTGATGACAGTGTGGGCAAGAACTGTTTGTGTGCCTGCAACTGATGCCAACCCAAGCCATCGACGACGAGAAGCACCACATTCCGTGCGGATTCAACCGGCGCTGGCATCCAAGAAGGAATGACACGAGTGCCTTGCGGCCCAAGGATCGCGGGAATGATTGCTGAAACGTTCCCTCCTGCGTAGAGAGGAAGCCTTGGTTGAACCATTGTTCTACACTACATCTGTGCGTGTTTCTACCAGAGGCGATTATGCGTGTCGAGCCTTGCTGTCGTTGGCTTTACATGCAGATGAACCCGGGCCAACGTCTGTTCGCGACATCGCCACTCGCACTGCTCTGCCCCAACCCTATTTAGAGCAAATCTTGCTCGTCCTCAAAGGCGCGGGCTTAGTGAAATCAAAACGAGGGGTAGGCGGAGGCTACGTACTTGCCCGCCCTCCCGAGGAGATTTTGCTTTCCGAAATTATTGCGGCCGCGGATGGGCCGATCACATTGGGCGACTTCGGACAACCGCATCAGGATGGATCGTGCGACCACGAAGGTCACTGCGTGTTGCTCGCAATTTGGAATGTCGCTGGTGACCACATGCGACACCACCTAGCCGACTACACGTTAGCGAAAATTGCACGAGCCGCTCAGGGTTCCGACCCGTGGCCAGAACTACATCACTAACTTTTTACGAGCAACGTCCAACTATCTGATTCATATCATCGGGGATTGGCACCTCGAAGCCCATTTCTTCTCCAGAAGACGGATGAGCAAAACGCAGCGCAGTTGCATGCAACATTGGTCGAGAACATGACAGCGAGCTACGGGCTCCGCCATAGGTTGCGTCGCCAACAACAGGGTGACCGATGGAATCTAGGTGAACACGAATCTGATGGGTTCTTCCTGTTTCCAATTGGCATTCGATAAGGGCGCAAGGCTGCGGCAAATTGAATGTACGAACTACATCGAATTTGGTGCGAGCAGTCTTGCCATCCACCATCACCGCCATCTTCGTGGGATCTCTGTGGTCGCGACCAATTGGCGCGTCAATGATGCCCTCTTGAACGCTTGGATGACCCCAAACCAAAGCAACATACTTGCGCGTCACATCGCGACGAGAGAGAGCATCCACCAAAAACTCGTAAGCCTTTTGGGTTCGAGCCATCACCATCAGCCCAGTAGTTCCCGCATCCAGACGATGCACAACACCCGGCCTCAGAGTGTCACCAACAGAAGCCATCTCTGGGAAAAGTGCGAGCGCACCATTGACCATCGTGCCGGAAGGGTTGCCCGCACCTGGGTGCACCACCATTCCCGGTGCCTTGTTGATTACGGCTACATCAGAATCTTGATACACAATGTCAAGCAAAATAGTTGGATCTGGTTGTGGCAACTCTTTTCGTGGCAAAAGCGATGTATCAATCGACACTTGCTGACCCTCGCGAACCTTCACCTTGCCCGCGGTTGCCACCTCGCCATCAACTACTACTCCGCCAACGGAAATGAGTGTTGCAGTAGACGCCCGACTGATGTCGGAAATCAATGAAACCACTCGGTCGAGTCGCTGTTCGTGTAGCGCCGCGGGAATAAGTTCATTCAACATGTTTTGCCTCTGCTTGTACTGCGGATAGTTCACGCTTTTCTTTGAACAGCGAGAGCACCATCAGTATCGCACCCGAAACGATGGCTACATCGGCGACATTGAACACAGGCCACCATTGGAGGTCTATGAAGTCAATGACCGCGCCACGCATCCATGCCGAACCTCTGAACGCTCGGTCCAAAACGTTGCCTGCCGCACCACCAATGATCAAGCCAGCCGCAATCCGAGTGGATCGAGTGTCGGCGCGCTTCAGTGACAACAACATGACCACGATGATGATCAGGGCCAAAACACCAATGATCGGGCCGAAACCAGTGCCACGGGAAAAGGCCATGCCCTGGTTGTACGTGAGTTTAAAACGTAACGAACCCACAAGATCGGTGAATGAACCGTCGTTGTACTTGTTTAATGCCCAATGCTTTGTGATCTGATCAAGCACCGCCACAACGACTGCGATGGAAATGCTCAATCGACGAATTCGTCGATTATCGGTCATCAACGACCAATGCCACCGACGCGCTCTTGCACCGATTCTGTCGTCCATGGAATTGCCTTCAAGCGCTCACGAGGAATGGGCAAACCGCTGTGCACCGAGTACCCGTACTCGCCTGTTTTCAAACGCTCGAGTGCAGCGTCAATTTCTTCGACTTCCTGCCGAGCCTGCGCAGACAGCATCAAGTCGCGCTCACGCTCCACAACCATGGTGTCACCTTCACCGCCCTCTTCATCAAACTGCACGTCACCCATTTCGACATCTTCAATCAGCGCATGTGCTTCATCTTCTAAGCGCACGGCCTGACGAGTAAGTAGACCGCGCTTTTCCAACAACATTTCACGCTGAGATGTGAGGAACTTGAGATCAAATTCCTTAGTGCCTTGAAGTCCATCAACGAATTCTGTCTTGATAATTGGTGGACGTGGTGGTGGCTCTGGCTTCCTCTTCGCTCGAAGAGCCGCTTCACGGGCTGCTTCTTTTTCTGCCAAGGCCAACAATCGCGCGGCCTCTTTGGCTTCGCGTGCTGCAATGCGCTCTGCCTCGAGGGCGGCCTTAGCAGCCAAACGCTCGGCTTCTATGCGAGCTTTTTCTTTGGCCTTTTCTTTGGCGGCCACAAGTTTTGCTTTCTGAGCAATGACTTGCTGTTTCTTGCGCTCGGCTGCCAGCTTCTTTTTCGCGAGTTCGGCCTCGCGCTTGGCCTTCTTCTTGGCGGCTTCGGCAACCTTCTTCGCCGCTGCAGCCTTCTGCGCCTCAAGTTTCTTTTTGGCAGCCAACTTCTTAGCCAACTCGGCCTTCTTCTTCGCAGCCAACTTCTTAGCCAACTCGGCCTTCTTCTTGGCAGCCAACTTCTTGGCCAACTCGGCCTTCTTCTTCGCAGCAACCTTGGCTGCATCTGCCTTCTTCTTGGCAGCCAACTTCTTAGCCAACTCGGCCTTCTTCTTCGCAGCAACCTTCGCGGCATCTGCCTTCTTCTTGGCAGCCAACTTCTTAGCCAACTCGGCCTTCTTTTTTGCAGCCTGATTATTTTTTGGCGCCGACTTCTTCTTGGCTACTGGCTTCTTTTTTGCAATTTTCTTTTTTGCCTTAGGCATCACTGTCTCCCTGACTTGGCGCTTTACCGTAGTCGCTCAACCCCGACATAGATGGGAGTTCCGTCCAAATCGGTAGCCCGTACCGCATTCGGGTCCAATGTTGTGCGCTCTGCAAGCGTCTCGGCGGCAATATACGACAAGAAGGGGGCAATCTGCTGGGCAAGATCCTCGGGAAGACCCAGGGTGAGGCTGATCCGGTCGGAGACCAAGAGCTTGGCCTCGCGACGCGCCTGTTGCACAGCGCGCACTACATCGCGAGCGGCACCTTCGGCAAGTAGCGCCGGCGTGAGTTGGATATCCAACAGAACAATGCCTTGGCCATCTTGCAACGCGGCGCTCGCGAGAGAATCTGCGTCGCCGACTGCGGCCATCAACTTCAGCTGAAACTCGTGGGGTTGCAACTCGACACCGCCAGCAACAATGGTGTCGCCGGTCTGCTTCCAGTCGCCCTTTTTAACGGCGACAATCACCTTTTGCGTGTTCGAACCCAATCTTGGCCCGAGCGCAGCCGGTATCACTTGCAATTCGTGCCGCGCAACGCCAGCGACGTCGGTGGACAATACAACTTCCTGCACATTCACCTCGTCGGTGATAATCGAAACGAATGGACGCAAACCTTCGGCCAATGGTGAGGCAACAGTCAACTTTGCAAGCGGCAAACGCACTCGTCGAGAGTGAACCTTGCGAAGCGAAAGTGTGCTGCTGCAAACGTCGCGCACCTGGTCCATCACGGTAACCAAATCATTATTGCAAGGAATCTCATCTGGCGATGGCCAAGTTTGCAAATGAACGCTTCGCTCGTCGGTCAGGCCACGAAAAATTTTCTCGCTCGTAAGCGGCAGCAGTGGTGCAATCACTCGCGTCAGTACGTGAAGCGTTGTATGCAAAGTATTGATTGCGTCTTGGTCGCCCGCCCAAAAGCGATCGCGGCTGCGCCGAATGTACCAGTTGGTCAGCGCATCCAAAAACCCCCGCACCTGCTGACATGCTTCGAACAAGTCGTACGAGTCCATCAACTTGGTTGTCTCCACAACAAGCTTGTGCAGCTTTGAAAAGATGTACACATCCAAGACATTTGTTGACGAATAATCAATCGCTCCTGTTTTCGCCTCCGCGTTCGCATAGAGCGAAAGGAAATACCAACTGTTCCAAAGCGGCAACATCACCTGTCGAACGATGTCACGAATGCCCTCTTCGGTAACGGCAAAATCGGAGCCGCGCAAAATTGAGGAAGACAACAGATACCAGCGCATTGCGTCGGCCCCATAGGTGTCAAAAACATTCATTGGGTCTGGGTAGTTGCGCAGACTCTTTGACATCTTGGCCCCATCTGCGCCGAGGACTATGCCGTGGCTAACACAGGTTGAAAAGGCAGGACGATCAAACAACGCTGTAGCCAAAACATGCAACGTGTAGAACCAGCCCCGGGTTTGGCCGATGTATTCGACGATGAAATCACCCGGATTGTGTTTCTCAAACCATTCTTGGTTCTCAAACGGATAATGCACCTGGGCAAAAGGCATAGAACCGCTTTCGAACCAGCAGTCCAACACTTCGGGCACCCGACGCATCATCGATTTACCAGTTGGATCATCTGGGTTTGGTCGAATCAAATCATCAACGATTGGGCGGTGCAGATCTGCAACTTTGACTCCAAAGTCGCGCTCTAGTTCGGCAACGCTTCCGTACACATCAATGCGCGGATACGTCGGATCATCGCTTCGCCATATCGGAATAGGCGAACCCCAAAAACGATTGCGGCTGATTGTCCAATCGCGAGCATTCTCAAGCCACTTGCCAAAACTCCCCTGCTGCAAGTGGTCGGGAACCCACGTGATGGTGTTATTCAGTTCAACCATCCGATCCTTGATCATCGTCACGTTGACAAACCAAGAACTCACCGCCTTATAGATGAGCGGCTTACCTGTGCGCCAACAATGCGGGTACGAGTGGTCGTACGTTTCGTGGCGCAACACCACCCCACGATCTTTTAATGCCCGAATGATCAGTGGGTTCGCATCAAACACCAATTGACCCTGAAAGTCAGGAACCTCGCTAGTGAACTGTCCCCTGCTGTCAACTGGAACTACCAGTTCAATGCCGTTGTCCTTACATACTCGTTGGTCGTCCTCACCGAAACCGGGTGCCATATGCACAACGCCAGTTCCATCCTCGGTGGTGACGAAATCGCCCGACAACACGCGAAAGGCATCTGCGTGGTCTGCAAAGTATGGAAACAGTGGCGTGTAGCGCATGCCTACAAGCGTGGAACCCATCACCGTCTCAAGAACAACTGCGCCCTCGAGCTCTTTTGCGTATGCCTCCAGTCGGGCCTGTGCGAGGACGTACACCTTGCCTTCATGCGACACGCGGACGTATTCAACATCCGGCGAAACCGCCAAAGCCAAGTTGCTCGGCAACGTCCAAGGCGTTGTTGTCCATGCCAACAACGAATCACCATTTTCTAGGGAAAAACCAACTGTGAGGGCTGGGTCTTGCACCTGTTTATATGCATCGTCCATGCGCGTTTCAGTATTTGATAACGGCGTTTCAAGCGCCCACGAATACGGCAGAACTCGGAAGCCCTCATAGATAAGGCCCTTGTCCCAAAGGGCTTTGAAGGCCCACATCACGCTTTCCATATAGGGCATATCAAGCGTTTTGTAGTCGTTTGCAAAATCAACCCAACGGGCTTGTCGCGTTACATAACGCTCCCAGTCACTGGTGTACTGCAACACCGAAACTTTGCAGTAGTCGTTAAATTTCTCAATCCCGAAATCAGTGATGGCTTGTGTTCCAGAAATACCCAACTGCCGTTCGGCTTCTGCCTCTGCCGGCAACCCATGGCAATCCCAACCGAAGCGTCGCTCGACGCGCTTGCCCCGCATGGTCTGATAGCGAGGCACTGCGTCTTTAACAAAACCTGTAAGCAAGTGTCCGTAGTGCGGCAAACCATTGGCGAATGGCGGACCATCGTAAAAGACATATTCATTTTCGCCGTTTGCGCCGGCCTCATGTTGCGCAATGGATGCTTCGAACGTTTTGTCACTTGCCCAATACGCGAGCGTCTCATTTTCAAGCGCCGGAAACTGTGGCTGCGGCTCTACCGATGGATACGTCACGGTGCGTCAGTGTACGGCTTGGGCACTCTGAGTGCAGAAATTAGCAGCCGAGTATGAACTGTTGAACGACGATATTGAGGAATAACACAACAATGATCGGCGACAAATCGAGTGGGCCAGCAAAAGGCACCGCACGCCGCACCGGCAACAACACTGGGTCGGTTGCACGAAAAACCAAACGAATGATTTGTCCGAATGGGCCATTGGGGTTGGCAGGAAACCAAGAGCTAATGACGCGAACAATGATAAGCAAAACGTACAAGCTGACGAGTTGGCAGAGCAGTTCTCTAATCATCAGTGTTATTGATTCGTTAACCGCGTGAGACGCGAACTCCGGAAGGCTTAATCAAAAATGCGCCTGGTGATACTTTTTCGATCTGACCCTCAAGGCCGTAGACAAGCCCCGATACAAAATCGATCAAGCGTCGTGCAGTTTCTTCGTCTGCACCAGCGATGTTCATGACAACTGGCTGACCAGACTTCAACAAATCTGCAATGTCTTTGGCTTGGTCGTAGCGAGTTGGTCGAACAGTAACTGCTTCTGCTGTTGAAACCGAAAGTGGACGCACAGTCGGCACCGAGCGATTTGCTGAAGGACGCACTTGCACGCTGGAGTCGTCACGAACTTGTTGCGGTCTTGCACGAACTCCGCGTGGCTCTGGCATCGGCTCGTCGTATTCTTCTTCGTAGTCGTCATACTCCTGAGCGACTTGACGTGAGGGACGAGCCTGCGGTGAACGACTTTGGCGCTGGCGCTCTGGACGGACCTGCGCCACGGATGCGTCGTAATCGTCATATGCGTCATCTGGCCCAAGACCTAAATAATCCATTGCTTTACGAAACATTGACATCCCTGAAAGAATAGCCCAATACCCATATTCGCGCGCGTTATAGGACTTTTCTACGCGCCGGTGCGGGTACCGAAAATGGCCGAGCCAACGCGAACAAGCGTCGAACCCTCTTCCACGGCAATTTCTAGATCGTTGGTCATGCCCATGCTCAATCCGCGAAGTCCAAGATCGTGAGCTAAAGATCGAAGCAGGCGGAATCCCGCCCGAGTTTGGGCAGGGTCACCATCGGTTGGGCCAACCGTCATCAGGCCTTCCACCGTTGCCCCATTGCGTACAGCGTGGTTTACAACTGCAGCCACAGTCTCTGGCTCGCATCCGCCCTTGCCTGCTTCCTTCGTGGTGTTGACCTGCACGTATATGCGGGGTGGCTTGTCAGGGGTGCGGCGGAGAATCTCGTCGATTATTGATATCCGATCAATCGACTGCCAAACGTCGACGATTTCGCTGATTATCTTCACTTTGTTGCTTTGCAACTGCCCAATGAAGTGCACGGTTGGACGAAGATCGGCAGGTACTTGCTGGGCTTTGGCGGCAAGCTCCTGTGCATAGTTTTCGCCAATGCCGTCGACGCCTGCGTCTCGGGCTGCTCGCCAGGATGTTTCGTCAAACGTTTTCGTGACCGCAACAAGTTCGACGTTTACACCACCAGCGTCAACTATGCGCTGGCGAATAATCGCTACTCGCTCTGCTACCTCTGCGGCGTTCACGCCTGACTAGATGTGACTATTTCAAGAATGAAGGAACGTCGAGACCATCGCTGTCATCCCGCAATGGATCTTCACCCGAGCCAAACAACTCTTTCAATCGACTTCCCTTGTTGTCTGCAGGGCGAGCATCGTTTGAACGTTGATCACGAGCAGCGGCACGCGAGCCGGATGTTTCGGTTCGATCAAAACCTGCCGCGATGACTGTTACGCGTACCTCATCTTCAAGTTCGTCATCGATAACGGTTCCGAAAATGATGTTGGCGTCTTGATGCGCTACGCCATGAACGATCTCCGCAGCCGAGTTCAACTCGAACAAGCCCATGTCCGATGGTCCAGTGATATTGAGCAGAATGCCGCGGGCTCCCTCAATGGAAGACTCGAGCAATGGCGAATTGATCGCTGCGTTTGCGGCGTTGATTGCTCGGTTATCGCCGGTTGCTTTGCCGGTTCCCATCAGTGCACTACCGGCGTTTGTCAAAATCATTTTGACGTCGGCAAAGTCGGTGTTGATGAGGCCCGGAGTTGTAATCAGGTTGGTGATACCAGCAACACCCTGCAACAGCACATCATCTGCTTTGCGGAAGGCGTCGAGCAGGCTCGTCTTGTCGGTTGCAACCGAGAGCAACCGCTCGTTCGGAATAATGATCAGGGTGTCAACTTTGTCTTTCAACTTGTTGATTCCTGACTCGGCCTGGAGCGAACGTCGCCGACCTTCGAAACCAAATGGTCGCGTGACGATTCCGACTGTAAGCGCACCGGCAGCACGGGCAATCTCGGCAATGATCGGCGCAGCACCCGTACCGGTGCCGCCACCTTCACCTGCGGTAATGAACACCATGTCTGCTCCGCTTACCAATTCTTCAATATCCGCACGCGACGTCTCTGCAGCCTCACGACCAATTTCCGGATCGCTTCCGGCGCCAAGTCCTCGAGTGAGCTCGCGACCAATATCAATTTTGAAGTCGGCGTCACTCATCAACAGTGCCTGAGCATCGGTATTTACTGCCACGAACTCGACTCCGCGCAGGCCTGCATCGATCATGCGGTTGATGGCATTGACGCCACCACCACCAACACCGATCACTTTGATCACTGCGAGATAGTTCTGTGGTGCACCAGCCATTGTAATTTTCCTCCTGGGATCGATGGGAAGCATCGAAAAAACCGTATGTACTTTTTTAACTCGTCCTTCAGCCTTACATAAACCGAGGGTTGCCCCGAGCGATACCACTATGAATCCCGCCGAAAACCCCCACTCTTACGCGGATTTAACGACGGGAGTCCCTCCAGAAACATCGATTTCAAGCATTCCGTTGGGGTCTTGCCGACGCAAGAGGACGACCACATTGACCAGTTTGTTTCGCATATCCACAGGCTCGCCAAACTTCACCAGAGTCCCTGTGGTCAGGGTCATCGTGACAGAGTCGGAACCCCCGACCCCTAGGTTCTTGACAAGCGGCTGGAGCTCGACAGGAAGCGACTGCGCTAGTTGCGCCGCAGCCCGATACTCGGGTGCGGTTGTAGCACCAGCGATGAGGTTTGGGCCGACACCGTCGATCAACATGTACTCAGTTGGCCTTCCATCGAGCACTGCCAACACAAGACCATCAACATCGATGACGCGTGCGCGATTGTCTACACCAACGAACCACGCAGCAGGAAGTCTTTCGTTGATCTCGATTACGGCCGTATTCGGCAGGAAGGTTTTAATCCGAGACGATTCAATCCACGGGTCGCTCTCTAGGCGATCTTGTAACACATTGGTATCAACCGTCAACACCGATTCGCCCTTCAGCGAAGCGATCACACTTTCTATCAACTCGGAATTGGCGTACCGAACCCCTTCAACTTTCACGTTGCGTACTGAAAAAATGGGCGATGCAAGAAGGACAATCAGTAATGACAGAAAACCGACGATGGATGCAATCGCAATGAGCAATTGTTTGCGTCTATTTTTGGGTGGTGCTCCACCGCGTCTAAACAATTTCATCAATCGATTACGAATTGAACCCTGGGTACTCCAGTGCCCTGGGTCAACTATCTCAGCGAGCGAAACATCCTCGCCGTCTTCATCAAAGATCCGCACTCGGGTGCTCGTAGGAGCATGATGGACCGTTTGCGATTGAGTGTCGGCCGGGAAATCGTCATCGGTTGATTGGCGCAAATCTTCATCAACGATGACCACCCTGGTTGAGGATGACCCCGTCAAGCCAGCGCTTGCATCTGCTTCTTCCGCCGCTTCTATTTCGACGATCGATGGATCAACAATGACCACACGCGAAGTTTCTGGTTGCGCAATGCCCCCAGTTGGGTCTTTGGCAAATGCTTCGCGCAATTCTTCCAACACTTCCGGCGAAAGGTCGGCTTCTTGTGCTGGAAGTTGTGAACCGCTTAAAACCGACAGCGGGATGGAGGCGTCCGGGCGAGACTCGCTGCTGGCGATTCGTTCAATGATTTGTTCCAAACGAATTGTTGCAACACTGGTGTCGGACTCGCTCGACAACACATCGGCAAACTGTGGGTTGGCTTCCACATCGAAACCAACTAAACGGATCTCGCTTCGCAATTGATGCCCATGTTGCTCGTACACGCGCCTACGAACCTCTGCCATCACTGCAATCACATCGTTCGCCAAACCACCTTCATCGGCTTGGATAAAGTTTGCATGCTTTTCCGACACCTGCGCAGTACCGATGCGAAAACCACGCAACCCGCACTCGTCAATTAATGCTCCAGCAGAAACTTCGCCTGGAATTGGGTTGACAAAAACCGAACCCGCGTTCTGCCCACCGGGTTGATTCTCTCGACGCCAGCGAACTATCTCGGTGAGCCGGTCCTCCCCCGAATCACCTTCCGGCAGCCAACCCAAGCGCAAAGTCGCGCTCAACACCACATGATGATCGGTTAATGCAGAGCCCCTAAAGCGCAGACCGAGGTCGTCTGTTTCAAGCTCGAACTCCCTGCCCTTTCGCAAATGAAACACTCGAACCGACTCGAGTGACGACGCCATATCCGAACCATGGCCACCTGCGTTCATTCGCACGGCACCGCCTATCGAGCCAGGCACTCCCACACCCCACTCCAAACCAGCTAAACCGCGCTTCACACTTTGCCGAGCCGCTACAGGGAGCGTCACTGAGCCACCGAACAATGCCAGCGGCGCGGCTCCCGGATAGTCGTCTCTTTGTGGCAAGTCGATGTAGTCGGCAAATGCGCCAAAGGTAAGAGCAATTCCCGGGAATCCTGTGTCGGAGATAAGCATGTTGCTGCCCCGTCCGATTACAAGCACATCCATATCTACTTCTGACAGCGCTTCACTCACTTGATTCAAGTCGTCCATCGACGAAACATGAACGTGCAATGCTGCCGCTCCGCCTACTCGATACGTCGTGAACGGCGAAAGCGAAACATCACGCCGCGCACGCTCACCCAATATCTTTGATGCACGATCTACGTCTTCGAGCGTGATGGGTCGTTTTGCTGCTCGGGGCGTGCTCATGCTTCACCCCGCTGCGCCGTACGGCGCGCAATCACCTCGTCGGGTAGTGATTCAATGTCCCCACAACCCATCGAAATGCACAAGTCACCCGCCGCCAATTCGCTAGCGAGAAAATCGATAAGACCACTGCGCGTAGGCTGCCATACGACGGTTGCTTCGGGATGCGCTTGTTGCACCGCTTCCACAACAAGGTGCCCCGTCACGCCCTCTATTGGCGTAGTGCCGGAGGCATAAATTTCTGTGATCACAACAAGGTCAGCACCAACAAAAGCATTGGCGTACTGGGGTGACAATACGTTCATGCGGTTAAATCGATTGGGCTGGAACACAGCCACGACTCGTTTCCAGTTGTCGGTCTCGTCACGCGAAGCAGTCAACACCGCCGCAATCTCGGTGGGTAGGTGTGCGTAGTCGTCGATAAATGTGACTCCACCGTCCTCTCCACGCTTGTCGAAGCGACGCGCAACACCACCAAATGATGAAAGCGCGTCGCTGCAATCGCCAAAAGAAACCCCGCACTGCATAGCCATGGCGATGGCAGCGAGGGCGTTCAAGACATTGTGTTGCCCTCTTAGCGATACAGAAACTTTGCCAAGCGAGACATATGCGTTTTCAACTCGATGCTGCACCATAAACGACGATGCACCATGAGCAAAAGCAATTTGAGAAGCACGAAAATCGGCTTCAGAAACAATGCCGTATGTAGTTGCAGCGTATTTTCGGGCAAGTTTTGCGACCGCCATGTCATCAGAACACAACACCTTTAGCCCATCAATCTTTGCTACGTATTCCTCAAAACCAGACACGATGTTTTCAAACGACTCGTAACGATCCAAGTGGTCGACATCAATATTGGTCAAGATGGTTGCGTGTATTGGCAGCGCAAGATGTGTTCCATCGCTCTCGTCGGCTTCCACGATGAAGATGTCGCCGTCTCGCCAACCAGCCCCCGTCTCGAGCGACCGAACGTCGCCCCCAATGACGAAACTTGGCTTACGGCCCGCATGTTCCAAAACATGCATGAGCATCGAAGTCGTCGTGGTTTTGCCATGCGTTCCCGCGACTGCAACTGTTGGCCGCTGATCACAGATGGCCGCCAACATCTGTGCCCTGGTGAGGAGCGAAATTGTGGGCTCCTCACGAGCCGCAGCAACCTCGACATTCGACTGAGGAATCGCACTCGAAAAAGTGACCGCATCGCAACCCAGCACCAATGCCGCGTCGTGTCCGATAGAAACTTTTACGCCCATACGCGTCAAGCGGTCTGTGGCGGGAGATTCGACGATGTCGCTGCCTGTAACGGTATGACCCATCTCAAACAACACTTGCGCAATCGCGTTCATACCCGGGCCACCAATGCCCACAACATGGATACGGCGAGTATTGCTCAAATCAAAAGCGTCGACAACGATCATCACGCCACCGACTCTACGATTGTCGCAATTCTGCAGTTGCGATGCACATTGCCCATTGCAAATGACGTGGTTTCCATTTGAGAGATTGTTGAAGAATCTGCCAACAATGCGCCTACGACATCAATAAAAGTTGGCGCAGTTAACGAATTTTCGTCGAGCAAAACTGCTGCCCCTGCATCCGTAAGCCACTGTGCATTGATCTTTTGATGATTCTCCGCGGCGTCCTTCCAGGGGATGATCACAGCAGCAACCCCCACTGTTGCAATCTCTGCAATGGTGCTAGCCCCCGCCCGACAGACCACAACTGTTGCAGCGCTGTATGCACCAGCCATGTCATCGCAGTATGCAACTCGTTGATATTGCAGCGATCCGTCGGATCGATATACGCGCTCCGGAGACGTATCCGAGGCCATGTTGCGGGCGCCCGCAATGTGCAACACCGCAACCTCATCGTCGTGTCGGTAATGCCGCGCGAAGGCTTCGACCAATTGGTTGATCGCCTGCGAGCCAAGCGACCCGCCCATTGCCAACACAACTCGATCAGTATGTCTGAAGCCCAAATTTACTAACGCTGCGGTTCGCGTCTCGTGGCGCAAGCAATGACGAATGCTTGCCCTCACCGGAGCACCCGAAAGCTGAGCCTTGCGCAGCCCGCTCGGCAAGTATGCAACAGCACTGACCGCGCAATATCGAGATTGCAATCGTGATGCTAAGCCTGGCCTGCGATCGTATGAAACAACGACAACGGGTATGCCGAGAGACCGCGCAGCCGAACAGGTAGGCACACTTGCGTAGCCGCCTACCGAAACAACGACCCTTGGCTGTAGACGCCGCAACAAGCGCTTCGCCTCAACACGCGCGGAAGCAAGCACAAATGGCGCCTTCACGTTGCGAATCAATGCTCGCATTTTTACGCTGCGTTGCAAGCCGTCCACGCGAAGGAATGTGCTCCCGATTCCTGTTGGTGGCAGCAAACTGGTTTCAATGCCACGTGACGAACCAACATAGTGAAGGGAATCAAATGGATGTCCTGATTCCCTCAGCAGTTCGGCAATAGCCAACGCGGGCAACACATGACCGCTTGTTCCGCCCCCCGTGATGACGGCAAAAATTGAACTCGGGGGAACAGACATGGCTCTACTTCATATTACGCGCAACGTTAAGCAGCAGTCCTACTGCGGCCATCGTCATAAATAGCGAAGAGCCTCCATACGAAATGAGCGGCAAGGTTAAGCCTGTAACAGGCATAGCCCCGATAACACCACCAATATTGATGCAGGCTTGGATGCAGAGCCATGTAGTAATTCCGCCAGCCAGCAACGCACCAAAGGGATCACGCGCACCGAGCGCGGCCTGAATACCGAGATAAGCCAGCACAAGAAAACCACCAATAACCGACAGTGCGCCAATGAGTCCGAACTCCTCTGCGACAATCGCAAAAATGAAGTCGCTGTGTGCTAGCGGTACGTAGCCCCACTTCCCTGTTCCCTGACCTGCGCCGACGCCGGCTACTCCGCCGTTGGCAATGCTCAAGATGGATTGCCAAACCTGATACGCATAGTGACCCTTATTGCCTTCGATATCAATGAATGAAAGAAATCGATTTTGCATTCTGGTGCTAGACGCAATGAGTGCGGTCGAACCGAGCAAGGCAACCGAGAGCACCGCCGCGATGAGACGAAGCGGAGTACCCGCGATAAACAAGGTTGCAAGGATGATGCACGTAAAGACGATTGCTGCGCCGAAGTCCTTTTGCAACAGGCATGCTGCTGCCGCAGCCGCCCAAACGAACATCACTGGCCTAAATGTGCGTCGCACATCAGAAATTTCTGCACGACGTCTTCCGAGAACGCTGGCGCAATACAACAGCACGGCAACCTTCAATACTTCGGAGGGCTGAAAACGGATTGGCCCAAGTTGTGCCCACGCTCGCGCGCCGTTTGTGGTGATTCCCACCCCGGGCACAAAGGGAAGCGCCATCAAACCAAATGCAAAAGCTAAAACTGGCTTCGTCAACTTATGCCACGTGTGATAAGGCATGCGATAAGTAGAAAACAGTGCAAACAAGCCGAAAGTGGCCCATGTTGCTTGCTTGCGGAACATATTCCAAGGCGACCCACCCGTATTGATCGCAACTATCGACGAGGACGACAGCACCATGATCAGCCCAAAGACAATCAACATTGACGACACAACCAAGATGCCGTAAAAAATGTTGTTCGGGGCTTCCGTGGCCAAACGACGCTTTTCGCTATAACCCTTTCGATCGAGCGTTGCCCGACGACGCTGCGCAGCTGATGGACCAGCCGAACCGACTATCGATGCCATAACGCTCCTATTCCTTACGTGATAACAATTTGCTGACACATTTCATGAAATCTTCGCCACGTTGACCGTAGTTCGCGTACCAGTCGTAACTGGTGCATCCCGGTGAGAGCAGAACGACATCGCCCTGTTGAGCAATATCGCCGGCCATGTTTACCGCCTCCTGCATTGTCGTTGCACTTCTCACCTCGCACACTTCGCTGAATGCGCCAGCGACTTCGTCTGCGGCGTCGCCAATCGCAACTACCGCCCGCATCCGACTCGGGTAATCGGCTAGTGCGGACAGGTTGAGCCCTTTATTTCTTCCGCCGGCAATTAACACGATGCTTTCGAAGGACTTCAGGGCGACGCTTACCGCATGAGGGCTTGTTGCTTTGGAGTCGTTAAACCAGCGAACTCCACCCTTTTCGCCAACGAATTGAATGCGATGGGGCGCATTAACAAAATTTTGCAAGGCAAGAGATACATCAGCCACAGTTGCGAGGCCAGATTCCAAACACACTGCAGTTGCGGCTAACGCATTGGTGACATCATGCGGAAGCGAACGCCCCATGTCGGAGATCGGCATGATGCGGCCCATTGGTCCGCAAAGCCAACCTTCAGTCGCGTGGTAATCGCCGCCTGCAACGCCGAATGTGACGACCCGTGCTTTGCTCGCTTGCGCGATGCTGACAATCTGTTGGTCGTCAACTGGTGCCACTGCAACGTCTCCCTCAATGCAATGCGCCCACATCTTTGCTTTAGCTGCGAAATAGTCGCTCAGGTTTGGGTGCCAGTTCAAATGATCGGGAGCAAAATTGAGCCAGGCCGATGCGCGCATGCGAAATTGCTGAATATGGGCAAGGCGAAAGCTGGAACACTCAACAGCAAACGCTTGTGAATCAGTGTCAAGCGCAGAGATCAACGGGATATCAGTGTTGCCAACGGCCAACGTGCTCAGACCGGCCGATTCGATAATCGCGGCGGCCATCAGTGTCGTTGTTGTTTTGCCATCGGTGCCCGTTATCCCCACCATTGGTCGGGGCCCACTTGCACGACGTTGCTCGAATCGGTAGGCAAGTTCCAACTCGGAACAAATCTCCACACCCAATTCGCGAGCCGCGACGATGACGGGATGCCCATCTGGAACTCCTGGCGCCGGAGCCACACGCGCCACCGAATGGAGTACTTGATGGATTTCGGATGATTGGTCTAACGCCACGATCGGCATTTCGATCTCTTCAGCAAACGCTCGGTGCAAATCGGAGATGGAGTCGTCAGCCAACACCACGCTTTCGCCGCGCTTTACCAACTCGCGAGCAACTGCTTGACCTGCTACTGCAAGACCAAAGACAAGGGTCGCTTCTTGGTCAACTGTCATCGTCTCACTTGTTCCGTAAAGTCGGCTATGAAGATTGCAACTGCAGTTGCAACACAGATCCCCGAAATTATCCAGAATCGAATGATTACGGTTGTCTCTGGCCATCCGCTGAGTTCGAAATGGTGATGGATAGGCGACATTTTCAGTAATCGCTTCTTACGTCCCGACGCCTTGAAAACACCCATTTGTACCGCAACGCTGCCAGCCTCAAGAACATTGATGCCACAGATAATCGGGAGCATTAAATGCGTGTTGGTGGTAACCGCAAGCATGCCGAGTGCAGCACCAATACCCAGCGCGCCCACATCGCCCATAAATATTTTTGCGGGCGCGGCATTCCACCAGAGGAACCCACCACATGCACCAGCAAAGGCCGCCGAGAGCACCGCAAGATCCAACGGGTTCACGATGTCATAGATCTTTGGATTACGAAAGGCCCAATAGGCAATGATCGTGAACGCCAAGAAACCGAATAGCGCCGAACCTGCGGCGAGGCCATCGAGGCCATCCGTGACGTTGACCGCATTCGTTGTGCTCCACACCATCAACGCTGTCCACAACACAAAGAACGGGCCAGGAATTGTCCACCCAGGACTCATCGCTCGCGTAAACGAGATGGTTTCCGCGACGCCAGTTGTTGATGCAAGTAGCCACAACAACAAAACGGTGATGCCGAACGTTATCCACCCTTTTTTCTTCCAAAATATTCCGCGATTGTGTTGGCGTTTGACTTTGAGATAATCATCAATGAAACCAATTGCAGCCAATACGAATACTGTTAGCCAAATAATGGCGGCTTGGTCGGAGAATGGAAGACCACCGCGAAGGTGTGCGGCAAGCCAGCCCACAGCCGCCGCTAGCAAAATCGCAATTCCACCCATGGTGGGTGTACCTTGCTTGCCCATTTGATGCACGGGCCCGTGATCCTCCGCACCCAAAATGGGCTGTCCCTTGCCGAGGCGTACGAAAAACGAGATGAGTCCGCGGGTGGCAGCCAGACTGACCAACATTGCTACTGCTCCTGCGATAAGTACGGCAATCATGCACTAACTCCAAGAATCTCTTTCACAGTTGCAACGTCATCAAAGGGCAGCACGTCATTTCCAATCGTTTGGGTTTTTTCGTGACCTTTGCCAGCAATTACCACAATGTCGCCGCTGCGCGCGGACTTCAGTGCAAATTGGATGGCTAGACGACGGTCAATTTCGGTTGTGACGATTGTATTCGCACTGAGAGTACCAATGCCGTCAATGATGTTTTGTGCGATCGTGGCAGGTGATTCCGATCGTGGATTATCTGAGGTCACCACAACGCAGTCAGCGAACTTCGCGGCGATGGCCCCCATGAGTGGGCGTTTCTCGGAGTCACGATCTCCGCCACATCCAAACACGACCACCACTTGCTGTTTTGTCCCCACTACTTCTCGTGCAGCAAGTAACACCCGTTGCAAGGCATCCGGTGTGTGTGCATAGTCAACTACAACATCAAATCCTGTGCTCGAACGTACTTGCTCGAACCGGCCAGGAACTGTCTCCGCAGCGGCCAGCCCTGCAACGATGTCTGTTTCCGAGACACCAAGCTGAACCGCCGCGGTGACAGCGGCAAGCGAATTTGAAATATTGAACTTTCCACCGACATTTACCTTGACATGATGCGTTTTCCAAGAGAACTCGTGGCTTGATGCCGTTGCAGCTTTGTTCTGGACATCGTGAACCGAAAATGGAATGCATTGAATCTCGTTCGTATCTGCAATCAGCCGACCATGCACATCGTCGTAATTGACCACGCCTACCGAAGTGTAAGCCGCAGTGAATAACGATGCCTTTGCGGCAAAATAACTCTCCATCGTTCCATGAAAATCCAAATGCTCTGGCGTGAGATTGGTAAATATCGAGAGTGCAAAGTGGGTACCTTCAACACGATGCAACACCATCGCGTGTGATGTCACCTCCATAACAACTGCTTGAGTCTTGCGCTCGACATATTGGGCCAACTGTCGTTGCAGTTCAGTGGATTCGGCCGTAGTTCTCGCGCCACTGAGTGTTCCCACTACTTCGGTTCGTAAGCCATGTTGGCGAAGGATGGATCCAAGCAAATGGGCCGTGGTGGTCTTGCCGTTGGTGCCCGTGACAGCAATCATTAACAGGTCATCGGAGGGGAAACCCCAAAACGCGGCCGCAACGATCCCCTGTGTTTGGCGTGTATCGGCAACCACTATTTGAGTAACCGAAATTGGCAACCTTCGTTCCACGAGCAGAGCAACGGCGCCAGCGTCTATTGCTTGCTGAGCAAGTTGATGGCCGTCTACGCGTTCGCCGATTACACAGACGAATAGGGCTCCAGGTGTTACCGATGCAGTCGAGTGTGTGACGTCGGTGATGAAAGTCTCGGCATCTCCAACTAATTCGTAATCAAATTCTTTACGGTCACAAGCGGCATTCAACACAGCACCAAGAGAAGTGCTGCGTTTGTTTTTCATTGCAGCTAGTGCGCCGGCCCAAGTTCGGCCGGACGATTTGCAGGACAGCCTGCGTCGGTCGCCGACGGACGAATGTCTAATTCGTTGATTAATACCTGCGCGATATTTGCAAACACGGGAGCAGCCGCGGTACCACCGAAACGGTCTCGCGATGCCGGATCTGGTTCGTCAATGGAAACAAGCACCGTGAAGCGCGGCTCGTCTGCAGGCAGGAACCCTACGAACGATGCGAAGTAGGCACGCGAACCATCATCTTTAAGATATGTGCCGTTGTCTTGGCGTTTGTAACCAGTTCCCGTCTTGCCTGCAGCGGTAAGACCATTTATCTTTGCCAACTTCGCAGTGCCAAAGCAGACAACTTCACTCATCAACGTGCGCATCTTCGCTGCAGTTTCCGGCTTTATCACAGGGTGCGTTGCCGACGCAGCGGCAGGATGACTGATGCCATCCTTATCAATAGTTCCAGCGACGATTCTTGGCGCAACGTAGGTTCCACCGTTGGCAACAACGTTGACGCCGGCTATCAATTGCAACGCCGACGACGCATATCCGTAGCCATACGACGTGGTCACCTTCTCCAGGCCTCGCCATTTATCGGCATCGGCCAACAGACCATTGCTTTCACCTGGGAAATTGAGCTCGGTTTTATTGCCGAAACCAAACCTCTTCAGATAATCATGCAGCTTTTGGGGTGGCATCGTTTGCGCTATTTGGATGGTGCCCAGGTTTGATGAATCCACCAATATCTTGCGGACACTCATATCTTCTAGTGGGTGCGGATAAGCATCTTTAATCGTTGCTTCCCATTCAGTGTCTTTGAAAAACACTTGTGCCCCGGGGACTTTGAATGTCGAGTTGGTCTCTACTGTTCCTTCGTTCAGTGCGGCTGAAATGCTGAACACTTTTGCCACCGAGCCCGGCTCGTAGGCCTCTACCGCCGCGAAGTTTCCAGAATCCGCAGAGTATGTGCCGTCTTCATTGCGACGCATTGTGGACATTGCGTAGATCTCACCTGTTTTGGAGTCCATCACGATTGCTGTACCGCTTTTTGCGCCCAGTCGTGCCGTTTGCTGCGTCAGGATGGTGTCGACTTGAAACTGAATATTGCGATCAATCGTGGTCACCAAGTCGGAACCCGCAATTGCCTCGGTGCTCTGATCTACCCCGGTGGCAATGGACTGCCCCTTGCTGTTCACCTCACGTATCGACTTTCCATCTACACCAGTAAGGGTGTCGTTAAACAAGATCTCGAGGCCGGCAATGCCTACACCGTCCGGGTCGGTACGCCCAACTAGTGCGCGCAAACCTTCCGACGTAATTGCTCTACTGGGTTCTCGGTACGAAGAAATGCCTGGCAACTGCAATGCGAGCATTGCATCCGCAATTTCTTGCGGGGCCTGTCGCGAGATGAACACGAAACTTCCTTTGCTTTGTAGTTTCTCGGCCAGCGCAATTTCCTCTTCAGGGGTGATCTGCAATATTCCCGCTAAGGCCCGCGCCGTTGCAATGGGATCGACGATTGCCGACGGATCGGCAAAAACCGTTCGGGTAGGCACGGGCAGCGCTAGCTCTAGGCCCTGCCTATCCAAGATCGATCCACGCTCTGCCCGAACAGTGTCAACGCGAGTTCGCTGATCCATGCTCGCTTCGCGGTACTTATCCGAACCAATGGTTTGCAGGTAACCCGTGCGCAACAACATCGTCAGCAACAGCACGGTGACGAGCAGGTACATGGCAACTAGACGGGGCCTAATCTGGCCGCCTTGCAAATCGGTAGTCATCGACTTGGTTGCTTTACGAGCACGCTCGCGAACGATCTCCGATGCTTGCCGTGTGTCTCTGCGTGGTCGACGCGTGCCAGTTACAAGGTTCATGGTGCTACTCCTGGGGCTTGCAATGTTGCCAATGCTGCTAACGGGTTTGCCATCGCAGTCTGCTGTGCTTGAGCGATTGCTTCATCCATCTGACCCGTAGCAACAAGCACCTGCGCAACCACGTCTTCAGGGATTTCCATGAACCTAGAACCAAGACCTTGCGTCATCCCTTGCATTGCTGCCTCTGCGCGCAAACGGTCTGGGGCGATCAACGACGTTTTCTGTTGACGCAATTCTTCAGTGTAGTTACGCGCAAGTCGAACTTCCTTACTGATGTGGTCCAGCTTTAACTGCTGTTGGGCTATGAACGCCTGAAAGCCAATGACAACGGCGATGAGCACGAACATGCCGAAGATTGCAGTAGCGACGAAGGAAATGGTTGCCTTCGTTGCCGGTTGCACGACAGTGAGATGGCGTTCAGGGGGTGTCGAAACGACTGGACGAGTGTTGCGCCGTGGCGCCCTCGCGGTCGAAATCGCTAACGCCATCTCAGCTGCCTACCTTTTCAATCACGCGAAGTCGCGCAGAAGATGCGCGTGGATTGAGTTCAATTTCTCGAGCACTTGGGCGCTCGGCAACTTTCACCTTGCGAACCAATTTGTTGGCCGATTGGTGATGCTGGAAAGGAGATGCCACTGTTTGCACCAGAGGATTTGATTCGGCGTCACGAAATGCCTGCTTCACGATGCGGTCTTCACCAGAGTGGTATGACAACACTGCCACTCGCCCACCTGGCGCAGTTGCACGTATTGCGTCGTGTAGCGCTCGAGGCAAAATGTCGAGTTCCTTGTTCACTTCGATCCGAATTGCCTGGAAGGTGCGCTTTGCTGGGTGGCCACCAGTTCTGCGCGCTGGTGCAGGAATTGCATTCGCAACGATTTCTGCCAGTTGTGTTGTGTTGGCAATTGGCCGCGCAGCAACAATTGCTTTTGCGATACGAAACGCAAATCGTTCATCGGCATTATTGCGAAGCACATCAGTCAACTGCTGAACTTCGTAACCATTCACGACATCAGCCGCACTCAATTGTGCGCTCTTGTCCATTCGCATGTCCAAGGGGCCGTCATGGCGATAGGAAAATCCGCGGTCTGCTTTGTCCAGCTGAGGTGAAGAAACACCGAGGTCGAACAATGCGCCACTAATTGAATCAATGTTGCGTTGAGCCAAGAAAGAGTCAATGGAATCGAACCTTCCTCGCTGAACATCCAATCGCCGAGCGATGTCCGGTGAGTTTGCACGCAGCGCAGCTGCGTGCTCGATGGCCATCTCGTCCTGATCAATCCCCAAAACGGACATCATCGGATATGCCTCGAGCAACCGCATGGTGTGTCCTGCTCCGCCAAGCGTTGCGTCCACTACGACGCCGTGGGGAACATCGCCGAATAGAGCGACGATTTCTTCTGCCATGACTGGTGAGTGATCAAACGATTCCTGAGTGTGAAGGGTGGCTGACATGGTGTTGTGGCTCGACGCTCGAACGTTGCTCCGGTTATCGGGATTCGCATCTCTGCAGCCCCCCAGCCAACGGTGTCGCCGGGATGTCTCCCCGGATCGACGAGACGAATAGCGGGCGGAGTTGGGGCTGTCCATCTTGTTGACTGAAGGACTGCAGAGATGCGAAGCTGCCGATTTTTACGGAGCGAACTTCGCGAATGTTGTCGTGCTCGTCCCCTTCCCCGACCTAGAGGCCTGTTCCGGCGATTTGTGTAAGACCTTCGTCGCTGATGCGCTCGTGACGAGTTGGGTCCCAGATTTCTGCACGATCAAACGAGCCGCTGACCACAACACGCGAGTTCAGCGTGAGGCCGGCATACGCCCTCAATTTTTCATCGATATTGATCCGGCCTTGGGCGTCAACCGAAACTTCGAAGGTGTTGCTTGCAAGCGCGCGCTGTTGATTGCGGTCCATCTCGCCGCGGCGCACTTTTTCCACCGCGTCGCGGGCAACTTCCTCAAAAGCCTCTGCGGTGAGAATGTCGACGCACTTGTCGCGACCAATCGAGAGGTAGCAACGGGGTTCCAAACGGGGACGAAATGAGGCAGGCAATGCCATGCGACCCTTTGGGTCCAATTGCCTCTCGTGCACCCCTACAAACACACTTGCCTCCGCTGCCCTTGCAAACCCTTGTGGGGCTTGCATTCCCGTACTTACTGCCACTTCGGAAGAGTCCGCACTCCGCTGAAGTACACACAGGATATCCCCACTTTTCCCCACTTGCAAGGATCTTTCCCCTTTTTTCACCACTTTGTTTTGGGCGTGCAGCGGCCAAGAGCGGTTTAAGGAACATGAGGCAATCCTGCGGGATTACGGCAGTTACGGGTTGAATTGCAGTTGCTTCACAACCGCATTGACCATGGCATCTGTGCCAGCAGAAACAGTGGCTACACGCTCTTCGATCTGAGCGGGCGCACCTGGGAGCACACGAAGAAGGGGCCCGAACCGATCGGGCGCCCAGTTGTGAAAGACCGTGCACTGGAACGATGCATATTCACGGGTGCGCCTTTGGCTGATGCCGACAACCTTTTGATCTGTTGTCGAAAGGGTTACTTCGCCGGGCCCAACGCCCGCGAAACAAATCAACTCGCCCCAGGCATCATTAACCAACTTGCCGCGGTGAACTTCTGCTCCATCGATTCCAATTTCTGCCAATGCGCGAACCCAGACTTCGCCAAGCCACCACATTGATGATGCAACGTCATCAACCCACAATTCGTCGGTCCGCGGGATGACGATGTCCAGCCAAACATGCTCACCAGGAACCAGAAAGACGACGCCACCACCACTTCTCCGCCGCACGATTTCAATATTTTCTCGGGCACAGGCATCGGCGTCTACAAGCTCTGGCGTTTGACGGGAGCCAAGCACGAGCGCGGATTGATTGATACGGACGTCGAATACGCTTCGTTTCGGCGAAAAATCTCTTGCGTGTTGTTCAGATGCGCTGCAGTGCAGTTGCTGTACTAACCACTGTGTGTTAGGAGGCTTGGGCAAGGTATTGTTTCCACACCTCGGGCACACTGCCTACCGAGACAGTGACCCAAGCAAGTTCGCGCGGTACGAGCGGCACGGAAGCGAGCGCCATACCCGCCTCTTCCGGCGTGCGGTCGCGCTTGCGCAAATTGCACGGCCTACATGCTGCGGTCACATTTTCCCAAACGTTCATGCCTCCGCGCGAACGTGGCAGAACATGGTCGATGCTGTCTGCCACACCGCCGCAGTATTGGCATCGGTGATCGTCTCGAGCGAACACAGCGCGTCGCGACAAAGCCGTTCGTCGGTGATACGGAACCTTGACCACGTAGCGCAACCGAATAACGAGTGGTGAAGGAATGCTTAAGGTCTCGGCATGAATATGCGTGCCGTCGTCTTCAATGATTTCGGCCTTGCTGGACAGCACAAGGCACACGGCCCTGCGGGCAGACACGACACTCAGCGGCTCGTAAGTTGCATTAAGAACGAGCGCGCTTCTCATGGTTCAGCCTCGGCGTCGCCCGTTCGAGCGGTTGGTACTGTGCCAATCTCGCGACCATTCCAGGTAGTCGATTACGTCATATATATACGGGTCATGATCCGCCGTGCCGTATTGGGTGATAAGGCGAAACCGCACGTACGCCTTTGCAGGAACTGGAAGAAACGGCGCTCGTGTCCACCAGCGAGTGGGCACCATGCGCCAGCCCTGGCGAACTGCAGTCACCCACAACCACGGGCGTGCGATGATCGCGAACAAAAGGCCGACATACGTGCGAGCACTCATCTCATCAACCCGGCTTCGGTTCCTTAGGCAATCCAAGCACCATCTCGCCAATGATGTTTCGCTGAATCTGCGAAGAGCCAGCATAAATGGTGCCAGCCCGAGCATTCAAGAAGGTCATTGCCCAACTCATCGAGTCGTTTGGAGCACCGGCGTCATCGGTTTGGAATGCGCTTGAAGGCTTCCTGCCCGAAGGTACGAGTGCGTCCATTCCCAAAATATCAACACCAATTTCGGTGACGATTTTGTGATACTCGCTCCAGAACAATTTAAAAATTGCACCGTCGGGCCCTGGGTGATGGCCTGCAAGAAACTTAGTCAATGTGCGCATTCCCAAGTACTTCATCACTTGAACTTGCGAGTAGCACCATGCCAACTTTTGCCGCATTCGGGGATCGTTGTTTACGCCTCGCTCTTTTGCAAGCGCTAACAGGCGATCAACTTCAGCAGCGAAACGAATCGGTGCGGTTGCTGCAGCCTCTCCTCGTTCGAAACCAAGCAGACCCATGGCAACTGCCCAACCGTTGTTGACACCACCGACAACTTGATCTTTTGGTGTCGTTGCGTCTGTGTAAAAAACTTCGTTGAATTCGCTTTCGCCCGAAATCATCTTGATTGGACGAACCTCGATGCCTGGCTGACGCATGTCAACCAACAGGAATGAAATGCCCTTGTGCTTCGGCGAGTCTGGGTCGGTTCGTGCAAGCGTAAAAATGTGGTCGGCTAGATGTCCTGCAGAGGTCCAAATCTTTTGACCGTTGATGATCCATTGATCGCCATCGAGCACGGCCTTCAACCCAACATTGGAAAGATCGCTTCCAGCGTTGGGCTCGCTATATCCCTGGCACCACGTGTCTTCGCCGGAAATAATTCGCGGCAGAAAGTGCTTCTTCTGTTCTTCGGTTCCGAACAACAACAACGTGTTTCCAAGCATCTGAATGCTGAACACATCGTTAGGGCCGCCAGTCGGGACACCAGCCCGCTCAAATTCTTCTGCAACGATTACTTGCTCTAGCGCCGACAGACCGCCGCCGCCATATGCAACCGGCCAGCCAGGTGCCAAGTAGCCACTCTTCGCCAACACTGGCCGCCATCCGCGAACAAAACTCTCTAGTTCTTCACCTTCGAGCGAACCAGTACCTTTCCAATTCTTCGGCAAGTTGTCTGCGAGAAATTGCTGAACCTTTGCTCGGTACTGCTCTGCTTCAGCGCTGTAAGAGGGATGCATTTGCTAAACGATAGTCGCCATACGCGCCACGGCTGCAGCCCCAACCAATGGAGAATCGACCCCCAGCCCCACCGGCTTCACTTGCATCCCTTGGAGAAAGTCCAACCGTGCAGATTGCTCCACTTCCTGCTGAACCGCTGCAAAAAATGGCTCTCCGAAGCCAAGGGCAACCGACCCTCCGATCACCACCAAATCGAAGTCCAGCATGGCCGCAGCAGATGCAATTGCCATACCGACATAACGACCAGTTGTCAGCACGGTTTCGAGTGATGCGCTTTCGGCGGGCGTACCCGTAATGCGGGCGATCGATGGCCCTGATGCGTAGGCCTCTAAGCAACCCCGGGCTCCACAAGCACACAACCGGCCGTCGGGTTGCACGTTGATATGTCCGATATGGCCAGCATTGCCCAAACGACCAACCACCAGTTGGCCGCGAGAAAGCAATCCTCCTCCCACGCCCGTTGACACCACCATGCCTAATACATCGTCTCTTCCCTGAGCAGCACCGCACCATGTTTCGCCAAGCACGATTGCCTGAGCATCGTTAGCAATAAAAACTGGCAACTGAGTAAGTTCACTCAAATGTTGGCGTAATGGAAAGTTGCGCCAGTCCTGAATGTTCAATGGAGATACGTGGTCGCCTCCAAATTCCATCGGGCCGCCGCAACCGACACCTACCGAGGTCAACGCAAGTGGCGTGGATGAAAGTTGTTGCGCAATCAGTTTTGACAGCACTCCCCATACGTCCGTTTTCGGTGTCGGAGCCTGACTACGAGCGACTACTACCCCATCGTGCGCAACGATTGCTGTTGCAAGTTTGGTGCCACCAATATCTACGGCGAGAAAACCACTGTGTTCGGCCACTTACGAGCCTGCCCGAACTACTCGCGGCCGAATTTGGAGCGCATAGCCTGTGCCGCCATTCGCGAACCACGAATGCTTGCCGCCACATCCTTAAGGCCAACCTTGCTCATCGCACGCAGCTGGCGCTCGATCACCAGAACGCATGCCAGCATTCCGAGGAAACCAGCGAATGCCAAAATGAAATGCACCTGCAACGAAACAACAGTGAAGACCAGCGATGCAATCACTCCAAGCGCAGCCCAGCGAACCGTTTTGACCGAATGTCGATAGAGCCCCGAAGGAGACACGGCAGTAGCGAAACGTTCATCGGTTTGCAGTTGCTGCTCGATATCGCGAAGGATTCTTTGCTCATCATCGGAAAGTGGCATACGCACAGTCTCGCACGGATTGAGTAAAAACTCAATGTCACGATGATTATTCTGAAGTGCTTCTTGGCCCCCACGGCGTGCTGGCAGATGAATCCGTCGATTTGAGGGTGCTGGCAGGGCGAATCGCGTTATCGCCGAAACGCTCACGAATGTCGTCAATGGCCTGCGTTGCCGGAGCCCATGCCTCATCAAGCACCGCTGCATCGCTACTTTGAATTCCCTCATCGAACAGCGACAGCTGATGTCCATCAACGTCAAAATTACGAGCACTCACACCCACGAGCCGGACCCCACGCGAAACATCAATGGTTGACAACAGCGGCTCCAGCATTCTCAACATCGCTTGGGAGCTCGTTACTGCAGTGTCCTCTGTGTGCGAACGAGTAACGGTCTGAAAGTCCGAATACTTAATCTTGAGGGTGCACGTCCGAGGCCATTGAGATTCGTCGCGGCAACGCTTCGATACCGAATCAATCAGACGAACAACATGCGCCCGAACATCTTCCACCGAATACAGATCGTTGGAAAACGTTTCCTCGTTTCCAATTGACTTTGATTCTCGATTGGGCACCACCTCACGGTCATCTAGGGCGTGAGCCAAATTGTGCAGGTGCTGCGCGTGACCATCTCCAACGATCCCTGCCAGTGCTCGAACATCTATGGCTGCCAGGTCATTGACGGTTGTAATGCCAAGTCTTGTCAGTTTTTCCAGTGTTACCGGGCCAACGCCCCACAAAGATTTGACATGCATCGGACGGACGAAAGCAAGTTCGTCACCTGCCAACACCTCGTAAACGCCCAAGCCGGGCCGAACACCGCTCGCATCAGCGACTGGCTTCGCGTGCTTGGATGCAAGTTTTGCAATGAACTTGCTTGGCGCAACCCCAACGCAACAGACGAGACCAATCTTATCAAGCACGCGGCGCCTGATCTCGGTCGCAATATGCACGCCCGATCCGATCGCCCGCAAGGAACCAGTTACATCGAGAAACGCCTCATCCAGCGAAAGCCCCTCCACTAAAGGTGTGTAGTCATGAAAGATTTCAAACACCTGCGCACTGACTTTTACATACTCGTCCATATCGCCCGGGATAAAAACTGCGTTGGGGCACAGTTTGCGGGCACGCGATGCGGGCATGGCTGAAAAGACACCGTACCGACGGGCTTCGTATGAAGCCGCGGCAACAACACCGCGCCGACCGTCACCCCCAACGACAACGGGAAGGCCACGTAGTTCTGGGCGGCGACGCAACTCAACCGCCACAAAAAACATGTCCATGTCAACATGCAAAATCGTTCGCGAAGGTGCGTTTACAAAGTGAACCACGGTGACAACTACGATAACCCTGTGTCAAACCCCGGTTCGCAAGATCGCCAACTTTCTGCACTTCCATCGCCACTTGCACGCGCCATTGCCTTTGCGGCAATTTGTATTGCTGGCCTCGCTGGTGGAGCGATTGGTTATTCGCTTGTTGACGTGCAGTGTTCCGGTTCGTGCCAAGTAGGTACCGGACTTGGTTTGTTGGTTGGTTCGTTAACGGGCGCGATTGGAATGAGCATTGTTGCCGTACTGGTTCTTCGAGCCGTTGGCGAGTGGCGAGAAATTTCCGACCAATGACGCTTGCTGCGGCCGATGAGGCGCTTGGCATTGCAAAGCAATTGGCACGTGCTGCAGGAGACATGGCTCTAGCGGGTCGAAAAGCTGGGCTGCACAACGTTCAAACGAAATCGACCGGAACCGACATGGTGACGGAGTTCGATCGCGCATCAGAAACGATGATCTTTGATGGCCTTCGCACATTGCGGCCGCTCGACTCGGTGGTGGGCGAAGAAGGCGCGGCGCACTCTGGTTCTACTGAAATCACGTGGTACATCGATCCGATAGATGGAACGACCAACTTCCTATACGCCCTACCCAACTGGGCCGTATCCATCGGAGCCACCGATAGCAGCGGCCCGCTTGCAGGAGTTGTCTACATCCCAGCGCTTGATGAAATGTTTACCGCAACACGTGGCGGCGGCGCATTTCTGAACAACCAGCCCATCCAATGCAATGACATCGACGACGTTTCGCAGGCATTGGTGTGCACAGGTTTCAGCTATTCGGCTGATGCCCGCACCATCCAAGCCAGGCGCGTATCGCGGATAATTCACGACATTCGAGACATCCGCAGATTTGGCGCAGCATCAATTGATCTTTGTTTCGTTGCATGCGGCCGATTGGACGCCTACTTCGAAGAAAACTTGTTTCCGTGGGATATTGCCGCAGGCGAACTGATCGCCCGCGAGGCAGGCTGCATATCGGGAGACTTTTCTGGTGGGCCCGTTCGGCCTGCAGAACTGCTCGTCAGCCCACCAAGGATCTTCGAACCCCTTGCGGCTCTCATCACCGCTGCGAGCGTTGCCAGCGAGTAACAATGATGTCTGTGGGGATCAGCGTTTTAACCGTCGAAGACGATGAGCGAATTCGTGCGTCGGTAAAGCTGGCCCTTGAAGACGAGGGCTGGATAGTTCATGAGGCGTCAAGCGGCGAAGAGGCTATCGATGTCTTCCAACGCACACCGACCGATGTCGTGCTTATCGACATCATGCTGCCCGGAATCGACGGCTTTGAATTGTGTCGCAACATTCGCAAACTGAGCGATGTTCCTGTTGTCATGGTTACCGCTAGAGCCGACACACACGACGTTGTTGCTGGCCTCGAGGCGGGTGCGGACGACTATCTCACGAAGCCATTCGCACCCAAAGAACTGGCTGCTCGAATTAGGGCGCTCCTTCGAAGGGCCAAGCCTTCTTCAACTGGCCATGCGAAACTGCAATTTGGAAATCTAGAAATCATCCCAGACGAAGGGAAAGTATTACTCGACCATGACGAAGTGGTCCTTACCAAAACCGAGTTTCGCCTGTTGTGCGAATTGGCGCACGACCCAGGGGGCGTCTTCAGCCGCGAACTGCTGCTGGACAAAGTGTGGGGCTACGGATACTTCGGCGATGGCCGACTTGTTGATGTGCACATACGTCGCTTGCGGATGAAAATTGAAGTCGATCCCGCCAATCCAACCCACGTAGTAACCGTACGGGGGCTTGGTTATCGCCTGCAATCGTGATTGATCCTCTCGACGACGTATCCAAAGCGCGATACCGACTGACGAGGGCTCGTCGAATTATCCGTACTGTCGCCAAACGAATACGGCCGAAGCGAATTGGCCTACGAAATCGAATACTGATCATCTTCGGAGTTGGATCAATGATCCTTGCCGGTGTTCTCGCAACAACTACATACAGTTTCACTCGAACAAGTTTGATGCAACAACGTGAAAGAGCCGAAATCAATCTGGCCTTCGCCAATGCAAGACGCGTTCAGAACGATTTGTTGGCCGATCGCTCGGCGATCGAAATGGCACTTAACCAAGTTGGTGATTCCCATCGCTTATTATTCATGGATGGCAAGTGGACGGGAACCAGCCAATTGTTCACCGAATCTGCGATCCCCCCGATCTTGAAAGACCAAGTGATTAGCCAACGAAAAGCGGCGATCATGACAACATCGGTTCGTAACGGCCAGGCGTTGATTGTTGGCATTCGCCTGGAACGGGCAAACGCTACATATTTTGAGTTAGATAATTTGCGTGAAGTACGCGAGGCACTTCGCAGCGTGCAGATCGCACTCCTCTTTTCTGCTTTCATCACCATCTTGGTTGGTTTTGGTCTCGGATTGTTCGCCTCACGGCGCGCCGTACGACCACTTGCAAACGCAGCCCAGGCCGCACGAGCAATCGCTGATGGAAGCCTTGATACCCGACTTGAGCCAACTGACGATCCGGACTTGCAAGTGTTGACGGCCGCGTTTAACGACATGGTTTCTGCAATGCAACAGCGCGTGGAACGCGACGCACGGTTTACGTCAGACGTCAGCCACGAATTGCGATCCCCACTCATGACACTTGCGGCCTCTGTGCAAGTGATGGAGTCGCGCCGTGACGAATTATCGGAAAGGTCGCAAGCCGCTCTTGACTTGCTTGTTGGTGACGTTGCAAGGTTCCAGGGACTGGTGGAAGACCTACTCGAGATCTCTCGTTTTGATGCGGGAGCAATTCGTTTAGTGAAAGAACCGCTTGTTGCGCACGAATTCGTTCGGCAAGCCATCTCGGTGAGCAGCATGCCAAAAACCGAGGTGCGTGTTTCTGCCGACGTGGAATCGGTGGTGATTCGCGGCGACAAACGACGTCTGGCGCGCGTACTCGCGAACCTTATTGATAACGCCAGAGTCCATAGTGGAGGGCGCCCGACTGTGCACGTTCAATTGGCAGACGAAGACGAACCCATCGGAAATATCTGGATCGTTGTTGAGGACAATGGCGAGGGGCTGATCGACGGCGAATCGGAGAAGATCTTCGAACGATTCTCGAGAGGCGCTGCAGCCGGAAAACGTTTCGGTCAAGAAGGGGCCGGTCTTGGATTGGCGCTTGCGCTTGAACACATCACCCTGCATGGCGGACGTATTTGGGCAGAGAATCGGCAAGATGGCATCGTGGGTGCCCGCTTCATCGTGGAGATTGCAATTGAGGTGCCTGCATGAGACGCGTTCGTTACTTGCTCGTTGTTTCGGTACTCACCGTCATACTGAACTCGTGCGGTATCTCAAATGACCGCTCGCCAAGGCTGATTGATCCTTCCAGACAAGACCAATTGAACTCCCAGCCGTAATATCAAGGCATGGCGCCAGTTAGACAGACACCAGTTGTTATCGCGATCGATGCCGGTACAACAGGCGTGCGTGCTCGAGCAGTTTTCACCGACGGGCGCCCTTCCATCTCCTGCTACCAGGAATTTCCGCAGTATTTTCCCCAACCAGGCTGGGTCGAACACGATGCAAACGAAATTTGGAGCGCAGTCCATGCGACGTTGACGGATGTCATCAAGAAGATCGACCAGCCAATCGCCGCGATCGGAATTACCAATCAACGGGAAACGATTGTTGCGTGGGACAAACAAACCGGCAAACCTTTCGGCAAAGCGATTGTTTGGCAGGATCGTCGAACCGCGCAGCGCTGTCAAGAACTTGAGCCAGCGCTCCCCCTCGTTCGAGCCACAACGGGATTAGTGCTTGATCCATACTTTTCTGCATCGAAGATCGAGTGGATGATCACTCATGGCAACCTGCCTGTAGACGATCGCCTTGCTTTCGGAACGATCGACTCGTGGATCATCTGGAATCTCACCAGCGGTTCAGCCTTTGTCACTGATGCGACAAACGCAAGCCGAACCATGCTCTTTGACATCCAAAATATGTGTTGGAGCAAAGAACTGTGCGAACTCTTCAAGGTTCCAATGAGTGCACTACCGACCGTCGTTCCATCAAGTGGCAGATGCGCGCTGACTGCGGAACATGCGGGCATCCCCAAGGGCATCCCCATTTCGGGAATCGCGGGCGACCAACAAGCAGCCCTCTTCGGCCAAGCCTGCTTCGACGTGGGGACTAGCAAGAACACCTACGGCACAGGAAGTTTTGTGTTGATGAACGTAGGCAACACATGTCCGCAACCAGCGGATGGGATGCTGACAACCGTTGCATGGGATTTGGGCACCGGTTCTCCCACCTATGCCCTCGAGGGCGCGATCTTCGTGACCGGCTCTGCTATTCAGTGGTTGCGAGACGGACTGCAGATCATTCAACATGCACACGAAGTTGGGCCACTCGCCCAGAGCGTCAACGACTCGGGCGGCGTCGTGGTGGTGCCCGCGTTTACAGGATTGGGAAGCCCTTGGTGGGATCCGAATGCCCGCGGGACAATTATTGGCATTACACGTGGAACCACGCGGGCCCATATTGCACGAGCAGTTGTCGAATCAATCACGTTTCAAACGCGCGACGTGGTGGACGCGATGGCAAGTGCTGCAGCAGTAACGGTGCGCGACATGCGTGTAGACGGCGGTGCCGCAGTGATGGATTTCATGCTGCAAATGCAAGCCGACCTACTTGGCGTTGACGTGTTGCGCCCAACAGAACTTGAAACAACCGCAATGGGTGCAGCATTCCTTGCCGGCCTAGCCGAGGGAATCTGGCCATCACTGAACGACGTTGCCGCCGCATGGCAACTCGAGCGTACTTTTCGCCCCGAACCGAATGGTGGCGAAAGCGCTAGGTATCAGCAATGGCGACGCGCAGTTGAGCGTTCGCTGAATTGGGCTTAGCTACAAACCCAGCGATCCAGCAATGCGCGGGGCAATGCGCTCCGCAAGCATTGTCACTGCAAGCTGCGGATTAGCGCGAGGCAAATCGGGGAATATCGAGGCGTCACATACCCATACAGCCTGGTGGCCGATTAGCGCGCCATCGGTATCCACAACAGCATCATCGTCGGCAGTTGACCCCATCCGAAGCGAGCAACCAGCGTGCGCATAGACACCGACGTTTTGCAACATCCATTGATCAAATTGATCTGTCGGAGCTGCAACAAGCCAATCGCAAGAAGTTCCAAGATTGTCGCAATACGTCGCGCTCACTACATCGGTAAACGCTTTTTGTTCAAGAACTTGAAGGGAGCGTGCCACCGCATCACGCATCACTTGCACATCATGTTCCGTTGATAGCAAACAGAAATCAACTTCGGGACGCCCATTGCTGTCTATCTGCACAGACCCGATCGAAGTTACTTCCATCACTGCCGCCAGTAATGCGCCACTCTTATTGTCGTTGTTGGTAACTGCGTTCATCGGAAGTAGATGAATGTCACTTGAGCCAATTGACGAGGACAGTCGAGAGATAGCAGAAATGGCAAACCGCTGATGTGCTTCTTCGCGCAACTGCAACGACAGAGCAACCGCGGGATGATCCTTCAGACCCTTGCCGATACCTCGCCTATAAATATTGCTGCGTAGCAGCACCGCGGGCGAATGAATTGCACCCGCGCACAACACCACCCCAGAGGCATCGATAACCGAGCCATCGCTCAATTTCACACCCACAGCACGAGTGCCGTTCATCACGATTGAATCCACTTCGCAATTTGCTCTAATCGTTAAATTCGGTCGGCTTCTTGCACCGTCCATGTACACAGCGTTCGTCGAACATCGCTGCTTTCCATCAAATAGCAACGTCGCTGCACCCACCGCTTCAGCCGTTTGCGAGTCTGACGAAAGGTGATCGTTACGGGAGACGCCCATAGCGGTCAGCGCCTCGACTAACGCCGAATCGATCACACCCCAATCCGACTCGTCGACTGTTGTCGTCACAAATGGCAACGATGCAAACACCGGGCCAACATCGCTCCAACCCCACCCGTTACAACCGTGATGATGCTTCCAACGTTCAAAGTCCTCCGCCATGCCCGCCATTGCCACCATTGCGTTAACCGCAGTGCTACCGCCCATTCCACGGCCTCTTGGGTACCAAACCGAACCTTGCAGCGCAGTGCGTTGCACATACAAATCTTCAAAAGTTCGTTCTGCAACTTGCAGGGCCTGCAGGAAATTGGACGACCGAATACCACCTGGCTCCTGGAAAGACTCGGCGTCGGGCCCAGCCTCTAGAAGCAAAACGGACTGTTGCCTATTTTCCGACAATCTTGATGCAACAACTGCACCTGCCGCCCCTGCACCGATCACCACTATTGGAAGATTCGGAGAGATCATGTTGATCGGTTAATCGATATTTGTTGCAACCGGCAGGCCATGAAGATGCGAGTGGTCGTTGTACCGCAATAACGCCCAATGCCCAGCACGAATCTCTGCAATCTCGGTGAGCGAACAGTTTTTGGTGTGCACCTCAAACGCTCCAGTTTGTGGAGTACGCATGGTTCGTCGAAGAATCGCGTCCACCACGCCTCCATGGCACGCAACTACCACTGTCTTGCCGAAGTGCTGAGAAACAACGGCATCCAAACCCGAGTACACCCTTTGATGAAATTGGGCGATGGTCTCGCCACCTGGGAAAAACTCGGCGTGGGGATCGCCGCCCCAGTCTGGGGAACCATGGCGTCGAACAAATTCCGCGAACGTGAGCCCGTCGCATTCTGGGCCCGGGTCGTGCTCGCCGAATCGTGTGTCGATATTGATGGACAGGCCGGAAAGGGAAGGTGCAATGATTTCGGCAGTTTCTTTTGCTCGTGGGTAGCCACTTGAATACAACACATCGCATTGCAGTTCTTGGGTGTTTGCAAGACGATCGCGCAACCGTTCGGCTTGCAATTTTCCTAAATCAGACAAGCCACTGCACGTGCGCGGGCCTCCCAATACACGTTGAACAGTGACATTCGATTCGCCGTGACGAACCAAGACGATTCGTGTTTTACTCATACAAGCTTCTCGACAAAGCCTTCCAGCTGCCTCAAGTTGCGGCATTCGTAAACACCGTCGGTGTACGTGCCGTACTCGCCCACGATCGAATCTCCGGTATTCCAGTAACTCTTCGGCTCGGGATTTAGCCAATACACGTGTCGGCCTCGTTTTTGCATTTCCTTAACTACCCAAGATTGCGCTGCATGGTAATTATTTCGTGCATCACCGAGGAGCAAGATCGTCGTTTTTGCATTGATGTCCTTGCCGTATTTCTCCCAGAAAACTTCAAATGCATGGCCGTAGTCACTATGACCGTCCACCCACACCACATCGGCCTCGGTGTTTACTCGATGGATTGCTTCGCTAATGTCTTCGGTGTTTTTGAAATAACTGGTCACTTCATCGAGACCATCGATAAATACGAATGATCGCACTTTGGAAAACTGGCCCTGGATTGCATAGACAAGCATCAGCGTGAAGCGTGCAAACGCAGCGACGCTTCCCGAAATGTCGGCGACAACCATCAATTCGGGTTTGGCTGGGCGCGGATATTTGAACTTTGGATCTGCGGGTACGCCGCCATAACTGAGCGAATGGCGAACTGTGTTTCGGAAATCCAGCGGGCCTTTTCGGCCATGCCTGCGCTTACGCGCCAGCCGTGCTGCAAGTTTACGAGTGAGCGGTTGCAACGCCTTTTTCAGGCTCTGCATCTCGTCTCGGCTTGCATGCATGAAATCCACATCCTCGGGAAGTGGCTTTCGAAGAGTCTTTGCCATGGCTTCCGCACCGCGATCGGCTACTAACTTGCGTCGGATTTCGGCTTCAACTTCTTGCTTGAACTGTTCTATGCGGCTCTCAAATTCATCTTTTTCCAGACGTTCCTCAAGTTTTGTGAGGTCCTGCTGCGCCGAGTCTTTATTTGCTTGCATCAGCTTCTCGAGCATGTTGTCTAAATCAAGATTGCGCAACGTGCGGTACAAGTAATAGGTTCCGCCCACTGGCCGGCCGGGCTCCATTCCCGCGAAACGCTGCACCGCTTGCTTGGCCAACGCGCGCATCATGGCCTGGTCGCCGTTCATCAATGCCTGCATCAGCATTTGTGCGAGTTCCTCGGGGGTAAGCCCGTCCATTCCTCCGCTTTGCCCACGGCCTTCGCCCGGTTGCTGCGAGTCTTGTTCGTCACGGCCAAGTTCGCCGGGCGTATCGGACTCTCCATCGACAATGTTGTACTCCGCCCCGCGAAGAGAGAAATAGACCTCGAAGATGGTTTCAAACGCACGCCAGTGCGAATTGCTCTTGACGAGGGTTGCGCCCAATGCGTATTTGAACGCTTGACGATCCTCGAGAGGGATCTCTTTCACCGCTTCCATTGCGTCGAGGTTCTCGGTCAGGCTGACCGGAAGCCCTGCGTTGCGCAGTTCGACAATAAAACCCGACATCAAGTCAAGGACGGGCATGGTTCAGATCACTTGTCGACCGACAGTTCCTTCGCCGCTTTGGCAATGTCGGTTTGGTATTTGAGCAGGATGTGGAGAGTCTCTTTTGCCTCTTGAGCATCGATGTGTTCGATACCGAGCAACATCAATGTTCGGGCCCAGTCGAGCGTTTCGCTGACCGATGGTGCCTTCTTCAAATCCAACTGCCGAATGCTTCGCACAATTCGTGCGATTTGGTCGGCAAGATTTTGAGTGATGTCGGGAACCTTCGTGAGAACAATTTCTTTTTCGCGTTCCATGTCTGGGTAGTCGATGTGCAGGAACAGGCAGCGGCGCTTAAGCGCTTCGGACAATTCGCGTGTGTTGTTCGACGTGAGGAAAACCATCGGGATCTGCTTTGCCGTGATGGTTCCAAGTTCGGGAATTGACACTTGATACTCCGAGAGAATTTCGAGCAGCAATGCCTCAGTCTCGATTTCGACACGGTCTACTTCGTCAATCAAAAGAACTACTGGATCTTCGCTGCTAATTGCCTCAAGCAAGGGCCGAGTGAGCAAAAACTCATGCGAGAAAATGTCGTCGTGAACTTCGCTCCAAGAGTCGCTCGATTTGTCGGCTTGAATGCGCAGCAACTGCTTCTTGTAGTTCCATTCGTAGAGTGCCTTCGACTCGTCGAGACCTTCATAACACTGCAGACGAATGAGACGGGCGCCCGTCATATCTGCGACGCTCTTTGCCAACTGCGTCTTTCCCGTTCCGGCTGGGCCCTCGACGAGAATTGGCTTCCCAAGCCGTTGCGCTAGATAGACCACACCAGCGATGCCGTCGTCAGCCAAATAGTTGACTTCCTTTAGACCGTCTCGCACCTGCTGAACTGACTCAAATCGGCTTTCCATTCGGGCAACCTTAGTGCTTGATCCCGCCGCCACTCCGATCCAAACCCCTACGATGATGAGTGCTCATGGCCGGTCTTATTCGATCGAATCTCGTCGTTGCTTCTGGCACCGCAGTCTCACGCATCACGGGACTTGTGCGCATTGTGATTTTCGGCATGGTCATCGGCCAAACCGCGTTGGCCGATGCATTCGATGGCGCGAATAACGCCCCCAATGCCATCTACGAGTTATTCATCGGTGGAGTGCTTTCCGCCAGCCTTGTCCCCTTCTTCGCGCGGCTCGTCGACAACGAAAATACCAACAACCAAAAAAGCAACGACATTGACGCCATTGCCAGCACCGCCTTGTATGTGCTGGTGTCCATCACCGTTGTGGCCGTCTTAGCGGCTCCTGCAATTTTCCACCTGTTCTCACTCAACCCGTCAAGTGCAGTAGATGCGGATGCCTACCGAGAAGCCGGCACAGCCCTTACAAGAATTTTTCTGGTCCAGATCTTCTTTTACGGAATCAGCGCAATAACTTCGGCACTGCTCAATGCGCGACGTCAGTTTTTTGCTGCAGCATGGTCGCCTGCTCTTGCCAACATCGTTGCAATTGCGTTTCTTTTGTACATCCCTTCGGTCGGAGCCGAGTCCCCTCCCCAAATAGGCGAAGTCGTATCAAATAGCTCGCTGTTGTGGACACTTGGCCTCAGCACAACAGCAGGCGTTGCAATAATGGCGCTCACCCAATTGCTGGCAGTGCGTAAAAGTGGGATTCGAATCTCGTTGAAGCCACAATTTCGACACCCGGCTGTAGCGCGCCTTGTTCGACTGTCTACTTGGACACTTGGTTATGTTGTTGCCAATCAGATAGCTCTCGTAGTGATTAAGAACCTGGCATCGCCCGGAAGCGGCTGGGTCGACGCCTACGCCAAGGCGTTCATCATTTTCCAACTTCCTCACGGCTTACTTGCCGTTTCGCTTGCCACTACCTTCGTGCCCGAATTGTCCAGGCTGATCCACGCCAACAACGAGCCAACCTTCGCTCGTCGAATGAGCGATGGAATTCGCTATACGGCAATGCTCACCATTCCGGCGGCAGTTGGGCTATTCCTTCTAGCGCGTCCAACTGTTGCTGTGTTGCTGCAGCACGGAAACTTTGATGCAACCGCCACCACCAATACTGCCCGTGCACTGTCGGGGCTTGCTCTAGGAGTTGCTGGCTTTTCCGTCTATCTCTTTGTGCTTCGAGGTTTTTATGCCCGCAACGACACCCGCACACCGTTCTTCATCAATCTCATTGAAAATGCTCTGAACATCATATTTGCGCTGCTGCTCGTGGACCGATTTGATGTTCTCGGTTTAGGAATGGCATTCTCACTTGCCTACCTAGTATCGGCAGCTATAGCTCTCGCCGTATTGCACCGATCAACTCCTTCACTGCAACTCGCACCACTACTCGTTTCAATACTTCGAATTGTCGGCGCTGCCGCGTTGATGGCAATTGTTGTCCGATTCGCCAGCGGGATTATTGGCTCGAACGTAGGTGCAGGTGCGCTAATTCGAGTTCTTCTTAGCTCGCTTCTTGGGCTACTGGTTTACGTGATCAGTTTGCTGGCCTTTGGCGCGCCAGACATCCGTCATTTTGTGTTGAGCAAAATGACTAAATCGTCTCGGTGAACCAACTCGGCACCAACGCCATCGGGTAGTTCGGAGCTGTGTCGACCTGCTGCAGCACTTGCTTGAACGGCATCGACCGAAACCATTCCGCGCGCAAAAACCTCGTCACGCACATCCTTGATTTCTACCGTGTCTCCTGCAACGAAGTCACCGTGTACCTCAACAATTCCTGCGTGCAAGAGCGAAGTGTTTCGCTCGATTAAGGCGCTTTTCGCACCGTCATCTACTACGACACTGCCGCTGTTTTGTGCTGCAAACGCAATCCACAATTTACGTGCGGACAAATTACGGTTGTGCGGCAGAAATTGTGTACCGGCGCCGGGGGCAGCAACGATTGCTTGTTGCAGGACATCATCGCGGGTAGCGCTTGCAATTACCGTACGCACCCCTGACCAAGAAGCAATTCGCGCAGCCGACAACTTCGAGGCCATTCCACCGCTACCGCGAGCTGAGCCAGTGCTTCCGGCATGAACTGTAAGCAGTTCGTCGTCAGCAGCAACCTCTTCAACGAACACCGCCGTGCTATCCGTTGATGGATCGGCCGTGTACAGCCCCGCGATATCTGTCAACAGAACCAAAACATCCGCTCCGATATTGTGCGAAACAAGTGCCGCAATGCGGTCGTTGTCGCCGAAACGTATTTCATCGCTAGCGATGGCGTCGTTCTCGTTAATGATCGGTACGCAGCCCAACTCCATTAGCCGGACAAGCGTGCTTCGGGCGTGAAGGTATTGCGTTCGATCGATGAAGTCGTTTGGCACCAGCAGCACCTGAGCACCGATGAGGTCGTGCTTCGCCAAATGTTTGTTGTATTCGTTCATTAACAGGCTCTGCCCAACCGCTGCAAGCGCTTGCAAGGTAAGCGTGTCCGTTGGTCGATGTTTCATACCCAGCGCCGCAACACCGCCAGCGACAGCGCCGGAAGTAACAACAACCACTTCGTGGTTGTCTGCTCGCAGTCTTGCCACCTGCTCGCAAAGCGTGGCTATGGCATCAGTCTTGATACTGCCTCGCTCATCGGTCACCGATGAAGTTCCAATTTTTACGACAATTCTCATTGCTAACTCTCGGGTGTGTAGTCGAAACTGAATGCGCCAATATGTACCACTGCCCCGTCGGTTGCACCGGCTCGGGCCAACAATCGTGGTATGCCCAAATTCTTGAGTCGTTCGTCAATGTAATTCAATGCGTCCGGTGTGGTCACATCGCTCAGTGCAACAGCACGTTCCACATCGCGACCATGAAGTCGAAACTGAGATTCGCCCAGACGTTCGATCTTCGTGCCTTCTGGAACAGGCCTGATTACCACCGAACCCTGCTTAGGAGGTAGCACGGTGCGAGCACCCTGCACCAACTGCGCTAATTCGCCGAGCACCTTACGCACACCGTCGCGCGTAACAGCCGACATCTTCATTCCATTCCAACTGGCCATGTGCTCTTCGTCGGCTGCGTCGGTCTTTGTGCCAACCACAAGCCTTGGTCGGTCCAACAAGTCGGGGCGGTAAGCCTGCAACTCTTGCAACAGAATTCGCTCTTGCTCTACGGCCGGGACATCATCCATCGGGGCAAGATCAAGCAAAATACACAACACGCGTGCGCGTTCGATGTGTCGCAAGAACTGATGGCCCAAGCCGCGGCCTTCACTTGCGCCCTCGATGATGCCGGGAATATCGGCGATGATGAACTCGGTCGTTGCGTCAAGCTTGACAACACCCAGATGTGGCTCGAGCGTTGTAAACGGATAGTTAGCAATCTTTGGCTTTGCGGCCGAGACCGTGCTGATGAATGTCGACTTTCCGGCATTTGGAAAACCCACAAGTGCAACGTCGGCCATCAATTTGAGTTCCAACTTCAACCAACGCGCTTTTCCGTGCTCACCCTGTTCGGCGAACTTTGGCGCCCTGCGACGATTAGACAAGAAACGCGCATTGCCTCGTCCGCCCTGTCCGCCGTGTGCGGCGCAGAAACGGGCGCCGTGCTCTGGAAGGTCGGCAAGAATCTCGCCCGTGTACATGTCGCGAACCACGGTTCCTTCGGGAACCTTGATCACCATTTCTTGGCCGCGACGACCATGCAAATCCTTACCCATTCCATGCACGCCGTCGCCTGCTCGACGGTGGGGATGGTCGCGAAAGGCCAGCAACGACGCCACATTGTGATCGGCCTCAAGCCACACCGAACCGCCGTCACCGCCGTCGCCACCGTTTGGGCCACCAAATGCAACTGGGCCCTCTCTGCGGAAGCTGACACAGCCTGCACCACCGTCGCCTCCGCGAACGTTGAGTTGGGCTTCGTCGACAAATGCACTCATAGGGGCTTTCTAGGCTACTGCTACACCCTGCTCGTATCGTGGAGATTATGAATGAGGTCAATAAGTCTGCACAGCCTCAGGACCCATCAGGGTCTCGCGCCCATTCGTGGGCCAGCACAATGCATGGCTTTCACTCACCAGACGGAATTATCTTCGCTCACGCCGATTCTTGGGCCGGCGCTGGTTCCACCAGCATCGTGTCGCGCGCCGAGCGTGAGGCACGTGAAGACGCACAACTTGCGCCATTAGCAACTCGCGCACTTGGTGCGGGAAATCGGGCAATCACCGAAGAGGCCGACGACTATCGCACTTGTTTCGAACGCGACCGCGACCGAATCCTCCATGCATCTGCCTTCCGCCGACTCGCCGGAAAGACTCAGGTATTTGTCTTCCCTCAGGATCATCAACGCACCCGACTCACTCACGCTCTTGAAGTTGCACAAGTAGCGGTTGCTGTTTCGCGCGCACTCGGGCTCAACACTGTGCTTACCGAGGCAATTGCACTTGGGCACGATTGCGGGCACGGGCCCGGTGGTCATGCCAGCGAGGACGCACTCTCGCCATTTGTCGCACACGGCTTCGACCACGCGCTCTGGGGCGCCGACGTCACGCTTGTTCCACTCAACTTGTGCGTCGAAACACTAGACGGCATCCGCAATCATTCTTGGTCGCGCCCGGCACCAATGACACCAGAAGGCGAAGTGGTTTCGTGGGCGGATCGCATTGCATATGTCTGCCACGACTTCGAAGATGCAGTTGCGGCCGGCATTGTTTCGCCACAACAACTGCCCGAGATAGTCGCTACACAATGCGGCTTGACTCGTTCCAGCCAACTTCGCGCATTCATCACGTCCATGATTAGAGCAAGCGCTCAAACAGGTCGTATCGGCATGGAGTCGCTGACTGCAGAGGCGCTTGCCGAGTTTCGTCGTTTCAACTACGACAACATTTACATGCGCGACGCTTCACGCAATCAAGCCAAGTCCGTCATCGACTTACTGCGCGCGCTCGTCGAGCACTACCGTGCACGACCGCAAGACATGTTCACCGAACAATCCCAATCCAGCAACATTCCAATGGCCAACAGCGACGAGGCGCTGCATGACGCAGTTGCCTACGTTGGAGGTATGACCGATCGTTTTGCATGCAGACAAGGTTCGATGCTTCTGGGCTGGGGCGCAGAGCGACTGCCCCAAGGAATAGATACGAACTAGATCACTTCTCGCAGCAAAGGCTGCAGGTGCAATTAGTTGGTTGGAAGAACGTCGACGACGCGACGACCGCGTCGCTCGCCAAACTTCACGCTGCCGGCTGCAAGAGCGAACAGTGTGTCGTCTTTGCCAATGCCAACGTTGTTGCCAGGATGCACCTTGGTGCCACGCTGACGAATGAGAATTGTTCCAGCGGTAATGACCGTTCCGTCAAATACCTTTACTCCGAGTCGTTGCGCGTTTGAATCGCGACCGTTGCGTGTAGAACCGCCACCCTTGGTTTTTGACATGAGATCAGCCTTTCGCGATGCTGGTGATTTCAATCACCGAATACTTTTGGCGGTGTCCGAAACGACGACGCTGGTTTGTACGACGCTTGTATGTAAAGCCATCGATCTTTGGGCCTGCAGCCTGACCGATGATGGTTGCAGTAACGGTTGCCTTAGCCAATTCGGCTGGCGTGGAAAGGACGGTTGTGCCGTCGACGAGAAGCACTGGGGTGAACTTCACCACGGTGCCTTCTTGGGCGCCAAGAAGCTCGACCTGGACCTGTTGGCCCTGGGCGACCTTTTCTTGTTTGCCTCCGGTTGCGATAACTGCGTACATAACGAGTCCTTACTCTACCCTTCGCCCTATGGGCTCTCCAACCAGCCAGACGACAAGTTGTTACTGAATTTATTTGAAAAATGACCTAATCAAGCATTGACATGTCGATGAGCACTCCGCGACCCTCGCATGCCGCACAAGCCTCTGCGAAATTGGTCAATAAGCCCTCACCAATGCGTTTACGGGTCATTTCGACCAATCCGAGCTCGGAGATGTCGAACACCTGGGTGCGCGTCTTGTCGCGCGATAGCGCACTCTTGAAGGCTTCAAGCACTTTGCGGCGATTCTCGCGAATTTCCATGTCGATGAAGTCGATGACGATGATTCCGCCAATATCCCGAAGGCGCAACTGACGTGCAATTTCTTCGGCGGCTTCGAGATTGTTGTGAAACACGGTCTCTTCAAGGTTCGACTTTCCGACGTTCTTTCCGGTATTCACGTCGATCACGCTGAGCGCTTCGGTGTGCTCAATAATCAGCGAACCACCGCTTGGCAGCCAAACTTTCTTGTCTAAAGCCTTTCGCAGTTGTTCGTGAACGCGATACTGCTCGAACAATGGCAGGCCTTCTTTGGCCGCATCAAACAGCTCTACGCGATCGGCAAATTCTGGGTTAAAAGCGGAGATGTAATCGCGTACCTCGGCATACAACTGTGCATCGTCGATAACGATGCCGCGGTAGTCGCTGCTGAACTCTTCGCGGATAACGCGCACTGCCAATGGCGGCTCGCGATACAACAACGATGGCGTGGAAGCCTTCTCTGCCTGTTTGCGAATTGAATCCCATTGCTCAATTAAACGTGTGAGGTCTGTGGTGAGTTCGTGCTCGGTTGCGTTTTCTGCCGCAGTTCGAACGATGATTCCGTGCTGTTCTGGCTTGATGCGATCGAGAATGCCCCGCAAACGACGTCGCTCGCCTTCTGGAAGTCGTTTAGAAATTCCGTAGGTGCGCGAATCTGGAATGAGAACAACGAATCGGCCTGGCAGCGAAACTTCCTGAGTCAGGCGGCCGCCTTTAGCGCCGATCGGATTCTTTGTGACCTGGCACAGAATCATCTGGCGCGCTTTTAATACCTGCTCGATGCGCGGGTCTGGGCCCTGCTCGACAACGTCTTCCTTATCAAACTGCACATCACCGCGGTACAGCACAGCGTTCTTCTGCGTTCCGATATCGACAAACGCGGCTTCCATGCCCGGCAGAACGTTTTGCACTCGACCCAAGTAAATATTGCCGTGAATTTGCGAGTCGTCATCAGCGGGGCGCGAAACATAATGCTCGATAAGACTGCGACCTTCGAGCACTGCAACCTGTGTGAGATCGCCACTCACCTGCACGCACATCAGGTAGCGACCAACGGCTTTACCGTTGCGCTCCTTGCCGCGTCGGCGCTCGATCAACTCGGCATCAGTGCCGACAACAGTGCTTGATGCGTCGTCGCTTCGCTGTGTTCGGCCTCGGCGGCTTCGTCCGCCGCGCTTTCCGCCACGGCGGTTCTTGCTTCGCGGTTTGTCCTCAGAACTTTCGCTTCGCTGACTGTTTGCAGCGCCAGCCACTGGCTTAACAAGCGCGGCTGCTGGGGCCGGTCGAGTGTCTCCAATTTGCGGCTTGCGAACAAGTGCATCGTTGAAAGCCTCGGGGCTGGCCATTTTGCCTTCGCGGGGAGGATCGGGAAGCTCCATCTCCGATGTTGCCGGCTTTGGTGCCCTCGCTACACGCGGCGCTGCTTGGGTGGAGTCGTCGGTTGTGGCGGCTGGGTTGGTGCCACCTGTGCGCGTGCGGTTGCGGTTACGCCCACCTCGACGACCACGACGACGCTTCTTGGGGCCGCCAGGGACTTGGGCGCCATTTTGCTGCTCGCCAGACGCCGCACCTTTTGGCTGCTCGGGGACAGATGCCCCTGCGCTCATTTCACTCATGTGCTTGCTCGTTTCCTTACTTGGATAGTGCATCCGAGGCGGCAACGCTGCCCACCACATGCACTATCGTCGCGGTCCAGCGCTACCGACTGCAGGTTTCCCCGCTGCCCGAATCGCTATCGCGTGTACGACCTTTGGAGGGGCCCAATGCCCTTCCTGGCTCTCAGGATATCCCCCTGCCCATGGAGGAACTCGGCTTTCTGAGCAGTTTTTACGGCTGCCCTTATTGCAGGCGGCGCATATGGATGCTCTGGACCAGCCCCAACAACACAGCGGTGGATACCAGGTGAGACCCACCATAAGAGATGAAAGGCAATGGAAGGCCGCTCACGGGGGTGACCCCCAACGTCATACCAATATTCTGAAAGACCTGCCACAACACCATCGTGAATACTCCAGTGGCCAAAAAGAATCCGTAACGGTCTCTAGCCATCCGCGCAATACGCCAAATTCTCCACAAGATGACGCAGAACAGCGCAATCACTACTCCGCCACCGATCATCCCAAATTGCTCGCCGATGGCAGAAAAAGGGAAGTCGGTGAATTGCACGGGAATGTATTTTCCGTTGGTGAGCGGCCCGTTGAGATAGCCCTTGCCAAAGACTCCCCCCGTGGAAACTGCACGTTTGGCGAAACGCACCTGCAACACGATCTGTTCCAGATCTTTGTCGAACGAGTTCTGATTGAACCATGCATCAAATCGACGCAACTGATACCTAAGGCTTGGCACCGCAACAATCGATGCAGCAACAGACCCAACCGACATAGCCGCGATCAGTAGCAAATACCTTCGGCGTGCTTGGCCTACATACAACACACCCGCGACACCGGCCAAGATAACCGAGGCAGAACCCAGGTCAGGCTGCAACAAGATCAGCGCACACGGAGCCAACACCATGTACAACGACATCACAAAATGGTGCCAATCAATTCCGTCAATGGCAGATTCGCTGAGATAACTGGCAATCAACACCAAAATAACCGGCTTCGCAAACTCGGCGGGTTGCAGCGAAATTGGGCCTAGGTCGAAAGCAAGTCGGGCACCACCGGTGACGGCACCCGTTGCCAGAACCAAGATCAACAGAACGATTACGCCGCCGTACAACACGCCGCTTTGCGTGCGAAACCAATCGTGGCCAAGCGCCATGACGATAGAAAGCACAGCGATTCCGGCGATAACGAACAACACCTGTCGTTGCGTATACACAAAAGGATCAAAGCGCTGGTCAATGAGACGCAAATGGGTTGCAGAATAAACAGTGAACAACCCGATGACGGCTTGTACAGCCATAGCCGACATCAGAATCCAGTCAATGTTACGAACCGGGTCGGCGTAACTGTTATTCAGTCCAGCGTTAGTTGGACGCTGTTTTTTGAATGGGCGCAGTACGCCGTCGAGCACCTTCATTAGTCGCGATTGTCCGATCGGCCACCTGACAAACACGTTGGATTGCGCAAATAAGTTGGCGGTGCGGCAACACTGCTATTGATATTCAGTGGGTCGGCTGCCACAACAGGATCCACTTTGTATTTACCTGACATGGCCATGAAAATACATTTCACGACTGGCGCTGCCGCCTGAGAGCCGTAACCCGCTTTTTCCAAATACGCGAAAGCTGAATACGGCTGAGTTGGGTCGAGACTGAATGCGCCGAATGCAGACGAGTCATTCCATGGCAGGTTGCCAAGCCCCTGGGCTGTTCCGGTTTTGCCGGCTATCGGAAGCACTCCATATGGGTAGCCCTTAAACAACAACTCTCCAGTTGTCTTGTGATACTGACGACTGGTTACACCAGGACCAGTAATGACTCGAGTAAGACCATCGACAATTGGCTTCAGGCGATCACCCGTCATATCAAGCGTTCTAATCGGTTCACGGTCATCGAATCGTTCAACGACAAAAGATTGCGACATGTTGGCAAAGCCAGGGGTGCTGTCTGGCGTGCCCGGAGCAAGAACAGTCTTCACAATATGCGGCTGCACTAACTTTCCTCCATTGCCAAGCACCCCGTATGCACTCGCAACCTGAATCGGCGTTGCAGAGAGCAACCCCTGCCCAATTGAAAACAGAATTTGATCTCCAACGTAGTATGCCCTGCCGGACTCCTCCGATATCGCACCAATATCTGCCATTCGCTTCTTCAAAGCCTTACTTGGAATGGTTCCGGCATATTCGTAGGGCAAATCGATATTTGTTGGCGAACCAAAACCAAACAGACGCACCTGCTCCTCCAGGATTGGTTTGTACCCACGCTCTGTCAATATCTGTTCACCAATTTTGTAAAAGAAGGAATCGCTCGAAACAGCAAGTGCGTCATCCAAAGAAACCGGCCCGTATCGACATGGGGCACCAGTCGAACGACAAACCGCATTACGAAAAACGCATTTCACGCCATCTTGGCAGCGGTCTTTCGGAATGCTCTCAAGCGTGTACGTGCCATTGTCGTCATAGACGTACGACGACCCACCTGGCAATTGACCTGTGTTCAACGCCGCATAGGCAACAAAAGGTTTGAATGTTGAACCTAAGTTGTACCGACCTGAAACAGCGCGATTAACAAGGATCGACAAGTCTGGGTCCTCTGTTTGCGGGAAAATTTCTGCAAACTTTTCCTTGGTTATTCCTGCATTAAACCACCGCGAATCAAAACGTGGATAAGAAGCCATTGCAATAACTTGCCCCGTGTCGTGGTTCAATAAAACCACCGAGCCAGCCGGCGCTTTATACATCACCGGATCGGGAAACTGTGGGTCGATCGTGCCATCCTCGAGGCGAATATTGCCAGCCTCTACACGGCGTCGAAGTACCAACTGAGTTTCTAATGCCTGCTCTGCGAACTGTTGAATCGCGATGTCCATCGATAGCTCAAGATCGTTACCAATGATTGGCTCGACGCGCTCAATCAAGCGCAGCAGTTTGCCTTGCGCATTCACTTCGTATCGAACATACCCAGGCGTACCGCGAAGTATTTGCTCGTACGACTGCTCCAAGCCATAACCTCCGACGCGTTCGTTAGGGTCGTAGTCAATCGAGCGATAGTAGGCAAGGTTCTTCTCGGAAATGGCGCCCATGTAACCGATGATGTGACTGCCAATAGCGCCATACGGGTAGTTGCGCTTCCATTCTTCGCGCACATACATGCCTGGATAATCCTCGGAGCGCTCACGAAGAAACAGCGCAACCTCTTCCGAAATATCTTCTTTCAAGGGCAGCGCCTCGAGTGGACCAAATCGTTTGTCTTCGTACCGCTTAAATAATGTCTCGACGGGCATTTGCAACGGGCCCGAAAGCCGTCGAAACATTTCTAAACGATCTTCCGGATCTTTAATCACCTCTCTGTCGATTGTCGCCGTCAAGATGCGCTTGTTGTCAGCTATGACTCGGCCTTCCGCATCGATGATTCGTCCGCGTTCCGGGAGCAAGCGAATAGTTCGGGTGCGCACAGCAACAACAATTTCTTCGTTTTCTTCGGCCTTGACTGTCTGCAAGAACCACATTCGAGTGGATAAACCTGTCATCAGAATGACAGCCGCTATCGCTACGGACACCAAACGTTTAGATTGATTATTAGCAGCCATCAACGATTAACCGATCATCGTTTGCTTGAGCGTCCAGCGAATTATCGGCGTAACTACCGGAGCGAGAAACAGATTGACCAAACCGACAATAAGTGCAACTACAAACATTCGCGGTTGCACCCAACCACCCAAGCCGGTCATCCCCTGAGCAATAGGAAACAAGATCTCGCCTATTGCGCTAAAAAATGCAATGACTATTGCGCGATTCCACCAGCTTGGGTCGCGAACGAAGAATGGCAATAGACCCGCGCCGAAACCCACCCCTCCTACGACCAAGGATGCAAGCCCGAGAGGAGTAGTTAAAACACAGTCGTACATCAGCCCCACGATGAGACCCGTCAGCGCACCCACCTCCGGTCCGTAGATCGCACCCGCGGTAACACCAATCAACAACATCAATTGCACCATCACCCCAAATGGGCGCATCTCATTCAAAATAGTTGTCTGAATACCTAGAAAAACGAGCCCAACCAGCACGAGCCGAGTCCACCTGCTGGCCATAATGCGTAATAGCCGCAGGCTCATGGTGCTCGCTGCTCTGTTATTGGCTGGTAGAGCAAGATGCGAACAAACGAAAGGTTGCTGAGATCGGCAACTAAACCAATTTCTAAGACCGGCCCAGCCGTGCCAAGCCGCTTATTCACTCGTGTCACGGTTCCAACAACAATGTCTGGTGGCGCCAAACTGAGCGAGCCTCCAGCCGACACGATTGGAGAACCCAATTGGATTTCTCCGAAGCGCTGTTCGGTATCAATGAACCGAACAATCGGCGTTCGTGATGGCCCACGGCCCTCCAACACACCGGTTTCGCGAACGGCCAACGAACTGCCCGCAGGAATAGTCAACGAAGGAACGGCCACCGTCGCATTAGGCGCAGTGATCACCGCTGTGGGTAATGTCGAGCCAGGAGTGAACCCGGGGATCTTGCTAGTCGTAGCGACGGGAACCGTTGTGATCGGTACCGTCGTCGTGGTTTCAACCGATACCGCTTCTGGGTCTGCGGCCGTGGACGCAGTTGTTTTAGGAGTGTTGACGACCTTCACCGAAAGCGCGTATTCAGGGTCGGTGATCAGCATGATCACAGCACGGTCGGAAAACACTTTTGTCACCTTGCCAACCAGCCCCGCTGCGTTGAGCACCGGCATTCCAACTTTGATACCGCTCTCGCTTCCCTGGTTTATTTCTACGCTTTGCGCAAAATTTGAAGGTGAATCACCAATTACTTGCGCGCTCACCGAGTTGATCCCTGCCAATGTTGGCAACCCATTGAGTGCGAGTAGTTCTTGAGACAATCGCACCGAAGCGGCGGCAGCAACGGAGGCACCCTCTTGCTGTGCAATCTTTTCTCGCAGCAATCTGTTCTCGGCTGTCACGTCGTTGTAATCGGTAATTCCGTTCCACGCATTCGAAACAGGACGAGTAACGACGTTGGCAACTCCTTCCACCGGCCTAAACAGCACGCCGAAGACTGAACGCACTGACGATGTAGACCCACTTTGTTGCAAGTCGAGCGTGACAAAAATGATCGACGTTAAGGCAAGAAGCGCTATGGCCCTGCGACGCTGCGGTGAAATCACTGCCACGACATGCCTCCCGTCGACCTACTCAAAGTAGGACTGCGACGTAAGCCCCTTCATTGCTTCGATGTTGTCGAGCGTAAGACCACAACCAAGCACCACCGAGTACAAGGGCTCAGGTGCGAGATATGCGTGAATGCCCGTTTCATGCGTGACGCGTTCGGGCAATCCAGCCAACAGCGCACCGCCACCCGAGAGTACAAGTCCGTGACTAATAATGTCGGCGGCAAGTTCGGGCGGTGTTCGCTCGAGGGTGGTTTTAATAGCTTCTACGATCGTGCTCACGGAAGCATCAAGCGCAGCGCGAACCTCTTCGCTAGTCACCACTTGTGTGCGCGGAAGGCCGGTTGCAATGTCACGACCGCCCACGTCGGCAGTAAGTTCCTCTTCAAGTGGCCATGCAGACCCAAGCTGTAACTTCACTTCCTCGGCGGTATTTTCGCCGATGTCAAGCGCAAATTCGCTTCTGAACATTTCCTGGATTGCTTCGTTCAATTCGTCACCTGCAACACGGGCGGAATGAGCAGTGACAATTCCCCCCATCGAGATAACTGCAACTTCCGTGGTGCCACCACCAATATCAACAATGAGGTTCGCGCTCGGCAAGTGCACGGGAAGCCCCGCACCGATAGCGGCCGCCATCGGCTCTTCAATGATGTACACGGGCCGGCGTGCGCCAGCGAACTCGGCCGCATCCTGAACTGCTCGACGCTCCACGCCCGTAATCTCCGACGGTACACAGATGATCATTCGCGGTTTGTTCCAGCGGCTTGTGTGCACCTTTTGAATAAAGAAACGGAGCATCTTTTCACAAACGTCGAAGTCGGCAATCACACCATCTTTCAGGGGGCGAACGAGTCGGATGTTTTGTGGAGCACGACCCCACATCCGTTTTGCCTCAAAACCAACCGCGACCAATTGACCGGTCTTGTTATCTACCGCAACAGTTGACGGCTCGTTGAGCACAACGCCCTCGCCCTTAACGAACACCAGAGTGTTGGCGGTGCCCAGGTCGATTGCGATATCGCGCCCTAGCGAAAGTGAGCCTCCACCTGCCATCTAACTGGTCTCCTTATATTGGTTATGCAACCGGCCGAGATAAGCACGGCAGATATGTTGCAGAAGTTTCCTAAATCCTACCGATCGAGCCTCGACCGAAGTGGGCGGCAATGCTTATATGCAGTGCTGGTCTACAGATGTGGGAAGAAAATACCAATTTCTCGGGCCGCAGATGCTGCAGAGTCGCTGCCATGTACAAGATTCTCGGTGAACAGTGTTCCGTAGTCGCCGCGGATAGTTCCTGGTGCTGCAGCGCGTGGATTGGTCGCGCCCATCATCGAACGAACGATTTCCCATGTGTCTTCTGGGCCTTCAACGACAAGTGCAACAACTGGACCGCGCGACATAAAAGCAACCAGTTCGGCGTAGAAACCTTTGCCCTTGTGCTCCTCGTAATGGCGCTCAAGAATTGCGGCGTCGAGTGTTCGAAGCTCAATAGCAACGAGCTTCAAGCCCTTTGTTTCAAAACGCGACAGGATTCCTCCGACTAGTTGACGCTCTACTGCATCGGGCTTTAACAGGACAAGGGTGCGATTGCTCATGGCTACAGGATACGGCGCAAGAGCGTTCGCGCACTACCCACTACATACAACGATCCCGCAACCAATACCGCATCTTCCTCTGTTGCCATGTTTATTGCTTTTTCGCAGGCATTTTCGACGGTGTCGCAGATCACAACTTCATCGCATCCCATTTGGCGGGCCACTCCCCCAAGTTCGTTTGCCGAAAGCCCGCGAGCGGTAGGTGCAGTACAACAAATCACAGCGTCAAATTCGTCAACACGAAGTGCTGAAAGTAGCTGCTCTGGATCGCGACCTTTCAACGTGCCAACTACAAGAATGCGTTTACCTTCCGGACTGAAGTCATCGAAAAAAACTTCGGCACAGACATCGGCCCCCGCCGGGTTATGCGCACCGTCAACGACAACAAGTGGTTGACGACCAAGAACTTCGAACCTTCCCGGCATAGCAACCGCGGAGAAACCTTCCCGCACAATCTCGATATTCAGTGCAGCATCGAAAAACTCTTCCACTGCAGCAAGCGCTATTGAGGCGTTGCTCCCCTGGTGCATGCCATGAAGCGGCAAATGTATGTCACTGTACGTGGCTCGCGAAGTACGAACACTGAGCGAACGCCCACCCACTGCCAACTGATTTTCCACGCACTCGAAATCTTCGCCACGACGAATCAATTTTGCGTGAAGAGACTCATTCCAGATCGAAAACAAGTCGGGGTTCTCATCACCAATTACGAGTGAGCTATTGGCTTTTGAGATGCCAACCTTTTCGTGCGCAATGTGTTGAAGCGTCGGACCCGCAAATTCCATGTGATCAAGCGCAATGTTGGTGATCACTGCAACATCGGATTTAACAACATTGGTTGCGTCCCAGCGACCAAGCATTCCAACTTCCACAACAGCAACATCTACTGCGCTGTCGGCGAAATAACGAAATGCAGCCGCAGTCATGATGTCGAAATATGAGGGTCGCACCCCGGCCAGAACCTCAATGTCGGCTATCGCAGCAACGCAGTCGGCAAACTCTTGTTGATCAATTTGTTCTCCATCACGAGTGATGCGTTCGGTCAGCGCTTCCAAATGAGGGCTTGTATAAGTGCCAACCTGAAGGCCATGCGCCATCAGCAATTTGGTAATGATTTGCGTCGTCGAACCTTTGCCATTGGTACCAGTTACGTGAATAACCGGGTAGTTGAGTTGCGGGTTGGCCATCAAATCCATGAACCGAGAAATATTGTCGAGCGAAGGCGACTCGACTCGACCAGTTTTTTCGTAACTGGCGTGTTCGTCGAGATAGCGAAGCGCCTCCTCGTAATTCATGTGAACGAGGCTACGGGCTAAGAGGCTGCGCGGCGTTGACGAGCAACACGAGCCGTGCGAGGCACCAAAGTTGGGCTGGCCTTTTCGACCACCGCGTCAACATCGACGACCACGCGTTCGATGTCGGTGCGTCCTGGTAACTCGTACATGGTGTTGAGCAGTACCTCTTCGAGAATTGCTCGCAAACCGCGAGCACCTGTGCCGCGAGTAAGTGCCTGATCGGCGATTGCATCAAGCGCAGCGGGCGTTACGTCAAGTTCGACATCCTCAAACTCGAAGAACTTTTGATACTGCTTCAATAAAGCATTTTTGGGCTCGGTCAAGATTTGAATTAAGGCTTCCTTGTCGAGGCTGTGCACCGCACCGATCATCGGCAATCGGCCGACAAACTCGGGGATCATTCCAAACTTCAACAAGTCCTCTGGCAACACCTGAGCGAACAGTTGGCCAGGGTCTTTTTCCTTCTTCGATCGAACATCGGCGTGGAACCCAATTCCCTTGTGGCCAATGCGCTGCTCGATTATTTGGTCGAGCCCAGCAAAGGCCCCGCCAACGATAAACAGCACGTTGGTGGTGTCGATCTGAATGAACTCTTGATGTGGGTGTTTGCGTCCGCCCTGTGGCGGTACAGAGGCAACGGTGCCTTCAAGAATTTTGAGCAGTGCCTGTTGCACGCCTTCACCCGAAACGTCCCGAGTGATTGATGGATTCTCGCTCTTACGCGCCACTTTGTCGATTTCGTCGATGTACACAATTCCCGACTCTGCGCGCGCCACGTCGAAGTCGGCGGCTTGGAGCAATTTCAGCAAAATGTTCTCGACATCTTCGCCCACGTATCCGGCTTCGGTTAGCGCTGTTGCATCGGCAATAGCAAACGGAACGTTGAGGAGCCTGGCCAGTGTCTGCGCCATGTGCGTTTTGCCGCAACCGGTTGGGCCAAGCAGCAAGATGTTGCTCTTTTGCAGTTCCACTTCATCGCGCTGCTTCGTGTTTGTCGCTTTATGGCTAATTCGGCGATAGTGATTGAACACCGCAACGGCGAGAACTTTCTTCGCCTGATCTTGACCAACGACATACTCATCGAGAAATGCGCGTATGTCTCGCGGGATTGGAAGCGCTTCCATTCCCACTTCGGCTGCCTGCGCAAATTCCTCGTCGATAATCTCATTGCACAGCTCAATGCATTCATCACAGATGTACACACCTGGGCCGGCAATCAGTTTCTTCACAGCCTTCTGCGATTTGCCGCAGAAAGAACACTTCACCAGTTCGGCACTATCTCCAAATTTTGCCATGAATATCCGATCAGCGAATTGGGCCGGAGCGGTCGGTCATCGAGCGCTCGGTAATGATTTCGTCAATCACGCCGTACTCAAGGGCCGCTGCTGCTTCCAACGTGAAGTCGCGATCGGTATCTGCGTGCACTCGCTCCACAGTCTGGCCGGTGTGCTTGGACAAAATTCCTTCAAGTAGTTCGCGCATCCGCAAAATTTCGCGGGCGGCAAGTTCGAGGTCGGTGACCTGCGAATAGCCAACTTGACCGTATGGCTGATGCAATAACACGCGTGCGTGCGGAAGTGCCAAACGCTTGCCCTTGGTTCCAGCTGCCAACAACACTGCTGCCGCCGAAGCGGCCTGACCAAGACAGATGGTCGCGATGTCGTTCTTGATGAATTGCATCGTGTCGTAAATCGCGAACAGCGCCGTGATGTCGCCACCAGGGCTATTGATATAAATGTTGATGTCCTTGTCGGGGTTTTCGCTTTCAAGGTGAATCAACTGAGCGCAGATGAGATTTGCGATGGTGTCATCAATCGGCGTACCCAAGAAGATGATGTTTTCTTTCAACAGACGGCTGTACAAGTCGGAAACGCGCTCGCCACGGCTTGTCTGCTCGGTGACATTAGGAACGTAATAGTTCCTCAAAACATTTGGGCTCATAATCGCCGTCTCCTTGGGGTAAAGGTTCGACTACCGATAGTAGTTGTGGCTACCCGTTATTCGGCGTCATCTCCGTTTGACCCGTCTTCCTCACCAAACAGCGTGTCGGCGCTGATGGGGTTTCCGTCCGGGTCGACAAGGGTGGAGTTTCGCAGCAGCCAGTCGACAGCTTTGGATTTGCGAATTTGGGCAACCAACTCGCCCAGCGCATCGTTCTGCTCGTAGACCTTGCGGACTTGTGCGACTTTGCGTCCGGCCTGAGTTGCAATGCGATTGAGCTCAATGTCTACTTCGTCGTCGTCCGCCGAAATATTCTGAGCCTCAGCAACTGCACGCAGCGCCAAATCCACTTTCACTGCTTTGACAGACTCGCCGCGCATTGACTCGATAAATGCCTCGGTGCTTTGACCAGTAGCAGAGAGCCACTGATCAATTTGGATGCCTTGAGCTTGAAACTGTTCGACCGTATTGCGCACACGGGCCTGCAAATCGCTGCCTACCATCGATTCAGGGGCATCGATCGTGACTAACTCTGCAAGGGCTGCAGTGGTTCGCTCGACGAAGACGCCTCTCGTCTGATTGAGTTTCATGCTTTCCATGCGTTCGCGAAGCGAATTCTTCCATGCTTGTTGTGTCTCAAATTCGGCGACGTGCTCGGACACCCACTCGTCCGTCAGTTCTTGCAGCACCATCTCTTGAACCTTTTTAACAACCACTGTCATTTCGGCAACATCGGTTGTGCCATTGGGGGCTTCCGAATACTCCACCTTTGTGCCCACTTCGGCACCAATCAACATGTCATCGAATTTTGGCGAAACCCATTTCTTGCCAACTTCGTAAAGCCAGTCCTCAACATTGAGGCCTGGCACGGGGTTGCCCTCACGTGTACCACTGAGGTCGAGAGTGACGTGATCGCCAAGAGCAATGGCACGACTCACGTCGGAGAGAGTGCCGTGTCTTGCGCGCTCGGAGTTCATGGCATCGGAAACTTCAGAGTCGCTTACAGCGAGAGCAGGAAGTTCAATGCGTAGACCGTTGTATCCAGGCACAGTGATGACTGGTCGAATTTCGCAGGTTGCGTCGAAACCGACAACGCCTTCTTCTTCGCCCTTCGTCACTTCGATCTGGGGCGTGGCGATGAGATCTACATTGTGTTCGCGAACTGCCAACGACAGATACTCGGGGATTGCGTCTTGAATGGCCTGTGATCGTGCAGCGCCAAGACCAATTTGGGCCTCGAGCAATTTGCGCGGGGCTTTGCCCTGGCGGAAGCCTGGTATGCGCACTTCCTTGGCGATTTTGCGGAATGCCTGGTCGATATTTTTGTCGAATTCGACCTCGTCCACTTCTACTGACAGTTTGACTTTGTTGCCCTCGAGGGTCTCAATGATGCTTTTCACAGGGCGCAAAGTGTACCCTTTGCTTTCGTGACAGCCTCGTGGAAACCTCATGCATTGGCATCCCCCCATGCCGACCAAATCAGCCTGCGCGCAGGCGACACCGTTGTGACCACAGCCGAGATACAGGGCGTGGCGGTTGGTTCTGAGGGCAAAGTCATCTTGGCCAACGGTTTCAATTGGCTTCGATACCGCGTGCGGTTTGCAGACGGCACCGAAGTTGGCGATCTCGACCAACGCAACATTGCGCCCGTTGGCAAGACCGCCAAACGTCTTGCCCGCGCCAACAAGCGCAAGCCTTAATCGAGCTGTCGTTGACCATGTCATCTTCGGTCGATATCCAGCATCGCTTCCCCGGCTTGGCCGGAGGCTGGGCTCGCTTTGACGGCCCGGCCGGAACGCAAATGGTCGACTCTGCAATTCGCGCGATGACCGAATTCGCCAGCAGTGGTATCAACGCCAACACCGGTGGATACTTCGCCGCAGCAAACGAATGCGATGCACTGCTTGAACGCACACGCGGAGTGTTGGGCACATTATTCGGCGCCGACCCTGAGGGTATTTGCTTGGGCGCAAACATGACCACGATGACCATGGCCTTGACGCGTGCCATTGCGCGGACACTGAAGCCTGGTGACCGAGTCGTCGGCACCAAGCTCGATCACGACGCGAATGTTTCTCCTTGGAGAATTGCCTGCGAACTATCTGGTGCAGAACACGTACTTGCCCCATTCAACACCAACACTTTCGAACTTGATACCGACGCAATGATTGCGCTCATCACGCCCAACACCAAGTGGGTTGCAATCACTGGCGCCTCAAACTTGTTGGGTACCTCGCCAAACCTCAAACCAATCATTGATGCGGCGCACAACGTAGGCGCCCGTGTTTTTGTAGACGCAGTGCACCTCGCAGTGCACCGTCAAATAGATATCGGGAAGATGGGCTGCGACGTTCTCGCAACTTCCCCCTATAAGTGGTACGGCCCGCATGCGGGTGTTCTGTGCGTAGAGCCAGAATTACTCAATTCGCTGCCCGTTGCAAAAGTACGTCCTGCCAAAAACATCGGCCCGAGTCGTTTCGAGACAGGAACACCCAACTTCGAAGGTATTGCAGCGGTGGAAGCCGCCGCGCGCTTTTTGCTTGAAGAGGACATGAACAAAGTTGAGTCCTATGAAAACGGTGTTTTTCTTCCGTTGCTTAATGGTTTGCAAAACATTGATGGAGTCAAAGTGTGGGGGCGTCCAACTCTCGAAGGTCGTGTGCCAACAGTTTCGTTTACGATTCAAGGCCACCGTCCCGATCACGTCGCCCAAGTGCTTGCTCAGGCTCGAATTGCAGTGTGGTCTGGAAGTTCGTACGCCGTAGAAGCCGTCGACCATTTGGGTCTCACCGAATCTGGAGGCGTGGTTCGTGCAGGTGTTACCCGTTACGTCTCTGCAAACGATGTTGAGCGACTACTTGAAGTAGTCACGTCGCTCGCGTCCAATCGTTAGATCATCTCGCTAGGCTGTTGCAGTCCGGGGAGTGGCGCAGTTGGTAGCGTGCCTGGTTTGGGACCAGGAGGCCGGGGGTTCAAGTCCCCCCTCCCCGACAACTTTCTACCGAAATTTGAGGCTTTCATGAACCACCCGATTGCTTCCGCCAAATATGTGTCGTTCGTGTCGTACCGCCGTGACGGCACACCAGTTGCAACCCCAGTCTGGATCGCCCCTCTAGGAAACGATTTCGGATTCACCATCGACAACGAATCCGGCAAAGCCAAACGACTTGCGCACACCAATCGGGCAACTATTCAGCAATGCGACGTAAAGGGGAAAGTTGCAGAAGGAACGCCCGTGTATCGCTGCACCGCAAAGGTTGTGCTTAACAGCGAGGCAGAAATTGTGCGCGACGCAATTGCTAAAAAATATGGGCTCACCTACAAAGTTTTTTCAGTGTATTTGTGGTTCACCGACCGATTCGGAAAAAAGAAACACCAGCCAGAGACAGCGGTGATTATTTCGTTGGACGCCTAGCCTTCGCTACGACTTAGCCAGTTCGCCACGCACAATGCTGTTGCTCACAGCGTCAACAAAATGCCCAAGCGGCTGATCGTGCTCAATTAAGGGAACGTACTTCCCGACAACCTCGACAACTCTTTTGGCAGCCTTGCCCCGTTTAAGTTCTGGACGCAAGCAAAGCAATTGATGCGCAGTTAAGGCTTCAATCGCAACCAACTGTCGTAACCAGCCAATCTGTCGGCCCAACTTTTCCACGACAAGCGGAAACTGCGACGCGACATCCTCTGCATTTTCGGAAATTGCAAAAAAGTCGAGGCTTGCCGGATTCGCCTCGAATCGAACCCTGGTCGCCATCGCAACCGTCGACTTCATCAGAGCATTAAATCCCACACTGTGTCCTTCAAGCGGCGCAAGGTATCGCGGCACTCCCTTTATTGAACCGTTGACCATTCTGATCGTTCGATTCGCCGTCGCATTTGACCAGTGGGCAAGCGCAATCGTCAGTGCCTCCCCCGCCACGGACGCTGCAAGCGATTGAAAATTACTGGACGATCTGATCTGTCGTTTCTCAAGCAGCACAACTGGGTTGTCGTTGCTCAAGTTGCACTCTTGCAACAGCAAGTCGGTAAACGTTATCGAATGGGTGCGCACGAGCGCCATCAAGGGAACGAGAGTCCGAAACGAAATCGCGTGCTGAGCCTGATCAATCGCGCCATCTTCAAGCGTCCACGAACCGTGCAGCAACTCCATGATCAATCGGCTTGCATCATCTCCGCCAGGTACAGACTTTGTTGCCACAACTTCTGGTAGATACGGCCCAGGGTTTACGCCATAGGCCTCGCACGATGCAGCAGCAATCTGTATCGCCGCATGTAAGACAACACCCAACTCCGCGATTACCTCAACTGCGGCAGACTGCGTCACCGATCCAGAGTTCAGTAGGCCAAGCGCATCTTTTGCCGCAAGCTCGACCGGCTGCAAGTTGACTGTGCTCAGCGCGCTGAGCGCAGAAACTCGCGCTCCCCGAAATGAGACGTCTCCAATACCGAGAGCAGCCGCGCATAACTGTGCGCATTGACCAAGATCGCTCGAACCGACCGACCCGTGCGATGCAACAATTGGGGTTAGACCTTTGTTGTACATTTCTGCAAGCTGTTCGACAACGTGTGGCGAAACTGCCGAGTTTCCGTTGCACAAGTTTGTGATGCGAATCGCTAGTGCACGCCGACTTACCGAATCTGGGAGTGGTTCGCCGATGCCGATCATTCGCCCCTCAATGACCGATCTCTCAAAATCTGCAGTCGATCCGCGCTCAAGCGCCATTGACACGTTGGCACCCAAGCCAACATTCAGACCGTAGACGGCAGTCTTTCCATCCATGTGTTCATTGGCAATTTTTCTCGACTCGGCAATCCGCTTAATCGCCGCAGGGGAAATCTCGATCTGGGTTTCAAGACTCCCCAATGCAATCAATTCGGCAAGCTCGAGAGGCTTATCTCCAACGACAATTTTCACGCGTAACGCAACTTCTGGCCAACACCCATCTTCTTGGCCTTTTCAAGCATCGTGTGACCAAGCGCAATGTCGGAAAGCGACAAACCACGATGCCAGAGCAGCGTTGTCTCGTCATCGGATTCTCGCCCAGCTTTTTTCCCGACAACAATTTCGCAAAGCTCGGCATGCAAATTTGATTCGCTCAACAGCCCCGCTTCGACGTGCGCACGAAGCGAACCAAATTTGCCGCTCTTGCACTGCCCCCAATCATCGACCACCACTTTGTTCATATTGGATAGCAAATCAATCTCAACGGCACTCATTGTTCCGTACGGCACAATGAATGCTCCTTGGCCAATCCACTTCGTCTGCAGCATTGCCTCGGGCGCTGGCAGTCGTGATGCCTCGACAACAATGTCGGCGCCTTCAACGCAACTTTTCCAATCGGTTGTCGCTCGCACAGGTTTGCCGAGGTCGTTTGAGAGTTTTGCTGCAAATGCCTCGCGGCTTTCGGGACGAAGCGAGTGCACCCGAATCTCATCGAAATCAAATAAGTGGTCAAGCAGCCGCACGTTCCAATATGCAGTCCCCCGTGCGCCAATGTGCCCCAAAACTTTGGACCTCTTGCGCGCCAAGTGTTTTGCGCCGAGAGCCGTAATTGCGCCTGTGCGCATATCGGTGAGAAATGATGCGTCGATAACTGCTTTAGGCATACCCGTTCGACGGTCCATCAAGTTGAGTAGGGCCAGCTCGCTCGGAAGACCAGCCAAATAGTTGTCGACGAAGTCCCCCACAACTTTGACGCCAGCCATATCGATTGACCCGCCAAGCGACCCTCGCAAAACATTGAAGTGGCCTTGAGAAACACCTGGTTCCAAATGAACCCGGGGCTCGATAACCGCCTCGCCCAACCCTTGCAGTCGAAGGCCTTCTTCGACGGATTCAAGGATCTCGTCGTTACTTAATGAAAGCTTCTGCACATCAATTCGACTGAGATAGTCAATCCATGTTTCGGGAATTTCCTCGTTGCTCATTTCAACCAATCCGATAGTCGTCTACACGACTAGTCATAGCTTGTAATACGTCGGACAATGGTCGCACACCAATACCCACCGTGTTTGGTACGTCGATGTACCCGTCTTTCAATACGAACGGTTCTGTTACGTCTTGCACGAAATAGCGGTCGGATGCGCTGGTGTCGCCAGGAAGCGTAAACCCGGGCAGTGCAGCAAGCGCAAGATTCGCGGCGCGCCCAATGCCGGTTTCCAGCATTCCCCCGCACCACACCTGCACGCCGCGCGAATAACAAAGATCGTGAATTCGCTTCGACTCCATGTAGCCACCTACACGACCAGGCTTGATATTGATGATTGAACACGCGCCAATATCAAGTGCCCCGCGAGCGACGTCGTACGAAGTAATCGATTCATCCAAACAAATCGGCGTTGCTACACGTTTACTCAATTCCACGTGGCCAACTATGTCTTCTTCCGGAAGTGGTTGCTCGATTAATAACAGATTGAATTCGTCCAACCGCGCCAAGTGCGCCGCGTCGTCCACGGTGTATGCCGCGTTGGCATCTACCTGTAACAACATTTCATCACCGAACGCCTGGCGAACTGCGCGTACACGATCGATATCAAAACCGGGTTCGATCTTTAGCTTGATGCGCACGTACCCGTCATTGCGGTAACCATCAACCACGCTGAGCAACGTGTCGATATCGGGCTGAATACCAACCGATACACCAGACGCAACCCTTGTTTGTGTTGCACCCAGAAAGCCCGCCAAAGACAACTTTGTGCAGCGCAATTGATAATCCAAAAGCGCGGCCTCTACTGCGGCCTTGGCCATGAAATTGCCCCTAATGCTGGCGGCGGCGACCACAAACTCGTGGGCGGTGATGTTGGGTGTTACCAGCGGGATGAGATACCGCTTGATTACCTCCTCGCAACCATCCACGTATTCCGACGAATACAGCGGTGCGGCCATTGCAACGCATTCGCCCCAACCCTCTTCGTCGTCGCCAATTACATGGACATACAACAGTTCACGGTCTACCTCGGTACCGAACGAAGTTCTGAACGGCGAAACCAAGTTGATGTGGGCCCGAACAATTTCAATTCGCTTGATGCTCATTAAACACCATCCTTATTGCTGCGCAGCACATAGCAATAATCCTCATTGAGGCCCACCACACTCATGCCGTTTTTCTCGGCTGCTTCGAATGCGACTCGCTGCTGCTGGCGCCAGTTGGCAGCCTGTGCCGTGTCGGTTTTTCGGAGCAATTCAATATCCGCAGGGGTTGCGACCAGCATGTCGCTGGCTGTTGCTACAACAAAATTGGATGCCGGCGGAGCAACCCTTTCGGCAATGTCCCATCGCACCAGCAACCTGTCGCTTTGTTCACCCGCGTTGATGCCGTCATCCAATTGCCCATAAAAATTCTGGTGATAGCCCAAAACTTGTGTGCCTAATTTGATGATGTTGAACCACGCATTTCTTCGCACGAGTGGATCAAATGTCCATGTCACCGTGCCAAATCCGTGTTCTCTTGCCCAAGAAAACTGATGCAACTTGAGCGCATAACCAATCCCCCCGTTGGCTGCGGTAGCAACCACGCCAGCTGCATGTGAGTGCAGATTGGGTGCACTTTGGCCGACAAGCGGAAGCCCCACAAGCGCAAATGCGGCCCCAACTGGCGCACCATCGCGCCAAGCGATCGAGCCGTAGGCGCCGTTGTGCAATGCGGCAACCATGATTTCAGGCGAAACCATGGCCCGCACCGACCACACTTCGTCAAAAATCGTCGAGATCAGGGCGGCATCCTCGGGCGTGGTGGCCACCTGGATCGACAATCCATCAATCTCTCGAGGTTCAGCGACTGTTGACATTGGTTGAAACTCTACCGATCAGCCAAGATAGAGGAATGACCGTCACCGTAACTATCGTCGACCACCCGGTTGCAGCAGAAGCACTCACCCACCTACGCGACGAGAATTCGTCCAACCAGTTCTTCCGCGCCGAGATGCGCAGACTGTCGTTGATCGTCATTGCTGAAGCAACTCGCTCGGTGCCAACTCGCAAAGTTCGAGTGACTACGCCACTTGCAGAAACAGACGGCATAAAAATCGCTCAGAGACCAATTCTTGTTCCAATTCTCCGCGCAGGTCTTGGCATGCTTCCCGCAGCGATGGAGCTACTGCCCGACGCAGACATTGCGGTTGTCGGCGTGCAGCGAGACGAAGTTACTCACGAACCAAGTGAATACGTTGCAAAACTTCCGGCAAGACTGGACGGACGACACTGCATCGTTCTCGATCCGATGCTCGCAACCGGTGGCTCGTTGGAATATGGCTGCAAGCTTCTTGCTGCTCGCGGCGCACCAGAACCACTCACCATTGCTTGCGTGCTCGCAGCACCAGAGGGAATTGCCTACTTAGAAAAGTCGGGAATGAACTTGCATATTGTCACCGCATCGGTCGACGAACGATTGAACGAACATGCTTTCATCGTTCCTGGCCTAGGCGATGCTGGCGATCGCCAGTTTGGCCCACCTAACTGATTGCTAGCCGAAAAATGTTGCCGAAACATCGGCAAACAGTTCAAGATTGATTGTCTTTATCTTCCCTCGCGTCGCACTCATTGATTCGCGCGCAATTTCTCCGCATCGCAAAACGACCATTTGGCCAAATGCCGCATCGTGCACCGCATCAACCGCGGCAAGACCAAACCTTGTTGACAGCACGCGGTCGTAACTTGTAGGAGTGCCGCCCCGCTGCACATGCCCGAGCTGAACAACCCGAGCCTCGTACCCCGTACGCTTCTCAATTTCGGGAGCAATAAGTTGTGCAATGTTGCGAGGAGCATGATGCCCGTATTGGTCTGCCACCACATCGGGGATCGCAAGCGTTCCTTCTTTTGGTAACGCACCTTCTGCAACCACCACTACCGATGCATACCGCCCGCGGTCGTGCCGATGCGCAATAACTGCCGAGAGTTCGTCAATGTCGAATGGCACCTCGGGCACCAATATCGCGGTTGCACCTCCCGCAATACCCGCTTGCAATGCAATCCAGCCCGCATCCCTGCCCATCACTTCAACAACCATGACCCGATCGTGGCTTTCGGCTGTGGTGTGCAGCCGGTCTATCGCATCGGTGGCAATCTGCACGGCCGTTTGAAAGCCAAACGTGGCATCTGTGCCAACAACATCATTGTCAATGGTCTTGGGCACTCCGATAATGGGAAGCCCAAATTGTTCGTGGAGCATCGAACCAACCGTGAGCGAACCATTGCCGCCAATAACAATAAGCGCGTCTAATCGATTGTCCTTAATGGATTTACTCACGCGCTCGACACCATCAGCGGTATCGAATGGCCCGCCCCGACGAGTTCCTAAAATAGTTCCGCCCCGCGGAAGGATTCCGCGAACTGCAGCGGTGTCCAACGTCATACTTCGCTGTTCCATAACGCCGTCCCACGCGTCGTAAAACCCGATGATCTCATCGCCGTAACGCGTCTCGGCCTTGCGAACTATTGCACGAATGACCGCATTCAAACCTGGGCAATCGCCGCCGCCTGTCAGAACGCCTATTCGCATCATTTCAGCCTACGCCTGATTTCTATTTGACTTCATAGTTCGGACTGCCGTCCGCAATTTGATTAAGGTTGAGGTATGCCCAAAGCAATCATTCGTAAGCCCTCAGAGTCGACCATGAAACGCGATGTTAAAAACATGCGTAACGTTTTAGCTGAGCGGCTCTACGATCTGCGCAGCGCCAACGAATTGAGCCAAGCCTTTTTGGCAGAACTTGCAGGAGTGGACCGCAAGACCATCAATCGGATTGAGAATGGCCATTTTTCGCCAGCGCTTGACACCATCGTTCGGCTGAGTGTTGCGCTTGGCATCGCGCCATCGGACTTGCTGAAGAAATAAACCAAAATAGGTTGGATTCGTCGCCTATTTTTTTGAGATAGCAACCGCGAACCGAGCGCACACGTCGGCAATATTCAGCCAATACGACTCATCGTCTTCGCGGTGGCGTTCGCAAACTTGGCAATCCAGCACGTCGTTATTTGCAGAAAACCTATGAGCCGAGTCGTGCAGATTTTTGATTGTTTTATTGCCGTTTATTTGGCCTAAATCAGTTTCCAAAGCGGGCACGAACGAACACAAATTAACGATGGGGACGGCGGACCTGGCCGACCGCACGTTACTGACCACTTGTTCGTTGACCCCCGAAAAGCCCAACACCAGCGAGGCTCTTCGAGAAAACCGTGGTGACGCAACTTTGACTTGCTGACGGATGAGGGCGACCGAGTTGGGCAACTGCGGCAGCGAAGGCAACGGAAGGTTGACAGCACTAGGAGACTGCACGGCAACCTGAACCTTGACCGCAACATTGACATTTTTGTTATCCAAGGCTGCAAGCAATAAACGCGAGCCAATCAACCCGACAACATCGTCTGTGTCGGCTACGAGTATGTGGAGTGCTTCTTTTTGTTTGCGCATCCCGCCCATCATCGCTAAGGGGTGTACCACATAAGCCACAATAGTTATTCCTAGTGATTTGGTAAGGCTTGCCTTGCAAACCCACCATGGCAGCCCCACGAACTATCCCTCATCTTCCTTGAGGCGTTTTTACACATATATATAGGACATCTTTTTCTGGCCAAACAGCCCTCCACCCGCCCGAAAATAGGCGGTTTGGGGCACGATCAGTAATTTTTTTCACTAATCGCTGAGATGTTTGGCACAGAAGCCTGAAGTGTGGTTATTGTTATCCGAAGTTAATCGAGAAGATGCCTGCCGTTAAGGGCTCGCTGGATGTCACCCATCTTCCAGCGGGAGTCTTCTTCCAATATGGGACAAGGGGAAAATATGTCAGCAGTTGAGCAAACAACAGAAATGGTGTCAACGAGCAAGTTCTCGCGTCGCCATTTCATCCAGGGTGCAGCAGTCGCAGGTGCAGGCGTGGCATTGCCAATGACCGGCGCACTCGGCAGCAGCGTTGCTGGTGCAGCACCAACATCTTTGCGTGTTGCAATCGGCAAGATCGCGAACGCACCAACGCCATTTTCAACCAACGACGCAGGAAGTCTTCAGATTCTTGCTAATGCCGGCGAATACCTTTCTTGGTCAAATGACAAGAACGAGTTATCACCACGCGTAGCCGAAAGCTGGAAGGCTTCTGCTGGCGGAAAGATCTGGACGTTCAAGATTCGCCAAGGCATCACCTTCCATGACGGATCTGCAGTTTCCGCAGACGACGTGGTTTGGACATTCAAGAGCCACCTCGACCCAGCCAACAAGTCAAACGCAGCCGGAAAATTCAAGGGCATCTTGAACTCCGCTGGCGTTCAGAAGGTTGATAAAAACACCGTCAAGTTCGAGTTGCTCGCAGCAGTAGGAACGTTTCCATTCCTTGTCGCCTCAACTAGCTACGGCCTCTTGATCATCAAGAACGGCGAAAGCGGTGGCCCAACTTGGGAAACCAAGATGAACGGTTGCGGTCCATACATCCTCGAGAGCTATGTCAAGGGCGACCGCGCAACATTCAAGAAGAACCCAAAGTACTGGGACAAGTCACGCCAACCAAAGTTTGACAAGTTGGTGACTATCTCGTTCGAATCGCAGGAAGCTGCAGTCGCTCAGATTCTTACCGGCAAACTTGATGCAACAACTGGCGTATCGGGTGCAACAGCAGCCAAGATCAACAAGAAGAAAATTGATTTGGTTCGCGTTCCATCCGTTGGGCATCTCATGACGCACCTTCGTTGCGACTTCGGGCCATTCAGCACCGATAAGCGCATTCGTCAGGCAGCAGCGCTCACCCTCGACCGCGAAGGATTCATCAAGGGAGTTCTCAAAGGTCAAGGCGTGTTGGGTAACGACAGCGTGATGGATCCGTTTCCATCGAGGGACTCCTCGGTCAAGCAGCGCAAGAAGGATATTGCCGAAGCCAAGAAGTTGATGGCAGCAGCAGGTTCGACCGGATTCAAGGTTGATTTGTCCACGTACAGCCGTGACGACATCAACCTCTTGGCGCCGTTCCTCAAGTCGTCGTTTGCCGAAATCGGTATCGACGTCAACTTGGGCAAAATCTCCGACAGCTACTACACGGCACCGTGGGATGCGAACCAGGCCAAGAAGCAGGAAAGCAACTTCTGGCTCGAGTCCAACTTCGGTATCACCGACTTCGGTCACCGTGGCGCACCTGCCGAGTACCTCACCCGAGTATTCCGCTCCAACGGAGACTGGAACGCCGCACACGTCAAGGATGCAAAGCTTGACGCAGCGATCGATGAGTACAACACAGCCACAACACCAGCGAAAGCAAAAGCTGCAAGCAAGAAGATTCAGGAAATTTGTCTCGATCTTTCGGCTTACATCATTCCAGTGTTCGAAGTACGCACCTCTGCTGTTCGTAAGGGCCTGAAGGGCTTCTACACCAACGGCATGGGTCAGTTCGACGCTGCAGCAACTGCATAGTCAAAACAATCCAATTAGTTAAGTAACAAAATGCCAGCGCACTTCGGTGCGCTGGCATTTTGCATTCTGCGTTCATGTTGACCAATTTCGATTGACGAAATGCATTGGCAATCCTCTATCCTTTCGGCGTGGGGAAATTTGTTCTGAAGCGCATTGGGCTTGCCCTCGTCACGCTGTTCATCGTGACAACTGCCATCTTTTTTATGACCCGCATTCTTCCCGGCAATGCGGCCGAGCGAATTTTGGGCAACTTGGCGGAACGTGAAAATGTCCTTGCACTCGAGAAGGAGTTAGGCCTCGACAAGCCGATTTATACCCAGTACTGGAATTGGCTCAGCGAAGCATTGAATGGCCGATTTGGCGATTCCGTTCAGTACCAGAGCCCAGTCAGCGAACTGCTTCTTCCCGCTCTCGGATATTCATTTCGTTTGGCAGCAATGGCATTTGTGATTGTTGTGCCGCTCAGCATTTTTGGAGGCATTATCGCGGCAATCAACAGAGGTAAGACTGTCGATCGCGTCATCACCGTTGGTGGCTTGAGCGCCGCAGTGATTCCAGAGTTTGTTTGGGCAGTGCTGCTTGTGTTCGTTGTGGGTGTCAAGCTCGAGTGGCTACCAGTGACAGCGTTCCCCGACGAAGACACAGGTTTAGTTCAGGTGATTAGACATCTCTTCTTGCCCTCGATAGCGCTTGTGCTGGTGTTATTTGGATATATCTCGCGCATTGCCCGCGCCGGCGTAATCGAGGCAATGGACTCGGATTACTCGCGTACCGCCGTGCTGAAGGGTTTGTCAAAGCGCCAGACGATCAATCGTCACGTTCTTAGAAATGCTTTGTTGCCAACCATTGCCGTCATTGCTTCGCAGGTGCCATATCTCGTGGGCGGCCTTGTTGCTGTCGAAATTGTGTTCAACTACCCGGGCTTCGGGTCGCTGCTACTGCAAGCCGTGCAATACCGCGACTACCCCATGTTGCAAGCCGCAGTGCTCATTGTCGGTTCGGTCATTGTGACAATGCAATTGATTGCCGACATCTTGTTTGCATTACTTAACCCACGAATCAGACAGACGATTGCCGAATGAACACAGACAACGCAACCATCCGCACTGCCGCGGCAGCCGAGCGCAAGAAAATGCGCGCCGAGCGATTCGCTTTGCTCCGCCGCAACCCCGCATTCCTCTTCGGTTTTGTTTTGGTCTCAATTTGGGTTTTTGCTGCTCTCTTTGGCCAATTTCTTGTGCCGATCAAGCCGGATGAACTTGATTTCATGGCTACCGATATGGGCCCAAGTTCCGCCCACTGGTTTGGCACCGACACTCTTGGGCGCGACGTGTTCTCGCGCGTTGTTGTTGGCTCGCGCCCAATCATTGTGATGGCATTTTGCGCAACCATGCTTGGCACAGTGGTCGGCACAACCATTGGTCTATTGACTGGCTACTTCAAAGGCAAGTTCGACTTGATCGTCATGCGCATCTTGGATGCCATTTCTGCACTGCCTGTCCTTATTCTTGCGCTGCTCGCACTTGCCGCTGTTGGCGGCTCGTCCGAAATTGTCACCATCATGATTATCGGCTTCGTATTTTCGCCAATTATTGCCCGCACCGTTCGTGCAACAGTTCTCGGCGAAGCCGAACTGGATTATGTAGCGGCAGCCAAGTTGCGCACCGAAAAAACGCAGCACATCTTGTTTGTAGAAATTCTGCCAAACGTGCTGCCACCCATCATTGTCGAGTTCACTATTCGTCTCGGCTATGCAGTGTTTGCAATTGCCACGCTGTCGTTCCTCGGCGTTGGTGTGGAGTTGGGCTCGCCCAACTGGGGCTCGCAAGTTGCAGAGAACTATTCCGGCATTTTTAACAACTTGTGGTGGGCCACCGTGTTTCCTGCTGGTGCAATTGCCACGCTCGCTATCGGAATCAACTTGCTGGCAGACGGCATCATGGAGTCGTTCGAGTTATGAGCAATCAACTGGCCACCTTGGAACTTCGCGACTTGCAGGTTGCGTATCGCGTTCGCGGCATCGATCGCCAGGTGCTGCGCGGGGTTTCATTTAGCATCGCTCCAGGTGAGGCATACGGCCTCGTGGGCGAATCGGGTTGTGGCAAATCCACCGCCGCGTTCGCGGCCATGCGCTACCTTCCGCGCAACGGCACCATTTCTGGCGGCTCCATCCACTTCGAGGGAAGAGACATTACGTCTATTGGCGACAGCGAGATTAGAGAATTGCGTACCAACGCGATCTCGATGGTCTATCAAAACCCAATCGGCGCACTCAACCCAACGATCAAAATCGGTGATCAAGTTGCAGAAGTATTCCAATTGCTTGGCAAGTCAAAATCCGAATCATTGCAGCTGACAGAAGAGGCGCTGAAGAAGGTGCAGATTGCCGACCCAACCCGCGTGATGGGTCGTTTTCCGCACCAACTTTCCGGCGGCATGGCCCAGCGTGTAGTTATCGCTATGGCGCTTGCATCAAACCCACGCCTATTGGTAATGGACGAACCAACTACTGGCCTTGATGCAACGGTCGAGGCCGAAGTGCTCGACCTCGTTCGCGCCTTGCGCAAAGAGTCGGGTACTTCGGTGCTGTTTATCAGCCACAACCTTGGTGTTATCCGCACCATGTGCGACCGAATTGGCGTGTTGTACGCTGGCTCGCTTGTTGAGGAGGGCCTCACTGAAACAGTTCTGTCGAAGCCAACTCACCCGTACACCGTTGGCCTGCTGCGCTGCATCCCGCGCGGCGGTCTCAACAAATCATCCGACCGACTCGACACCATTGCAGGAACACCGCCCGCACTTGGCTCGACACTTCCGGGTTGCGTGTTTGTCGATCGTTGCACCATTGCGCAAGACAAGTGCCGCACATCGACACCTCAGCTCATCGACGTTGGCTCTCAGCATTTCAGTCGCTGCTACTTCCACGAGCAGGCGCACAATCTGCCGCGCGCGGTTGACGGCGTCGGGCAGAATACTCGTGCAATACCCGTGTCCATCCAGCAGAAAGCAACACTTCTCGACGTCACCAACGTTTCAAAGACTTTTGTTCAAGACAAGACAGACGTCAAGGTGCTTGTAGATGTTTCGTTGCACCTTCAAGCCGGCGAAACACTTGGCTTGGTCGGCGAATCCGGTTCGGGCAAAACAACCCTTGCTCGAGTGTTGCTTGGCATTATCGCCAACGACGCAGGCGGCTCGGTTGCACTCAACGGCAGCATGCTTGGCACCACACTGAAAGAACGCAGCGCCGCCGAAGTGGGTGCTGTGCAGATTGTTTTCCAAAACCCCGACTCCGCGTTGAACCGCCGCCACTCGGTAACCCGAATCGTTTCTCGTGCAGTGCAAAAACTGACAGGCGTATCCAAAGACACCTCCGACGATCGCGCGCAGTCGCTGCTGAACGACATGAGTGTGGATCCGTTGCTGCACAGTGTGAAGCCAACGCAACTTTCGGGCGGCCTTAAGCAGCGCGTGGCTATCGCTCGCTCGTTTGCCGGCAAACCGCAGCTGATTGTTTGTGACGAGCCAACTTCGGCACTTGACGTTTCAGTGCAAGCAAACATCTTGAACCTGTTGGTGGATTTGCAGTCGCGCGAGAATGTGAGTTACGTGTTCATCTCTCACGACTTAGGTGTTGTCAGATATATCTCCGACCGCATTGCAGTGCTGTACCTCGGTCGAATTATGGAACTTGGAAGCGCCGAGACAGTGTTTGCCGGCCCTCATCATCCATATACCGAGGCATTGGTGTCAAGCGTTCCCGACATCGAGGGTGCACAACGAGTGCGCATCCGACTTGGCGGCGAAGTGCCCAGCCCAGCAAACCCGCCAACTGGTTGTGTTTTGAACCCTCGTTGCCCACGAATGGCTGGTAGCGGCGTAGAACACTTGTGCACATCGGTGGAGCCATCCCTCACCGAAGTTGAGCCGGGCCACTTCATGCGATGCCACATACCACTCGATCAATTACGCGAGAAGCAGCAAAAAGTTACCCGCTAGTAAGTTCACCCGCCAGACTTGACGGCGTAATCCTCCCGACATACTGTTATCCGACATGCCACTCGGCACAACTAACAGGGGGAACCTCTACATGATTAACGGAAAACACAAGTCCCGTTTTGCAAAGCAATTTGCAATTGGGCTTGGTGTCGCACTCGCGGTATCAACAATTGCAGTACCTGTCAGCGGTGCCAAGCAGGCTCCGAAGGCATCGGCAAAGAATGACCTCACCATCATGATCGGTGAGCCAAATGGTGGCTGGTGCAACCAGGACTCCCCTGGTGTCGACCAGATCGCAGCAAAGAACTCCGTGTTCGAAACACTCACCATGTTGAACAAAGACAACAAGATTGTTCCTTACCTCGCCAAGTCGGTCGTTGGCAGCAACGAGAACAAGACTTGGACAATCACACTTCGTGAAGGAATTCTGTTCCATGACGGCGAAGAATTGACTGCCGCAACCGTGCAAATGAACTTGATGGCCAACTTGGGCATCATCAGGCCGTTCACCGGCAAGGGTCAGGCTGCATCGTTGCCAGCAATTGCATGGCAAGGCATCATGCCAACCGCATCGCCAGCTCAGTGGGCAGCAAACGTCAAGATCATCAGCAAGTACGTTCTTGAAGTAAACCTTGGTGTGAAGCGTCCAAACTTCCCATACACCTTGTGGAACGTTGGTCGTCCGACAATCCTCTCGACAAAGACCTTGCAAGATCCAAACTGTGGCAACACCATGGGTGCGGGCACCGGCCCATTCATGATCTCGTCGAAGGGCGTCGATCAGTTCACCACCGTGTTGAAGGCAAACCCCAACTACTGGCGTTCAACCGCAGCAAACAAGTTGCCAAAGGCTTCGACCGTCACCTTCAAGGTGGTTGGCGACGCCGCACAGCGCGTAAATGCGTTGCGCAAGGGCCAGGCCGACATTGCATCGTTCGGTGCAACATCCGGTCAGCAAATCAACTTGTTGAAGACGTTGTCCAGCAAAATCAAGCTTGAGGCAGGACCACGTGAGACCACATGGAGCTTCCACCTCAATGCAACGGCGTTGCCATTTGCCAACAAGGATGCTCGCGAAGCATTCGCGCAAGCATTTGACACCGACTCGTACACAAAGTTGATGACAAAGGGCAACGGATCGCCTGCATACCAGTTGGCAGTCAAAGAACACCCGTACTATCAACCAACGGGAACGCTCAAGTTTGACTTGGCCAAGGCCAAGGCCAGCGTTGCCAAGTACACAGCAGCAACGGGCAAGTCACTTGACATCGTTGTACCAATCAACACCACAGTCGAGTCGCTCAAAGGCGCCCAGGCAATCTGCAAGATGATGGAAGCAGCAGGAATGAAGTGCTCGATCATGTCACCAGTGACATCACAGCAATACATTCTCCGCGGCTTCGGTCTGCAGCAGCAGATGTCGTTGTTTAACGTGGTTGCTGGCCGCTCGGCCGAATTTGCCAACTTGTTCAGCACAAGGACCAACCTCGAGTTGTCGGGCTTCCGCTTCGTCAACCCAGGCTTGGCCAAGTGCTTCGCAGACGCGGCAGAGGTTGACACCCGCAAGGCATACTCCACCTGTGTTTTCGAGCTGCAAGCTCAGAGCTACTGGGTACCTGCCTACGTTGAAGGCGGCTTCCTTGCTTGGACGAACGGCATCAAGGGAATTGGTGCAACACCGCTTCCAGGCGGCGGGGTACGTCCAATCATTAGCGCTTCGGGCTTCGACATTGCGTCGGCAACCAAGGGCTAAGTAACGCCTGTCCGTAAGGACAACAGCAGTAAACGCGAAAGCGCGGTGGTTTCGACCACCGCGCTTTTGTGTTTCTAGATTTGGTTTCTTTCCCATTTATGAGGCAAACTTGGGTTGTGACACGAGCGCGGGGACTTGCCACAAATCTTTTCAAGGTCATTGTCGTCCTGTTTTTAGTGACCTTCGGCATCACCATCATTGTTCGCTTGCTTCCGGGCGATCCTGCACAGTTGCTACTTCCGTTCGGAACCCCGGAAGAAATTGCCGCATTACGAGCCGAACTTGGTCTGGATAAAAACGTATTCAGTTACTACTTTTCTTGGTTGGGCAACTTCGTTCAGGGCGACTTCGGCAAGTACTACCTCACCGATGCAGAGGGCGGAACACAGGTTTCGGCAATGATTGCAAACACGTTGCCGCGCACGCTCCTGCTCATGTTGTACACGGTTGGTTTTTCGCTCGCCGTCTCCATACCTCTTGGTATTCTGCTGGCCTACCGCTCCGACACCCGCACCGACCGCAACGTCAGCAACTTCCTCTTTGGTCTTGCATCAATTCCAAACTTCGCCATCGGCCTTGGCTTGGCATTTCTCGTAGGTGTCAAACTGGATTTAGTCAACCCGCTGGGCTATGTGCCAATAGCCGACGGTGTTTCTGAACACTTCAAAGCGATGCTGCTTCCCGTCTTAAGTTTGTCGTTAGGCACCATCGCAACATTCACCCGCCTACTTCGCGTTGATACCATTGCAACACTTAAAGAAGACTTTGTGACGATGGCGTCATCGAAGGGCCTCTCCAACAAGTGGATCCTGTGGCGACACGTGTTTAGGCCTTCGGCGCTCACCCTGCTCACCTCTGCCGCACTCACCATGGCGTCGCTGATCGGTGGCGCAGTTGTTGTTGAAGCTGTCTTCGCCCTCGACGGCTTCGGCATGCTTTTGGCAACGTCTATTGCACTGCGTCAGTACCTCGCTATCCAGTCGCTCATTGCGCTGGTTGCTATTGCCTACGTCTTATTCAATCTCGTTGTTGATGCCCTATACGGTGTGATTGATCCACGTGTAAGGAGCCACCGTGGCGCGTAGCAAGAAACCCATTGGGTTTAAGTTGTCTTCTGGCTGGTTGTATTTGTGCCTGCTCATTTCTATTTTTGGTGGCCTGTTGCCCCTTCCCGACTGGGATGCCTACGACTACGACGCCTCGGGCGTTGGCATGTTCTCCAAGGGCCATCTATTCGGCACCGACTTTGATGGATCCGACATTCTTTCTCAGCTCGTCCACGGAACGCGGATGTCCTTAGTCATCTCGTTTGCTTCGGTACTGGCCGCTTCGCTCATTGGTGGGGCGCTAGGCATTATCGCCGCATATCGTCGTGGCTGGATCGACTCGATCATCACCATGTACTTCAACGTGACGCTGTCCATCCCCACGTTGATCTTGGTGTTAGCCATGGTTGCCGTGTTTGCCAGCCCCGACCCTTTCAACCCTGGCGCAGGCATGCCCCGAGTGCTGGTGCTGGTGTTGTCACTCACCTTCGTCATCATCCCAGTGCTTGGCCGGCTTGCGCGTTCGTCTGCGCTGTCGTGGACTGGACGCGATTTCGTGCTTGTTGCCGAATCACTCGGCATGAAGAAGCGTGCGATTTTGTGGAACCACATCGTGCCGAACGTGGTTCCACAAATGATGTCTGTTGCATTCTTGGCGTCCGGCGTTGTCATTGTTGTTGAGGGCGGTCTTGCCATCTTGGGCGTGGGTACAAACCCCGGCGAAAGTTGGGGCAGCATCTTGGCCAAAAACCGTGGCGACATTTCAATGATCCCCCACACAACCCTGTTACCTGCGACAGCAATTGCGCTCACCGTGATGGCGCTGAATTATTTCGGTGACTACTACCGCTCCAAGATTGATGGAAGAGAGTCGCGAATATGAGCGAACTTTTTGACATCGACAATCTGGAAGTTACGTTCGACACGAAGCGTGGCCCGTTGCACGCCGTTCGTGGAGTTTCGCTTTCTATCCGCAAGGGAGAAAGCGTCGGCATCGTGGGTGAATCTGGTTCGGGGAAAACTGTCATGTCGCGAGCCGCTATGGGTTTGCTGCGAGGCAGAAAAGTGCATCGCACTGGCAGCGTGAAGATCGAAGGCGAAGAGCTGCTCACGCTGTCCAACGAAGAGATCCGTAACTTTTGGGGCCTCAGGATTGCAATGATCTTCCAAGATCCAATGACGGCTCTCAACCCGGTGCGCAAAGTTGGCTCGCAGTTTGCCGAGTCTCTTGTCAAGCGCATGAACATGAGCAAGGACGAGGCAGCAAAGCGCACGCTAGAACTACTTGCTCTCGTAAAAATGCCGGAACCTGAAAAGGCAATACAGAAGTACCCGCACCAACTTTCCGGCGGTATGCGCCAACGAGTGATGATCGCAATGGCAATTGCTTGCGATCCAGAGCTGCTGTTTGCAGACGAACCAACCACCGCTCTCGACGTAACCGTGCAGGCACAGGTACTGGAACTGCTGAGCGAACTGCGTGAGCGTCTGGGTATGGCCATGGTTATTGTTACCCACGACCTTGGTGTAGTGGCCGGCCACACCGACAAGATCGCCGTGATGTACGGCGGTGAAATTGTTGAGATGGCTTCGACCCCCGACTTGTTTGCTAAAACCAAGATGCCGTACACCGAGGCGCTGATGGAATCGATTCCGCGACTTGACAGAAAGCGCGGCGACCGCCTTCCAACAATCCTGGGCAGCCCCCCAGACCCAATTGCGGAGCGCACAGGCTGCGGCTTTGCGCCACGTTGCCGTTATGCAACCGACAAGTGCCGAACTGAGCACCCAGAATTGACCGATGCGGGTAACGGGCATATGTACCGCTGCTTCTTCCCGCTTGGAGGCAAGTAATCATGGCTGGCACCGGCAAAGCACACATGCGCGCAGAGGGCACCGCGATCCTTCGCGTTGACGACCTGGTTGTCGAGTACAAGTCGCAAGGTGGCGAAAAAGTTCAGGCAGTTTCCGGTGTAAGCCTCGACATCATCCCAGGCGAGACTTTGTCTGTTGTGGGCGAATCTGGCTGTGGCAAGTCCACGTTGGCCAAGGGCATCCTGCAGCTCATCGAGACGGCTTCCGGCAGTGTGCTTCTCAATGGAAGCGACATCACCAAGCTGAAAGGCGAAGAACTTCGCAAAGTTCGCCCACAAGCGCAGATGATCTTCCAAGACTCGATCAGCTCGCTCGACCCACACATGAAAGTGAGCGCTCTCGTCGAGCAGCCACTGAAAGTTTGGGGTCGTGGCACGCCAGAAGAGCGCAAGAACAAAGTAAACGACTTGCTTCGCTCCGTCGGCCTCGACCCAGAAGTGGTTGGCGACCGCAAACCAACCGAGTTCTCTGGTGGTCAATGCCAACGCATCAGCATTGCGCGAGCATTGGCAATTGAACCGAAGCTGCTGGTGTGCGACGAGCCTGTTTCGTCGTTGGACGTCAGCATCCAAGCGCAAATTCTGAACATCTTGCAGGAAATGAAAGAGCGCTACGGCCTTTCACTCTTGTTTATCTCCCACGACCTTTCCGTGGTGCGCGCAATTAGCGACCGCATCGTGGTGATGTACTTGGGCAAGGTGTGTGAGGTATCCACGCCCGACGAGCTGAGCGAAAAGCCTCGCCACCATTACACGCATGCTCTCGTTAGCTCTGTGCCTATTCCAGACCCAACGATCAAGAACCGTCGCGCCATCTTGCAAGGCGAACCTCCATCGCCAACCAACCCCCCATCGGGTTGTCGCTTTCGCACTCGCTGCCCAGCCGCCACCGACTTGTGCGCGTCTGAAGAGCCGCAGTTGCGTGAAGTTGCGCAAGGCCAGTTCGTGGCCTGTCACCACCCTCGCGACTAGCCGCGATACCGCAGTACAGCCCTTCGGTACCATCAGTTAATGGACTTCCTTCTCCCCCTGGCCCTTGGCCTCGCCATTGGCGCTGCAATTCTTTTTCTCGCATTACGTAACAAAACCGTGCAGCAAGATTCTGCACCCACATCCTCTACCGACCTCGCCTCCTCCGTGCAAGGTGTTGTGCAGTCCGCACTCAACGAAGCGCTGTCGGCCTTAAACGAACAGTCACGTCGCGATCGCGAAGAGTCCATCAAACTGGCCGCCGACCGTGTTGCCGAGGCATCAAGCGAACGGCTGGGCAAAAGCGCCAAGGACATCGACACCTCGTTGCGCAGCGTGCAAGAAAGCCTCAGCCAGCGCATGCAGCAGATGGACGTCGAAATCAAACGCCTACACGACCAGAACGCCGAAAAGTTTGGCAACGTCGACCGGGCCGTTAACGATTTAGTCAAGCGCACATCCGACCTCAACAACGTGCTGTCTAGTTCGCAAGCCCGCGGTCAGTGGGGCGAGCGAATGGCCGAAGACATGTTGCGCGCCGCAGGTTTCATCGAAGGCGCAAACTACAAGAAGCAAAACACCATCGAAGGTGGCGGCCGCCCCGACTACACCTTCATGATGCCACCCGACCGCGTGTTGTACATGGATGTCAAGTTCCCCATGGATTCCTACACGGCGTTTGTTGCCGCTGTCGACCAAACATCCCGCGACTCACTCAAAAAAGACTTCATCACCGCCGTGCGCGCCCGCGTTACCGAGCTACAAAAACGCGACTACGCGGTTGTCACCACCGAGCACTCACTCGACTATGTGCTGCTGTTTGTGCCAAACGAAAGCATCACCGGCTTCATTCATGAGGCCGACCCAAACCTCATCGACTGGGCGCTGGCACAAAAGGTAGTGCTGTGCTCGCCACTCAACCTGTATGCCTTTCTTGTAGTCATCCGGCAAGCAACCGAAAGTTTCCATACCGAACAAGCTGCATCGCACATGATGCAACTGATGAACAAGTTCAAGGTGCAGTGGGAGAAGTACGTCAAGTCACTCGATCAGGTGAAGAAATCATTCGACAAGATGCAAGGCGAACTTGACGTTCTTACCGTTGGTGCTCGCTACAAAAAACTTGCCGGCGAAGTCAAAAAGATCGACGACTTACGCAAGCAGCAGAACGTACCCGAGCTACCCGCAAGCGAACTTGCCGACGATGAAATCGAACTGCAAGATGCGGATGAAGACGAAACTGACTGACTTACTGGCGTACCAGCCGAATAGATTCGAAGCCGCCAAGCACGTCGCTCACGTCGGCAAAGCCGGCCCGCTTCAACAAGCTTGAGGCAATAGAAGACCTGTAACCGCCCGCGCAATACACCACTGTTGGCAAATCTGGGTTTAGTTCGGAAATTCGGTTTGGCAATTGCACCACGGGGATGTTTGTCGCTCCCTGAACAGACCCGAGCTTGAATTCACTTTCATTACGAACATCCACCACCTGCAGCCCGGACAATGTACTTGCGCGCTGCGAGAACTCGTCGGCTGTCAGTCGCGAACTCTTTTCGCTGTATTCGGGTGATGTAGCCAATTCGTCAACCGAAAACCAGCCAACAACGTTGTCGTACCCAATGCGTGCAAGCCGGATTCGTGCTTCGCGCTCGTGCCCCTCATCGGTAGCAATAACAATGTTCGTTCCCGGTGAAACGACGGCCCCTGCGTACTCCGCGTAGCGCCCGTCCATACCAACGTTGATTGAGGAAACTATGTGCCCCGTGGCAAATAATTGGGGATCGCGCGTGTCGAGCACCACTGCCCCAGCATCAACGTGTTCTACCACTTCGGAGATTGTCAACTTTTTGAGTACTGCATGTTCGTCAAGTACGTCTCGAACTTGACTGTTGCGCTGCGCGTCGTAGATGAAATACCCGGGTGCTGGAGGCTGACCTTCCGTCACTACATCGACGAACTTCTCAATATCGGTAAATTGCAGCGCATAATTTGTCTTCCGTTGTTCACCAATAGTCGACATCGTTTCTGTCGAGAGGTTTTTGCCGCATGCAGAGCCTGCGCCGTGCGCGGGGTAAACACGTGTGACATCTGGCAGCGTAAGCAGTTTGTTGTTCAGCGAATTGAACAGCATTCGTCCCAGCTCGTCGGAAGTTTTGCCCACCGATACCAGCAAGTCGGGCCGACCAACATCGCCGATAAACATCGTGTCGCCAGTGAGCACCCCATAGGGCACTTTGTCGTTCTCGTGCTCGAACACCACGATGGAAACAGACTCGGGCGTATGACCAGGAGTGTGGCGAATCTCGAGGACCACTTCGCCAAGTACGTACCGCTCGCCGTCGGCAAACGCGCGTGCGGCAAACTGGGGTTTGGCGACTGCGCCGTAGCCAATGGTTGCACCAGTCGCCTTGGCCAATTCCAAATGCCCTGATAGGAAGTCGGCATGAAAATGCGTCTCGAGGACTAGCTCTATTTTGAGTCCATGACTTTTGGCCGAATCTAGATACTGCTGAACATCTCGCTGAGGGTCGACTACTACGGCTCGTCCTGTAGAAGTGTCGCCAATCAGGTACGACGCATGAGATAGGCACTCCAGATAAAACTGCTCGAAGATCATGACCAAAGAGTATCAGATACCCCAAGGGGTATGTCTATAATACCCATATGAACTTAGACACCGAAACACATGATTCACTAGTTCGGCGCTTGGCCCGCATCGAGGGTCAGGTTCGAGCAGTACAGAAAATGATCAACGATGGTCGCGAGTGTCGCGACGTGATTGCACAAGTATCTGCAGCCAGCACCGCACTCGACCAAGTGGGCTTCAAGATTCTCTCGGTTGGAATGCAGCGTTGCCTAGCCGACCCAAAGAAAGCCGGCAAAGAGGGTTTCACTCTCGAAGAGGTCGAGAAACTGTTTCTCAAACTGGCTTAGCTACAACGACAGCAGCGACTGCACGGAGTGTCCCCCTAAAGCTGCACGTCCGTTAAGCGCCTCTAGCTCAATCAAGAACACCAAGCCCACAACTGTTGCCCCGCAGCTCTCCACCAAACGAATGGTTGCCGCAGCCGTGCCACCGGTTGCCAATACATCGTCCACGATGAGCACCCTGTCGTCTTGGCCCACAGCATCTTGATGCATCTCCAAACGATCGGTGCCGTATTCAAGCGAATACGACTGGCCAACAACCTGCCACGGAAGTTTGCCCGCCTTGCGCACAGGCACAAAGCCTGCACCTAATTGCTGAGCAACTGGTGCGGCAAGAATGAAACCGCGGGCTTCTACACCAACAACTTTGGTTGGGCGTAAATCTTCGGACACAGCAACAAGTCCCTGCACCGTCGCGGCAAACCCCTCGGGGCTTGCCAACAACGGCGTGATGTCTCGAAACTTAATTCCGGGTTGGGGTACATCCGGAATCGTGCGGATGAGCCGCAGTAAATGCTCGTTACGCATGAACTGAAGAGCGCGAGAACAGCATTGCCCCATCGTCGACTGGTGAATGTTTAAACATCTTTTTGTCGCGCTTGTAATTCTGCGGGTTGATCCATGGTTCACGGTCGCCCTGTCGGGGGAATTTATGCATCACGCGCTGCATGTAGCCAGAAGAGAAACCGTCGATCCACGGCCGCTCGGGCATGGATGCATCTTCGGCTCGGAGCGTTGGTGTGCACGTATTTGTTTTTGTCTTTTTCATGTGGTTCAACAACCGACACACATAACTGCTGGTCAGGTCTGATCGAAGCGTCCATGATGCATTGATGTAACCAAACGACGAAGCCATGTTGGGAATACCCGAATAAGCAAAGCCCTTGTACGACCATGTCTTGGCGAAGTCAACCGGCTTGCCATCGACAACAAAGTCCATTTCTCCAAGCGTGACGAGCTCGAGCCCAGTGGCGGTGATGATGATGTCGGCCTCAAGATGTTGTCCGGAAGTCAACTGGATACCAGTTTCAGTAAACGATTCGATGGTGTCAGTGACGACTGAAGCTTTTCCAGAACTGATTGCCGTAAATAGATCGCCGTTGGGAACCAGACACAAGCGCTGATCCCAAGGGTTGTACCGAGGGGTGAAATGTTTGTCTACGTCGAAATCGGGGCCAAGATATGCGCGAACACCATCAAGCAATTTGGTTTTTACCATCTCCGGCTTAGTGCGGGTTCGCTTGTACACCAACTGTTGCATCGTGGTGTTCTTCCAACGCGTCACGTTGTAGGCCATTTGAGCCGGCAACACTTTGCGCAACCTGTCGGCGATTGGGTCGTGGTCTGGGCGCGCCACAACATACGTTGGCGAACGCTGCACCATGGTCACATGCGATGCAGTGCTTGCCATCGACGGAACGATGGTGACGGCAGTTGCGCCCGAACCGATGACGACCACGCGCTTGTTGGCGTAGTCGAGGTTGTCTGGCCACTGCTGAGGATGAATGATGGTTCCGGCAAACCGTTCGCGCCCAGCGAATACAGGATCGTGGCCCTTTTTGTAGCTGTAGTACCCCGAGCACATAAACAGGAAGTTGCACGTCGTCACGGTTTGCGCACCGGTTTCTTTGTGCGTTGACGTGATTGTCCATGTTGCGTCTGTGCCAGACCACTCTGCTTTCGTTACTAATTGCCTGTAACGAATGCGCTTGTCGATCGAGTATTCCTTCGTTGTGTCTCGAAGGTACTGAAGGATTGATGGGCCGTCGGCAATGGATTTTGCCTCGGTCCAAGGCTTGAAACTGAAACCAAGCGTGTGCATGTCGCTGTCGGAACGAACACCTGGATACCTGAAGAGGTCCCATGTGCCGCCCAAATCTTCGCGGCCCTCAAGGATCACATACGACCGATCCGGGCACATTGTCTGCAGGTGATACCCAGCGCCTATACCCGAGAGCCCAGCACCGACGATGACTACATCAACATGCTCCGTGCTCATCGACCAACCTCCAACGCCTGCAGCCACCATGGCCTTGCATTGCAACCCTAATATTTTGAAGTCTGCAGCGCGCCACTGGGCTTTACGGTCGGCACAAGTTGCCTAGATATCGGAGTTCCATAAGATCTACCTGTGTTGAGCACCAGACGAGGAGCGGCCTTCTATGCGCTCGTCGTGGGAACAGCGGTGTTTATCTACGTCACTGGCGGCCGAATCATCAACCCCACTTACGACGACTGGCTCATGATTGGAGATTCGGCCCAGCACTACATCGGCTGGGAATTCTTTCGACATACCCCACTGCTCCAGTGGCCAATCGCAGACAACCCAAAACTCGGGCTTGAAGTTGCGTCATCGATTGTGTTCACGGATTCCATCCCGATTGCGGCGTTCATCTTCAAACCACTCAACTATCTTCTGCCCGCAACATTTCAGTATTTTGGCCTCTGGATTTGGATGTGTTTTGTGCTGCAAGCCTTTTTTGCTTGGAAGCTACTCAGCAGATTTGTGTCTGACCGACTGAGCCTCGCGCTCGCATCCAGCTTCCTCGTCATCTCGCCGGTTCTCATCTATCGATTCATTCACCAGGGATACGGGCACATTGCTCTCGGAAGTCAGTTCCTATTGCTTGCTGCGCTTTGCCTCTATTTTGACCAGACGAAAAACACAGGCAGATGGGCAGCGCTCATCGTTTCAACAATTCTGATTCATGCCTATTTCATTCCCATGATCCTCGCAATTTGGTTTGCTTGGCTTCTCAAGAGTTCTGCATCGCGCGCAAGTCGGCTTAGACATTTGCTCGTCATCGGATTCTCCGTGATAACGACATTCGTTCTCGGTGGCTACATAGCCCTTGGCCCAGATCTGTTCCTCGGAAGTTCCAGCGTCACCCCAGATGATTTCCCCTACCGATTTCGCTGGCAACCATTGGCGCTCATCGACAGCGGAACAGATTTCTCGGGTGGCTGGTCGCGTCTCCTCATGGACCGAACGGAGCTGTTCGGTGATGTGGAGGGATTCAGTTTCCTCGGCAGCGGAGTAATTGCGCTCATTTGCATGGTCTTTGTGGCAATGGTTGCACACGTCATCAGCGGCAGAGACTTTGGATCTTGGAAACACTCCACTCTCATAACTGCCTTATCGCTCGCAATGTTTTTTGCTGCTTACGGACTGTTGGCTCAAGATCAGTTTTCGATACTCATATTTCTTGTAGTTGCCACGACAATTGTCTCTCTTGCATACTGTTCACTTACCGGCACCAATTGGATTGGGATAGGCAAACACAGAGCACTCCTGTTAGCAGTTTCGGTGCTTGCTCTTTACTCGATGACAAACCGGCCCGGCGTAGGTCGGTACACATTTTTTGAGTATCCGCTCATCCCCATAGTGAAGCAGTTCACCCAAACATTCCGAACTCATGGTCGATCGATTTGGCCCGCTTACTACCTTCTTGTCGTCGTCGTCCTCATCGTGATATTCAGGGTTTTTGGGAAAAGGGTTGCGTCACTCATCTTTCTCGTCGCACTCACGTTTCAAGTTGTTGACAGCGTTCCCGCAATATCGATATCGCGTGAACGTTTTTCACCAGACGCAAGCTGGTCGTCCCCACTTTCAGACCCTCGCTGGGCAAAGTTCGCGACATCACACAAAAATCTCTTGACAATTCCACCGTTGAATAACGACGTTGAGGGTAGATGGATCGCATTCACCCATTTCGCCGCGAAGAACAACCTGGGCACGAATGCTGGGTACTTTTCGCGAATCGACCCAAGCAAACTTGAGCAACCCACCGAGAAAATCCACCAGGGTTTTATGACCGGGCGCCTAGACCCCGAGAGCTTTTATGTGGTGACCAACGACGAGTATTGGGCGGGGGTTCTCTCGCTGGAATACCGATATTCCTTCGTGGGCGAAATCGATGGGTTCCACGTCGTTGTCCCATAAATCCTGGTTCTACTGAGCGACTTTGGGCCTTATCGCCTACGCTTACTAGCCGTGAGTACGGCCCCCCATCGTCTGCAACTGGAAGCAATCGTGCGCGGTTTTGGCACCACCCCCGGCGGATTATTGCCCGCGTTGCATGCCCTTCAGCATGCTGCCGGCTTCATCGACCGCGACCTCATCGACGTACTTGCAGACACCTTCAATATTTCAGTAGCCGAAGTGCACGGTGTGATCACCTTCTACAAAGACTTCCGCACCACCCCGCCAGCAGGCCCAATAGTTCATGTTTGCCGTGCAGAGGCATGCCAAGCCCGTGGGGGCCGCGAGGTGTGGGAACGCGCTCAGGCAAAGGGCGAAGGTAAAGCCGTTGTTGTAGAAGAAGTGTTCTGCTTAGGTCATTGCGCCCTCGGGCCAGCCGTTGCAGTGGACGGGCACCTGATGGGTGGCGTCACGACCAAAACGATCGACACCATCATCGGCAATGCGATTGCTCGCAAACCCCTTCCCGAATCGATCGACTCGTGCGGCGATGGCGTGACTGTTTACGTACCTCGTGATGCAGCATCGCGCGCGGCAGGCAGCGACGAGGTAGCAAGTGTGCTTGCACAAACGCCAGGCGTGCGCGTGGTGCGAAACGGTTCATGGGGCATGTTGTGGCTCGAGCCGATGATTGAGGTTGTTGTTGATGGCACCCGAATTGCGTATGGTCCGGTGCAAGCAAGCGATATTCCAAAACTGTTGAAGGCCGGCTTCCTGACGGGCGGCGATCACAAGTTGCGCCTTGGCCCGACAATGCAACTGCCATGGATGCAACGCCAACAGCGCGTCACATTTCAACGTGTTGGATTAGTCGACCCTCGCTCGGCTGCCGACTACGAGGCCAACGGCGGAATTGCAGGGCTTCGACGAGCCATTGGCATGACTCCAAGCGCAGTTGTGCAAGAAGTTACAGACAGTGGTTTGCGTGGCCGCGGTGGCGCAGCGTTTCCTACTGGCATCAAATGGAAAACCGTGCTCGAGACAACCGACGCCACGAAGTACATCGTGTGTAACGCCGACGAAGGCGACAGCGGAACCTTTGCCGACCGCATGTTGATGGAAGGCGACCCGTTCATGCTGCTTGAAGGTATGACCATTGCAGGATTCGCCGTTGGTGCAAGCGTGGGCTACATCTATGTCCGCAGCGAATACCCAGAGGCAATTGAAGCCCTGAATGAAGCCGTCAAGGCTGCAACCGCCAAGGGCTGGCTCGGGGAAAGCGTCCTCGGCACCAACTTCTCGTTCTACATTCATGTGCGCGTTGGCGCGGGCTCCTATGTCTGCGGCGAAGAAACCGCGCTGCTCGAAAGCCTCGAAGGAAAACGGGGCGTCGTGCGCGCAAAGCCACCGCTACCAGCACATGTTGGCTTGTTCGGCAAACCAACAGTGATCAACAACGTCTTAAGCCTTGGCACAGTGCCGGCAATCCTCGCCGACGGCGCAGCAGCATACGCAGCGCTTGGTGTTGGACGAAGCCGCGGCACGCAAGTGCTGCAGTTGGCAGGCAACATTGCACGTGGCGGAATTTTTGAAACTGCTTTTGGTACAACACTTGGCGAAGTGGTCAATGATCTGGGCGGCGGCACGGCCAACGGTCGTCCAATTCGCGCAGTTCAAGTTGGCGGCCCGCTAGGTGCCTACATCCCCACAACCCGTTTTGATTTGCCATTCGACTACGAGGCCTTCGCAGCAGCAGACGCCATTGTCGGACACGGCGGCATCGTGGTGTTCGACGACACGGTGGATATGGCCGCTCAGGCCCGCTTCGCTATGGAGTTCTGTGCGGTCGAAAGCTGTGGAAAGTGCACACCATGCCGCATCGGCAGCACCCGCGGCGTGGAATTAATCGACAAAATCACCGCAGGCATAGACCGCAGTGCCAATATAGATGTGTTGGTCGATCTCTGCGAAGTAATGGCAGACGGTTCGCTCTGCGCAATGGGTGGGCTCACACCACTGCCCGTGCGCAGCGCACTCAACAATTTCACAGAGGATTTTCACCGCACGGTTGGAGCCAAAAAATGACATTGATGGATCACGATCTCGGCACACCCCGCCCGCGCACAACCTCGCGCGACCAAGTTTTGCAAACGGTCGAACTCACCATCGACGGACAAACCGTTTCCGTAGAGGAAGGCACCAGCGTGATGCGTGCTGCGGCACTGTGCGGCGTAGACGTACCAAAACTGTGCGCAACCGAAAGCCTCGACCCATTCGGCTCATGCCGTTTGTGCTTGGTCGAAATCGACGGACGCAAGGGCACGCCAGCATCGTGCACCACGCCTGTTACGCCAGGCATGTCGGTCAAAACTCAGTCGCCAAAACTCGAGCGCCTGCGCCGCGGCGTGATGGAGCTGTACATCAGCGACCACCCACTCGACTGCCTTACCTGCGCAGCCAATGGCGATTGCGAATTGCAAGACATGGCCGGCGCCGTGGGCCTTCGCGACGTTCGTTACGGCTACGAGGGCGACAACCATCTCGGTCTAGAAAAAGACACCTCCAACCCGTATTTCACATTTGAATCCTCAAAGTGCATCGCGTGCTCACGTTGCGTGCGCGCATGCGAGGAAGTGCAAGGAACATTTGCCCTCACTATCGAGGGACGCGGCTTCGGCTCGCGCGTTGCTGCCGGCGCCAATGGCAACTTCTTCGATTCGCCATGCGTTTCGTGTGGCGCCTGTGTGCAAGTGTGCCCAACTGCCACACTCACCGAAAACACCGTGATCGAATTGGGTCAACCGCGCCGAACGGTGCTCACCACCTGCGCGTACTGCGGTGTTGGCTGCTCGTTCAAGGCCGAGATGCAGGGCGACCAAGTCGTGCGCATGACGCCATACAAAGACGGCGGCGCAAACGAAGGCCACTCGTGCGTTAAGGGTCGTTTTGCTTGGGGCTACGCAACCCATCCAGACCGACAACTAGAACCAATGATTCGCGAATCCATCTCGGACGAATGGAAGAAGGTTTCCTTCGAAGAAGCCATTTCGTTCGCCGCAACACGCCTGAAGGCAATTCAGGCTAAGCACGGCTTCGACTCGATCGGCGCAATCAGTTCGTCGCGTTGCACCAACGAAGAAGTGTTCGTGGTGCAGAAGATGGTGCGTGCAGCATTTGGAAACAACAACGTCGACACGTGCGCACGTGTATGCCACTCGCCTACTGGTTTCGGCTTGAGCAATGCCTTTGGTACTTCTGCCGGCACCCAGGACTTCAAGTCGGTCGAATACTCCGACGTCATTTTGCTGATTGGCGCAAACCCAACCGACGCTCACCCGGTGTTCGCATCGCGCATGAAGAAGCGCCTGCGTGAAGGCGCAAAGCTTATTGTGGTCGACCCGCGCCAAATCGATTTGGTCCGCACACCGCACGTTGAGGCATCGCACTTCTTGCAACTGCAACCGGGCACCAACGTTGCAGTGATCAACTCACTCGCCCACGTAATCGTCACCGAGGATCTTGTGGATGACGCGTTCATCGCCACTCGCTGCGAGCCTTCCGAATACCGAATCTGGGCCGAGTTTGTTTCCCGTCCCGAGAACAGCCCAGAGGCAATGGAAGCTCACACAGGCGTTCCTGCAGCCGAGGTTCGCGCTGCAGCCCGCCTCTACGCAAAGGGCGGCAACGGCGCCATCTATTACGGCCTCGGCGTCACCGAGCACAGCCAGGGTTCGACCATGGTGATGGGCATGGCCAACCTGGCCATGTGCACAGGCAACCTGGGCTTCGACGGCGTTGGTGTCAACCCGCTTCGCGGACAGAACAACGTGCAAGGTGCCTGCGACATGGGTTCGTTCCCTCATGAATTGTCGGGCTACCGCCACGTCAGCGACGACGCCACACGCGCCATGTTCGAAACGTTGTGGGGTTCGGTCATCCGCAAAGAGCCTGGCCTGCGAATCCCAAACATGTTCGACGGCGCAATCGACGGCCACTTCAAAGGCTTGTTCGTGCACGGCGAAGACATTGCACAGTCCGACCCAAACACCGCCCACGTCGAATCAGCACTCAGCTCGATGGAGCTGGTCGTCGTTCAGGACTTGTTCCTCAATGAGACAGCAAAGTTCGCTCACGTCTTTTTCCCTGGAACATCGTTCCTCGAGAAAGACGGAACGTTCACCAACGCCGAGCGCCGTATCAATCGCGTTCGCCCAACCGGTGCGCCACGAACTGGCAAGCATGAGTGGCAGATTGTGTGCGAGTTGGCTAATGCAATGGGTCACCCAATGCATTACGACGATGCTTCACAGATCATGGACGAAATTGCCACGCTGACGCCAACGTTTGCCGGCGTCTCGTTCGCCCGCCTAGACGAACTGGGCAGCGTGCAATGGCCGTGCAACGAAGCGAAGCCAACAGGCACCCCAATCATGCACGAGGGTAAGTTCGTGCGCGGTCTTGGAAAATTCACTCCGACTCCATACGTGCCAACCGAGGAAAAGTCGAACCGCAAGTTCCCGCTTCTTCTCACCACTGGCCGAATTCTCAGCCAGTACAACGTTGGTGCGCAGACACGTCGCACCAAGAACGTGCAGTGGCACCCCGAGGACATTCTGGAAATTCATCCGTCCGATGCTCTCGAGCGCGGCATCAAGCACGGCGAAGAAGTAAGCGTCGCCAGCCGCGTAGGTAACACGGTGCTGCGTGCAGATGTAACCGATCGCGTTGCGCCTGGCGTTGTGTACACCACGTTCCACTACCCCGAAAGCGGCGCCAACGTCATCACCACCGACAACTCAGACTGGGCCACCAACTGCCCCGAGTACAAAGTGACTGCAGTGCAGGTTTCCCCTGGCCGCAGCGCTGCAACCGCCGAGCTAGGTCACCCAGCCCACCGTCTCAGCGCGCTGGTAAAAATGGCAAACCAAATCGGGCGTCAATTTGCGGCCGACACCAGCGCCGATCCGATCGCGGCAACAGTTCGCCACCTCGAGCGATTCTGGGAACACGAGATGCGCGTGGATTTGGCTCGTGCAGTTGAAGCAGGAACGGTGACCGTCGACGACCTCGTCATCGAGGCGGTTAAGCGTCTCACCGTTCACGCCTAAGCCCTCTTCGGCGGTACAATTTCACTGCTACACGCGGGTGTAGCTCAATGGCTAGAGTTCCAGCCTTCCAAGCTGGCTATGCGGGTTCGATTCCCGTCACCCGCTCCAATTCCACGAGGATTGTATTTGCATCTACAATGCAAATTCATGAACGCACCTCGTTACGGCACCGCCAACACCGAATACATCAAGACCTGGTTTGGGCTCGAGAATGACGGCCCAATGTGGGCACTCAACCTGATGAGCTACCGCGAATTCGCCGATTACCAGGATGGCCGCGAGTCGAACATCAGCGGCGCCGATGCAGACGTGCGCTACACGCCCATTCAGTCGCTGACTGAAGTTGGTGCCAGGATTCTGTTCGTTGCCGATGTTGCGCACCAGCTGACTGGCGACGACATTGCGTGGGATCGAATTGCCATTGCGCAATACCCACGCCGCATGGCGATTATCGAGATGCAGAATTTGGAGAGCTTCAAAGAGGCGCACCACCACAAGGAGGCCGGCATGAAATTCACCATCGTCATGGCAACGTTTCCAAACCCTTCTTCAATTGCCGCAGCACAAAAAGACCCAACCGATTTGGTGCTACTTCAGGTCTCCAACTCCACATCGACTCCAAAGATTTCCGACCGCGTTGACGCACAGCCCATTGGCACCTTCGATGTAGAGGGCGTCATCATGGGCGACCACCGCACATTCGCCGTTGCCCACTGGCACACCATTTCAACTGCCGACGCCGATCAGTTGGTGGCTTCAAAGGGTTCGCTGAATGAATACCCCGAAAGCTATTCGTTCATTTTGCGGCCAATGATCAACATCATTCCTCAATCGATTGAGGAGCACTTCGCTTAATTCGGACGCACCGAAAACAGCACACGATTAACCACGGCAATACCCGTGGTCGTCGCTGCTGCAATGAGCAATGCGTCATTGACCCCTAAGCGTGTTGCGACATTGCCCCACAAGGTTGCACCCACCGATGCACCGAACCACACCACCAACATGGCCAGCGACGACCCGCGGCCACGCACCCAGTCGGGCAGTTGAACGATGAAAATTGAAAACATGGTGTTCATCAATGCCATCGTGGCCAACCCAACGATCAAAAGAGCGACGATTGCCGGCACGATGTGCTGAGACAGCGCCAGCATCACCACCCCGCCAGCCCAGGTGACGGAAGAGCCGAACATCAGCATTTCAATACCGACTCGTTCCCGCACGCTGGGTAGCAACCACACGGCAAGCACCGAACCAACACCAAGCGCCCCCGAGAGGAGGCCAAAACCACTTGCACCAAGCCCCAGGCTGCTCTTTGCAACAACGGGTAATAACGCGACGAGAGACGCGGTTGCGGCCATCACCAGCATCAACCGAATGGCAAGCCTTCTCAATTGCTGCGTCTGCACAATGTGCGCAACACCTTCTTTGATCGCGGCGTTGACCCCCGCCGAGTCGGGCTTTACTACCCGCGCCGATTTGTTTGTTCTGACGACGATGATGATCCCGATAAACGACAAAGCATTTAGCGCGAACACGGCGCCCGGATTAAAGGATGCAATGATCACACCTGCAATCGCCGGGCCCACTGACTGTGCAATGTTGCGCGACGCCGAGTCCAGGCCAAGGGCTTGAGCAAGGTGTTCGTCCCCCACCAGTTCTGGGGTGAGGGCCATAAACGCCGGTGCGGCGATCGTCAAAGCGATCGACTCCAGGAACGTACCCGCAAGCAAATACGAGATGGTCAACGAACCAGTCCAATCCATCACGGCAAGGGCACCAGCAACAAACAATGCACCCAACTGCGTGATGGCAATCAGTTTTCTTCGATCGATCATGTCGGCCAACGCACCGGCATGAAGCGCCAACAAGAATCCAGGCACGGCCCATGCCGTCTGTACCAAACCTACGAACGTCGCCGAATCAGAAAGCGTGGTCATTGCCCAACCTGCGGCAACCAGATGCATAAACGTGCCGACGTTTGAGACGAGGGCGGCGATCCACAGCGCCCTAAACACGCGAATGCGAAGTGGAGACCACGGGCTTGGCACCCTGCCACCATAGAACCCCTAGATCGGGCAGAATTGCCACCATGAAAGCCTCGGACGATGTCCGCACCCCTGGCGGCGTCACCGTTCCCGCTGCAGCAATGACGTGGTCATTTGCCCGCTCGGGTGGGGCCGGGGGGCAGCACGTGAATACCACCTCGTCCAAGGCCACTCTCGTTGTCGACTCGAGCCTCGTTGAGGCCGGGCCAAGTGCCCTGAGGCGAATCCTTGCCGCACATCCATCGACCATTCGGATTACTCGCCAGACGAGCAAGAGCCAGCTGAAAAACCGCCAACTCTGTTTGAGTCAATTAATACTTTTGCTGGACGAAGTAGCCAAACCACCTGCCCCACCGCGACGAAAATCGAAACCAAGTCGTGGCGCCATCGAACGCCGGCTTGCGAGCAAGAAGAAAGACAGCGAGAAAAAAGCATCACGCAGATCTACCGGCTGGTAAATCGCTGTAACACATCCGTAATCTTGTAAAACCCAAATGGAATACGGGGAAAAGTGCTTATCCACCACATACCAAAACTGTCGTTTTACCGTTGTGACTGAAGGCACCCGCCTTCAGAACTGGGGAAATTAATCATGTACACACTTGGAGCATTACTCCTGGCAGCAGTCCTACTGGGCGCCGTGACAACCGTTGTTGATTCGGTTCTCGGCACCATCGGCCTGAGCGCCATTATCAAGAAAATTCCAATCATCGGTTCCAACTGGAACCTGCTCGTCGCGATCGGCATGATGGCAGTCATTGACATCAACCTGATCTCGGCTTGGGGTCTCGGTATGACCGATCAATGGATGGTCTATGTCGCCAACGGCGCAATCGTTTACGGAATGGTTCCGTTGAAAGATGCAGTCGTATCAATGGTGGGCAAGGGCCTTCGCGCGTAATTCGCGTTTAACTCACAACTAGTCAAAGGGGTCGTCGGCACGTAGCCGGCGGCCCCTTTTTTTATTCCCAAGTACGATGAGGCCCGTGCTGCTTGATCCAAAGACCATTGCTGCTTACCAGCGCGACGGTGTTGTAGTTATCCCGAACCTTGTCGATGCCAAGCAACTGGAACTGTTGCGACAGGGCGTTGCCGAGAACATGGCAAGCCCAGGCCCATGGGCCAATGAGTACACGCCCCAAGGCACGGCCGGCCGCTTCTTCGACGACTACGTCAACTGGCAACGCATCCAACAATTTTCCGATGTTGCAATATCGGGGGATGTACCGAGTGTGGCGCTGCAATTAATGGGCACTCGCACTGCCCGCCTCTTCCATGAACACGTGCTTGTGAAGGAAGCCGAAACCAAAGAAGTCACGCCGTGGCACCACGACGACCCGTATTACGGAATAGACGGCATGGACAACGTGAGCATCTGGGTTCCGCTCGACCCAATCCCCGATTCGGTCGCGCTGCGATTCATTGCGGGAAGCCACAAGTGGAACAAGCGTTTCATCCCCAAGCGATTCAAAGACCAAACCGCCTATGTCGAATCCGCCCACGACTTCGTTCACCTTCCTTCGGTTGAAGAACTCGATGCATTCGATGTGATCACCACCCCTGTGCAACTTGGCGATGCCGTTGCCTTTCACTACCGAACGCTTCACGCCGCACCTGGCACAGCAGGAACTGGCGTTCAATTGCGCCGTGCAGTCAGCTTCCGATACGTGGGCGACGATGCAGTGTTTGCCACTCGCCCATGGAAAACTTCGCCGCCGCTAGAAGGCAATGGGTTGAAACCTGGCGACGCGCTAGACGACAAGCGCTTCCCTCTCGTTGCGTTGCGTTAAGCACCTTCGCGAACGGGCGAATCGACTGGTCTAAATGAGAATTTGCGGAACACTTCCGCGTAACCGCCTTCGTACAGTACACCCGCCTCTCGGGCACGCTCCACAGCATTCACCCTGTGCGCCAATGCGCCCACGCGATACCACGCGACCTTTGGATCCTCGTGGTGAGCAATATGCAAATTGTTGTTCAACATCAGCAGGCTCATGAACGGCCCGGCCATGATCATTGCCGTTCGCGTTTCTACACCACTTTGATATTTGTGTTCAGGAAACGGCCGAATGGCGTTCAGGATGCGACCGCCGTACAACGTACCGAGCGCAAATACCCACACAGGCATGCTGCTCAGAGAAACCAAATACATAACTGCCGCCATGCCTACAACGTGCAGCGTCACCGCCAAGCGGTCTCCCTTTTCGCCTCGTGCTGCCCGCTTCAGCACCAAGGTGACGTAAGAAATGGTGCTGACAATTGTCCATACAAACATGCGGAACAAAATGGTTCGGTTAGCCGTCCACGCCGCACGACGAATTGGGCCAGCCTTGTCCCATTGCTCTTGCGACACGTAATAACTTTCGTTATCAAGTTCGGGGTTTGTTAAATCAGACGCATGGTGTTCGTGGTGGTCTTTTTTAAAAGCCAAATATGGAATCCACAGCGTTACTGGAATACTGCCGATTGCATCGTTAATGAATTGATTTTTGAACGGGTGACCATGCAACAACTCATGCTGCATACTGAGGTGCCATGCACCAAGCAAGCCCAACAGAGGAACGGCCAGCCAAGCTGTGAGCACTTCGTAGCGCACTACCGTCAGCACAGTAAGCCCGTACACGGCAACGATTACTGCAAGCGTTCGCCATTCGCCGGCTTCATGCAGCACTCTGGTTGTCGATGAATCGCTTTTGGACATGGCCAAATTCTACAATTCACAGGTGCTCCATGTCGCCCGCAGGTATGCCCCAGGCCTGCTTTTTGCGTTGGCTGTGACCTCCGTCGGTTTCGCGATCCACCAGCGTTTCAGCAACGTTTCCCCGCTTGTGGCATCTCTGGTTATTGGGGTAATTGTTGGCAATCTGGGAGCCATCCCCAAAGCGTGTGCGCCCGGTCAGAAGTTTGCGTCAAAGAAGATCCTTCGGTTGGGCATCGTGTTGCTTGGCACCCAACTGGCAGTTTCCCAAGTGATTGATCTAGGTGGGAAAGAAATCCTTGTCGTAGTTGGCGTTGTTGCAATCACATTTTTGGGCACCACCTGGCTTGGCCCCAAGATCGGTGTTTCTCCATCACTTTCACTGCTAATCGGAACTGGGTTTTCGATCTGCGGCGCATCTGCCGTTGCAGCCATGGATGGTGTCGTTGAAGCCGACGAGGAAGAGGTGACGTACGCAATTGCCCTCGTCACCTTGTGCGGAAGCCTCGCTATCGTGCTGCTGCCCTTGCTTCGCAACTTCGTTGGCTTACAAGATGCCAGCCAGTTTGGCGCGTGGGTTGGGGCAAGCGTTCACGACGTTGCCCAGGTGGTTGCGACATCGTCAACAGCAGGGAAAGATGCTGTTGCTTCAGCAACGGTTGTCAAACTTTCACGCGTTGTACTGCTTGCGCCGCTTGTTGCAATCATGGGTATTTGGGTGAAGAGAAGTGCCAGTCGCTTCACCGCTAAAGCCACGACATCAAAAGTGAGTGCAGTCCCCATGTTTGTTGTTGGATTCCTCGCAATGATTGCATTGCGCACGAGTGGAGTCATCCCCGAGGGTTGGCTATCACCATTGAAAACCATCGAGCAGTGGTGCTTGGCAGTTGCGTTAGTCGGCCTCGGATCCGAAGTGAAGATCAGCAAGCTATTTAAAGTTGGTGGACGCCCACTGCTACTCGCACTTATTTCTTGGGCAAGCATTGCCACCGTTTCGCTTCTTGGTATTACATACATCTCCTAATCGATGGCTTTACAGAAAGTAAATCTGCACCTCACTGTTTCGGTGAGCAACCTCACTTCGGTCTAGTCTGATAAAGTGACACAGCAGCCATCTCCAATTGTGTGTGTCGTAATGGGCTCGACTTCCGATTGGCCAGTGATGTCAAAAACAGTGGAGATGTTGAACCGCTTTCAGATTCCACACGAAGTACAAGTTCTCTCGGCGCATCGGATGCCCGATGAATTGTTTGCCTATGCAGAAACGGCATCAACGCGCGGCATAAGGGCGATCATCGCTGGTGCTGGCGGTGCGGCCCATCTTCCTGGCATGCTCGCAGCAAAGACCAGCGTTCCCGTGCTCGGCGTACCTATTCCGACAACCCATTTGGCTGGAGCAGATTCGTTGTACTCCATTGTGCAAATGCCTGCTGGAATTCCTGTGGCTACTTTTGCAATCGGTGAGGCAGGTGCAACGAACGCTGCACTGTTTGCCATCCACATGCTGGCCCACGAAGACAAACAACTTCACGCAGCCCTTCTTGAATATCGCCGGACACGCCATGATGAAGCAGTGTCAAGCGTTCTCCCACCTGCTTAATGACAGCAATGCTGGGCGTTCTTGGTGGTGGCCAACTCGGAAACTATTTCGTACTAGCTGCAAAAAATATGGGTTACAAAACGGCGGTTCTGGATCCTGATCCACACGCACCTGCGGGCGTTAACGCAGACATCCATATCGTTGCCCCGTTCGACGACATCGAGGCGCTCGACCAGCTTGCATCAATGTGCAGTGCAGTCACCATTGAGTTTGAAAACCCGCCCGTGACGGCACTGGAGCACCTGGCGCAACAGGTAGCCGTTCGTCCATCCCCTTCAGCGGTTGCAATTGCTCAAAATCGTCGTGAGGAAAAGCAGTTCTGTCAATCCATTGGATTATCTGTTGCGCCATACGAAGTGCTGGAAACCCGAGATGATGTCGCAAGAATTACCCACTATGGAGTTGCCGAGACGCATCTCGATCCATTCAGTGTTCCACTGATCATGAAAACGTGCCGCAACGGCTACGACGGCAAAGGACAACAAACCGTCAAACAACTCTCCAGTATTTCGGATCACTGGAATCAACTTGGAAATGTTCCTTGCGTCGTTGAACAAAAAATCGCTCTTGACGCCGAATTCTCTGTCATTATCTCCCGCAGCGAGCAAGGCCGGATTGCGCTATTCGCGCCGACGCAAAATGTTCACCTGAATGGTGTTTTAGATGTCAGTACAGCCCCGTCAGAACTCGATTCTCAAATGCTGGATCAAGGCAAGTCGGCGGCAACCAAGATTGCAGAAAAACTTGACTACGTGGGCGTCCTTGCCGTGGAGTTCTTTGTTTCCGACAACAGACTCTTCGTCAACGAACTTGCACCTCGCCCGCACAACAGCGGCCACTGGACCCTTGATGCGGCGCGTACCAGCCAATTTGAACAGCAAGTGAGAGCACTTGTTGGTGAACCCCTCGGAGATCCGTCCATGACCTGTTCCGCTGTAGCGATGGTCAATCTTCTCGGAGATCGTTGGGCCAACGGAGAGCCGCTCTTTGAACTTGCCGATACCGACTCTTGCGCCCATTTACATCTGTACGGCAAGAAAGATGCTCGCGCGGGACGCAAAATGGGGCACCTCACCGTGACGGGCGACCATGTTGAAGCCGCAACTAACAGCGCAATATCACTGCGCAACGCGATCACTCGCTAAAAGGTGCCGACAACTGTCTTTCCGCCACGGATAACCGCGCCAACTTGTTGCACACCTGGCCTGTAAGCCAAGTGAATGTGGCTTTGCGCATAGAGCACCACCATGTCGGCTCGCGAGCCAACACGAAGGTTTCCCACGTCGGTTCGGCGCAATGCTTGCGCTCCACCAGCTGTTGCAGCCCACACCGCTTCATCGCACGTCATGCCCATATTGATCACGGCAAGCGCGATAACAAGCGGCATGGACGACGTGTAGGACGAGCCGGGGTTGCAATCCGATGCCAAGGCAACGGTGACGCCAGCATCGATCAGTTTGCGCGCATCGGGAAATGGTGATCGCGTGCACAACTCGGCAGTTGGCAACAACGTGGCAACAGTGGTTGCACTAGCGCTGGCAAGGGCTTCTATATCCAGTTGCGATAAATGCGTGCAGTGGTCGCACGAGGCAACGCCTAACTCCACCCCAAGCTGCACCCCTCCGCCCTGCTGCAACTGATTGGCATGAATACGGGTGCCCAACCCTGCGGCCGCACCGCTTTGCAAGATTGCACGGGCTTGGTCTACATCAAACGCGCCGCGGTCGCAGAACACGTCGATCCATTTGGCATGACCCTTGCAAGCCTGAAGCATCTCGCCTTGCACTAAGGCCACGTAGTCGTCGGCGTTGGTGTCGGGCGGAACAACATGCGCGCCCAAGAATGTGGTTTCCGTCGTTGCGGTTTTCGCTGCGACAAGGGAGCGAGCCTCATCGCGTACCGAGAGGCCGTAACCCGACTTCACCTCGAGCGTGGTGGTTCCCGAAGCAAGTGCCTCGCTTGCCAAGCGTGCAACATTTGCGGTAAGTACATCGTCGGATGCGGCACGTGTTGCGGCCATAGTGGTTTTGATGCCGCCTGCCGCATAGGGCTTGCCCTGCATGCGCGATTCGAACTCCAGTGCGCGGTCGCCAGCAAACACCAAGTGTGTATGGCTGTCGACGAAGCCGGGAATGACCGCACGGCCGCCAACATCTGTTGGCTTGCCATCGAAGTGGCTTCCTAAATCGGCTTGCTTTCCCACCCACGAGATGTTTCCTGCATCGTCGGCGACAACGGCAGCATCGTTAAGTACGCCAAGTTTGCCCTGGCCAACAGTTTCATCGTTCGTAACTAAATGACCGATACCGGTCAGTGCAAACATTACGAACCGTGTTTAGCAACCAGCGCTTTTGCACGCGCTACGAATGCGTCGTGGTGAAACTGGTTGAACGAGTCCCATGTGGTGAGGGTGCCCGGGTCGGTCACTTTGTCGAGGAACAACAAGCCATCCAAGTGATCGAACTCGTGCTGGTAAGTGCAAGCCGTAAGGCCACGCACTTCGGTGTCGATGTCGTTGCCAAAGCGGTCCCACGCCTTCACATGAATGCGGGTGTTTCGGGCAACCTGGCCACGAATGCCTGGCACCGACAAGCAGCCCTCCATGTTGTCGAACTTGTCGTCATCGAGGAATGTGATGACTGGGTTGACCAAGATGGTGAGAGGCACGCGTGGCTTGTATGGGTAGCGAGGGTTGTTTTCCACTTCAACTGCGCAAATGCGCTGGTGGCGAAGCACCTGCGTTGCTGCAAGGCCCGCACCGTTGGCGTGACGCATAGTTTCTACTAGATCATCGATGAATTGCTGCACTTCGGCAGAGGCAAGTTCTTCGCGAGTGACTTCCTTGGCGACAATTTTGAGTTCTGGATGACCGACAGTTGCGATTGGGAGAATAGCCATAGTGCTTACAGTGTAACGACAGCCTGGATAGCGCTGCGAAGCCCACCAATGACATCGCTCAATTCGGTGTGTCGATGATCGGCAACTACTTGGCGCCCACCCATCCACACATCACGAACATCTGCCGGCGACGCGCTGTGCACAATGTGGGCAGCGGCTTGGCGCGGATCAAACGATGCGAGGCGAACCGACATCAGCGACAGCGCAATGAAATCGGCCGGAGCACCTGGCTGAATGCCATGGGCACCCCACCCAAGCGATGCTGCACCACCCGACGTGGCAGCGGCCAACAGGCTGGCCGAGGAATGCAAACCGCGCTTGCCCGACACCAACCGTTCGTTGTGCTCTACTGCACGCGACTCTTCAAACATGTCGATCAACGCGTTCGAATCGGTTCCGAATGAAAGCGATGCTCCAGCCGCAACAAGTGCAGACGCGGGGCCAACGCCGTCGGCCAAATCACGTTCGGTCGTGGGGCAGAAACAAACATTGGTTCGAGATGAACCAAGCAGAGAGATATCCGTTTCGGTGAGGTGCGTTGCGTGCACCGCAGTAGTAAACGAACCAAGCAAACCAACATCATTAAGAACCTGCGTTGGTGTCTTGCCAGTTGCGGCAATGCATGCGGCATTCTCTGCCGGCTGCTCCGAAACGTGAAGGTGCACCACTTTGCCGTGACGGTTTGCGACGATCTCATCCAATTCGTGCGGGTGCACTGCGCGAACACTGTGCGGCGCCATGCCCACTGTCCAGTTGGTGCCACCTTCACCAAGCGCATCAAGCCGATCGAGCCAGCCGTCGATCGAGCCGTCGGAAAAACGCTTTTGCTCTGCCAGCGGTTCGGGCTTATCGAGTGCGGCGTGCAAGTAGGCAACGTCGAGCAACGCAAGTCGAACGCCTGCATGCTTGGCTGCATCAACCATTGCCAAACCCATCTCGTTTGGGTTGGTATACGGCGTGCCGTCTTGCTGATGGTGAATGTAATGAAACTCTCCCACCCCAGTAATGCCAGCAAGTGCCATCTCGGCAAACGTCATCATTGCTAATTGTCGATACGTGTCTGGCGTGAGGTTGTTGGCAATCTCATACATGGGTGTTCGCCACGACCAGAAATCGCCAGCGCCCGAGTGCGTTCGCCCTCGCAGCGCGCGATGAAACGCATGGCTGTGCGCGTTCACCAAACCGGGCATTACCACGCCATGGATGCTGACGTCGTTGGCTTGCGCCGCAACGCCATCCTCTACGGATGTAATGACACCTTGTGAGACCGTGAACCGGACGTTGGCAACTGCCGAATCTCCCCCACGCCATGCCCACTGGGCATGAAACGATTGGACATCGGACATGTTTGTTATTGCTCCAACATCGGTATGCGCACGCCGCGTTCTTTAGCAACGTCGATCGCGCGCTCGTAGCCAGCATCTGCATGACGAATGACGCCCATGCCCGGGTCGGCCAGCAACACTCGCGACAGCTTCTGCGCGGCCAAGTCGGTGCCGTCGGCAACACACACCATTCCGGCATGAATACTGCGGCCAATGCCTACGCCGCCACCGTGGTGGATGCTGACCCACGTTGCGCCGCTTGCCGTGTTCACCAATGCATTCAACAAAGGCCAGTCGGCAATGGCATCCGAGCCGTCAATCATTGCTTCGGTCTCGCGGTATGGCGAAGCCACCGAGCCCGAATCCAGATGGTCGCGACCAATCACGATTGGCCCCTTCAACTGGCCCTTGCGAACCATTTCGTTGAAGCGCAGGCCAAGTCGGTGACGCTCGCCGTAACCCAACCAACAAATGCGCGCTGGCAAACCTTGGAAGGCAACACGTTCTTGCGCCAACTTGATCCACTTATGCAAGCCGTCGTCATCGGGGAATTCCTCAAGCACTGCAGCGTCTGTTGCTGCAATGTCGGCCGGATCGCCCGAGAGTGCAACCCAACGGAATGGGCCCTTGCCTTCGCAAAACAATGGTCGAATGTACGCAGGCAGAAAGCCTGGGTAGTCGAATGCTCGGTCGTATCCGCCAAGCTGCGCTTCTCGTCGAAGCGAGTTGCCGTAATCGAACACTTCTGCGCCGGCATCCATAAAGCCAACCATTGCCTGACAGTGTGCGGCCATTGCTGCTCGCGAACGACGAATGTACTCGGCGGGATTTGTCTTCAACATTGCTTGCGCCGCATCTTCGCTGAGATCGTTTGGCAAGTACGAAAGCGGGTCGTGCGCACTCGTCTGGTCGGTCACGATGTCGGCAGCGAAACCCATTTGTAACAGTTTTGGAAACATGTCGGCAGCATTGCCAACGACACCAACCGAAAGCCTGCGCTTTTCGGCCTTCGCCTTTTCGCACCTTGCAACTGCGTCTTCAAGCGAGTCGGCAACTTCGTCCAAGTATCGGGTTTCTACTCGGCGATTAACACGCCAAGCATCTACATCGATGCACAATGCAACGCCGTCGTTCATTGTGACGGCAAGCGGCTGTGCACCGCCCATGCCGCCAAGGCCCGCCGTCAGCGTGATGGTGCCTGCGAGCGTGCCATTAAATTTGCGTCGCGCAATTTCGGCGAAGCACTCGTATGTTCCCTGCAAAATTCCCTGAGTGCCAATGTAAATCCATGAACCTGCCGTCATCTGGCCGTACATGGTGAGCCCCGCAGCCTCGAGCCTGCGAAACTCGTCCCAGTTGGCCCAGTCGCCAACAAGGTTGCTGTTTGCAAGCAACACGCGTGGCGCCCATTCGTGCGTCTGGAAAACACCTACGGGCTTACCCGATTGCACCAACATGGTCTCGTCTGGTTTCAGGCGTTGCAACGTGCGCAACATGGCGTCGTACGCATCCCAGCTGCGTGCTGCCCTGCCAGTGCCGCCATACACCACCAAGTCGTCCGGGCGTTCGGCAACGTCTGGGTCGAGGTTGTTTTGAAGCATTCGATACGGGGCCTCGATCTGCCAATTGGCGCAAGATAGCTGAGTCCCTATTGGTGAACGTACTGGGCGTGGTCCTGACATGGCTTCCATTCTTGACGATTTGAGGGTTGCAATCCAACCCCGATGCTCTTTACCTGCGTGGCAACACGCTTTCTGCCCGTTGCACAAGTGCACCAATCATTGCGTAATCCCCATTTTGCATTGGGGCAAAACCCGACATGCCTATCTCAGCAAGCGCATGGCGTAGATCTTCGCGAGCGAAAATCTCGCTCATCGCAGTTTTCATTCCACTGAGTGACGCTTTTCGTAACTTTGATAGATGAATGGGTGTTGCTGGCACCAACGGCCCGCGCCCAATAATGCGCAGCCCCTGCGTGAGAGACGGTCGATGTCGTTGCAACAACTGAAATGTGCCCGGGTCTATCGATGCAAAGTCGGCTTTGCCGTCCTGCAGCAACTGCAAACTTCCCGTGTGGCGCTCGGCCGCAATGTACGGCTTAACAAACGACGGCGTGGTTGTCACCTCGGCAAGCACGCAACCCAAACTGCACCAGCCACTCAGGCTCTGCGGGTTGCTAATGACTGGTTGCATACCTTCTAGCTCTGCGACGCTCATTGCTGGCAACGCCTCTCGAACCACGATCACTGTGCGATACCAGCCACGTTCGTCGCTAATCCCTGCCCAAGTTGGCGTGCCAAGTACATCGACGTATTTATGCAAGTCTTCGATAAATGGCAATCCGCACGATTGGCTAAGCAACGTGTTGTCGTTTCGCCAATAGCGCATCAGTTCGGCATGCTCCGAACTGTTTGGCTCATCCCGCACTGCGTCCTCGCCTAGGCCCTGCAGTGCGGCAACGATGGCCGAGACGATGAGCCGGGTGGATTCCTGAACTTCCGGAAAGTCGTACATCGGCAGCGAAACGCTGCGCTGCGACATCAGTCGGCTGCTACAAACTTGGCTTTTGCAAACACCGAACGAACACGGTCGGCAAAATGCTCAAGAGGCAGAGTGTCATAATTGGGGTCAAAAGCTTTCTGATCCCACTCGTCGGCAAACTTTGCGGCAAGTTCGTACGCCGGGTGACCTTCATGCTTCTTGCGCGCATCGGGGTTCATTCCGAAGTGACCGTAATAATGCTTGCCCTGAAAATCCTGATGGGCTTCAATCATGAAGTGCACTTCGGGGCGCACATACGGCTTCAAAATTGCAGCCGCAATTGCAGGATGGTTAGGAACGCTGATGGCCTTACCAATGTCGTGACACAGTGCTGCCACAACTACTTCGTCATCGGCGCCTGCGCGCTCGGCCAACGTTGCCGTTTGTAGCGCATGGGTCAATTGGTCTGTTACAAAACCGTCAACGATGGTGTGCATCTCACTCAGCATCTTCAAAATTCCCTCGGCAACTCGTGGCTGATTCTTCGCCGTTTCGGCGCCGATATTCAACCACTCCTCTTTCGTCGAGACGTCCATGCTGGTAAATGTTGCGTTTGTCATGGCACTAGTTGACCAGTGTTGAGGCATCCAGTCAAGAAGCCGCGCCAATAGCCTTACGCCGTGGGGATGCGACAGAAGACCGTGGTCGCTGCGTTTGCGATTTTGAGCCTTGCTGCGTGCGCAAACGCCCCGCAAGCCAGCCGAGAGGCCCCTACAACTTCGACGACTGAGCCAACTGCACCAACGACTACGACCACGACCCTGCTACCGCCCGATGGGAAGACGTCGGACGAGCGAACCCTCGCTGTTGCATTCCGCGTGAGTAACGACAACCTGCAACCGAAGAGCATCGTGCATTCGGGCAATGGTCTGTTCTTTGCACAAAACATGATGTACCGACACAACGTCAGTGTTTTCAATCGCGAAGGCAAAGTAGTTGCAACGATTGATGACAAAGTTGACCTCGCTGCGTTTGGAATCTCAACCGTCAAGATGCGTTCGTCCATCGTGAAAGGTTCGCCTGTAGAGGCAGCATTTTCTCCAGACTCGGAGTTTGCATACGTATCCAATTACAAAATGTACGGCGGCGGATGGAACCCAATTACCGATGATTCGTGCCAAGGTCGCAATTGGGACCCTTCGTATGTTTACCGAATCAGTACCACTTCCTTTGTCATCGATCAAGTGATTGAAGTTGGAGCAGTTCCAAAGTTTCTTGCCGTTTCCCCGGACAATAAGTTCGTCGTCGTTTCCAATTTCTGTTCGCAAGATGTCTCCATTATTGACATTGCGCGCGGCCTCGAAGTTCAGCGCGTCTTGGTGGGTTCGCACCCCCGAGGCATTGCAATAACCAACGACTCGAGCACTGCGTACGTCTCGGTAATGGGTGGCGGCAACGTCATCGCAATCAACCTCAAAGATTTCACTACCAGAACGTTGTCGAGTGCTGGCTACACCCCGCGACACCTGGTGCTTTCGCCCGACAACTCGGTGTTGTACATCACCAACAACAAATCTGGCACCGTTCGCGCGATCAACCCACAAACCGACACAGTCATTGCGACAGTTCGCACGGGTACCGAACCGCGAACAATGGTGATGTCGGAAGACGGAGCAAGCTTGTACGTCGTCAATTACCAAGACGATCAGTTGAGCAAGATCCGCACTTCAGACATGAAGGTGATCCAGACGATCGCCACGGGTGATCGCCCGATTGGTGTTACCTACGATGCCGAAATGCGACAGGTGTGGGTTGCAAATTATTCGGGCAGCCTCTCGGTGTACGCAGACCGCTAGACGAAGGATCGAGCAGCATTTCGCAACACTTGTGCCGCAAAGCTGAGGATTCCGTTAGTTACGAACTTGGTGAATTTGGCAGCGGATTGGACACACGACTTTCAAAGTTGCCTGGATTGAAGATTTTCAGCACATTGAGATGTGGGTAAATAAGGCGCATCATCGCAAGGACAGCGGCAATCTCGACAAGATGCAATGGGTCTGTCCATGGGCCTCGGTGACCGGTCAACAGATCATAAACAGTTGCAACGGCAGTGAGCAACAAAAATGTGCAAATCATCACAGTGAGTAGTCGAGAAATTCTGAATGAAAACACAGCAGAGAAAGTGCCCACCCCAATTGCCAGCTGCCAAATTGACAGATGACGAAGGTCGTGAAGGCTGTTTCCGTCTGTATTCCCACGTACAAATCCAGGGATTGAACCAAGAATGATTAGTACGCCGATGATTGCTAAAAACACTCGCAGCTGAGGGGTATTGCGTCGGGGAATGGACATCATCAAACGAGATGCGCTTGCCACATTCGCATTCAATGAAGTTTCAAAAATACTCTGTCGGTTAAAAAGGGTTCCACAGCTGACACATGATTGTGTGTGTGATAGCACCATCTCTTGTTGCGCCTGCGGCAATTCGCCGTCAATGAACGCCGACACCCGCTCCCACCACGGGCACACGATCTCTTCTTGCGAGTCCACCTACTTCACGCTCCCGTTCGCCGGAAAGAAGGGTTCGACAACATGTTCATTACAAACACTGTTGCACCTACCAGAACAATTGCCGGGCCACTTGCAATATTCCGATGGAATGACAAGAAGAGACCAATTACAGCAAAAGAGGTTCCTAAGGCAATGGATGCAATAGTGATGTGTCGAAATGTCTTAAATGTCATTGCGACTGTTGCTGCTGGGATGAGAAGAGTGGCTGCAACGAGAAGAACACCAAGAACGCGAAGTGCCGTCACGACTACCATTGCCAGAAGTGCGCTAAACACAACTTCCATCACACGCGCACGAACTCCGTGTGCGGCTGCAACGGATGAATTGTGCGTTACTGCAAGAAGTGTTTTGTAATTCCGAAAAAGAACAACAGCAGCCACAAAGGTCACGAATGTGACAAGAATTATGTCTTCTAAATCGACTCCCAAGACATTGCCGAAAAGAAGATTTGCGGAATTCAGTCGCCTGTCCCGCGAAGATGAAACAACTGCAACCCCGATCGCGAACAGGGTAGAAGCAACGATGCCAATTGCGGTGTCTACGGGAACTCCACGATTACGCACAAAGTAAATCAGTGCCGCCGATAGTGCTGCAGCGACCGCTGCGCCAAAGTACACATCAATCCCCCAAACAACGCCAAGGGCGACGCCTCCCAAGACGCTCTGAGACATTCCTTGACCGATGTAGGCCATCCGACGCACGAGCACAAATGGTCCGATTGCTCCAGCAAGAGCACCGATGAGTACCGAGACAATAAGTGCACGACCAAAAAACGCATATTGGAACGGATCTGTGAAGTAACTCATTGAATTCCGCCCTGACTTATAGAGTCAACGACGACGGGTCGACCTTGGTGGAAGATCACGTCCATCTGCGCTCCGTAAGTTTCATGAACGACCGAGGGGGTTAATACATCCGCGGGCGCACCATCCCCCGTGATTCTGCCATTCAGACACAAAATACGCGGAAGTTGCGCGGCGACCCAATTGAGGTCGTGAGTAGTGAGAATAATGGTGAACCCATCCGACTGAAGTTCATGCACCAGATCGAGCACTTGCTGCCGCGTGTGAAGATCTATGCCGCTGGTTGGTTCGTCAAGCAATAAAAGCGATGGTTGCGCCATAAGAGCACGGGCAATCAGTACTCGTTGAAATTGCCCACCAGAAAGTTCGCTCAACCGGTTGTCCTTCAGCTGGAGAATGCTGAGGCGTTCCAGGATCACCGCGACTTCGCGTTTTTCTTTGAGGCTAAACCATGGAACTTTTCGGCTAAATGCAGCGGCGCCAAGGAGAACCATTTCCTCGACCGTGAGTGGAAAAGTTCGTTCGCCTGAATCAAGTTGCGGGACATAACCAACGGAAAGATTGGTGCCGTTTGAGCTTCTCACGAGACCTCGCGTCGGGCGCAGCTCACCGAGCAATATTCGAAGAAGAGTCGTTTTTCCGGCTCCCGAAGGCCCGATAATTCCAACAATCTCACCTGGAGAAAACTGGGTTGTGATGTTGTAGAGAACTCTTTGATCACCATACGAAAATCCAATATTTTGCAGTTCGATCATGATGGCAATCCTCCAGGTGTGAGGTTGTCGAGAAGTGAAACATCTCCCCCAAGTGCGGTCGTCATCATTCGTACGTTTTGAATCATCATGCCTTCATATGAATGCTCCGGTGAACCCGATGCACCAGGAAGCACTTCATCAGATAGATCGGAGTAATACTTCGCCTGTGTTTCAGCGGAAATTGCATTGAGGACATCCGACGGAAAAACTTCGCTTCCGAAGAACGCAGGCACTGCTTCCCGACGTATCTGATCAATCATCTTGCGAATTTCATCCGCTGAAGGCTCAGAAAAAGAGACAGGCTGAATTGCTCCGACCACTGGAATTCCGTAACGACGTCCGAAGTAAGACCAACTGTCGTGGTAGACAACCAATTTCTTGTTCTGGGGCGGGATTGAAGCAATCGCCGCAGCAAAAACACGGTCAAGCACCCGAAGTCGCTCGATAAATGCATTCGCCCGCATTGTGTAGGTTTCGGAGTTTGCGGCGTCAATCTGAGAGAGCACGGCACCTATCTGTTGTGCATACAAAATGGCGTATTCCGGGTTGGTCCAGAAGTGGGCGTTGTACGTATGTGCGTGTCCATGCGCAGCGATTTGTTCGGCAGTATCTGTGCTGATGACTTGGTTCTTCGGAATGGCATCGGCAAGGCTCAGCTCTGGCGTTCCTGAGCGATAGTTAGATCGAACAAAATTTGTCACTGCAGTATTGAGTTCCATTCCATTTTCGATGTAGAGGTCTGCGCTTGCGGCTTTGATTGCATCGCCTGGGACTGGTTCATACGTGTGTCCATTTGCTCCAGGTGGAATGATGCTTTCAACGATGAGAAGGTCTCCAGCAATCTCGCTCACAATTGCTGTGTTTGCGGGGTCAGAGACGAGAACTCGTTTCTTGGGGATGATTGGTGCATTGATTGTCGCATCTGCATTAGTGGGCAGACTTGTAGTTGCTTGAATTGACTCATCATCTTGCTGTGCCAACACAACTGTTGACACAAAAACTGCAGCGACGCAAAGCGAGAGGCGGATTCCACCTGCGAGCGCAGTGTGAACTGAATTTCGGGGTCGACTTTTTGTTTTTCTCATTGGCGGCCGACGACCTGAAGTTCGATCTTTCTTCCGCTCCTGCAGAGATTCGACGGGGGGAAGATCCACGAGCGGGTCACCAAGTGATGACATTTGTGGCCGCTGAACTTTGGGCTTCATACCATTACCGACGGTCATCTGACACGTTTTGTTCCCAACCAATCGAAAATTTTTCTGGTAGTTTTTTGATATGGATGCGGCCACGAAGGATCTTCTTCTCGCCCAAGATGGCGACGACGATGCTTTCTCGCGTGTTATTCGTCTGAGCGAGGTTGATGTTCGGCGATTTAGTTCGTGGTTTTCACGCACCCAAGCCGAAGTTGAAGATGTCACTCAAGAGACCTTTCTTCGTGCATATCGGGGTCTTCAGTCGTACCGAGGGGATTCATCAGCAACTTCTTGGTTGCTCTCCATTGCGCGTCGAGTGTGCCTTGATGTTGCAGAGAAGAAAAAGAAGGATGCGGCGCTAACCAGACAGTTGGTTCAAGTTCAAGCAATAAATGCAGATGAGGACCATTCCGTTGAAATCCACCATCTAATTAGTGCATTGCCGCTTCAGTTTCGGGAAGCGTTCATTCTCGTCCGCATTCTTGGATACAGGTATGAAGAAGCAGCCGTTGTATTGAATTGCCCTCGCGGAACGGTTCAGAGTCGAGTAGCCAGAGCCCGCCAGTCTTTGGCCTCTCAAGTCATTGCGACCGAAACTCGTAGAACCTCTTAAGAGTCGGCGTCTCTAACTTTTCGGTAGATCGAGGCCGTAATGAATCGCTAGACGGTTGAGTGCTCTGACGAAAGGCGCTTTCCAACTTTTGCGGTGCGCGCCATGCGCTTAATGATCAACTCGCGCGCTGCTTCTGCCTCGTCGCTCAGACCAGTAAGTTCCATCAGTTTCCAGTGACGCATGATCACTGGCTCAAGAATTTGATCGTGATGAATCAGCAAGTCGTAAATACCGGCCTTTGCCACTTCACGTGACAGTGCTTCAAAATTAGGAATGCCCAGGCCTGGCATTGCAAACGTTCGAACGGCTCGCTCGATGCCGAGCACTGTGGATGATGGATCCAATTCAAGCGCTGCGCTGGTGAGATCTCGGTAAAACAAGTAATGCAGGTTCTCGTCGTTGCCCACGCGCGACATGATGGCGGTGCCCATCTCGTCTTTCATGAGCTTGCCTGTGTTGCGGTGCGAAATGCGTGTGGCAAGTTCTTGCATGCTCACATATGCGAGCGCTTCGAATGCGTCATTTGGTGCAGGTACTTGGCCACCACGAACCTGAGTCATACGGCCACGCTCTAGCGCAATTGGGTCGAGTGCGCGAGTGACTGTGAAGTAGTCGCGCATCACGATGGAGTGGCGACCCTCTTCTGCTGTCCAGTTGCGCGCCCACTCGCCAAAGGCGGTGTCGCTTCCGAACAAACGGTCGATGTCGCGGAAGTAATAAGGGAGGTTGTCCTCGGTCAACAAGTTGAGATACAGAGCCGAACGAACTGCCTCATCAATCTCGGTTCCTGCAGATCCAAAGTCGGCATCTTCGGGCACCCATTGGCGGCCTGGTTCAAAATCTTTTCCGCGGCTATACGGAACTAGTTCGTGCGGAAACCACTCTTTAGCAACGCCCATATGACGCTCGAGCAACTTGGCAGCAACGGGCTCAAGTTCTTCAATCAGGGCTGCTTGGTCCATAGGACAACCCTACTCCTGCTCGTCGGCAAGTAACCGTCGGACTAGTCGTTGCAAGGGTTCGCGGTAATCGGGCAATGGTTGAATTCCTGCGGCTAACAATGCGCCATTGTGAAGCACTGAATTGGCTGGCCGTCTGGCAGGGCGTGGCGGTTGCAATTCGCTGGTGGCAATCGGAAGCACCTTGTTTGCATCCTGCCCTGCCGCCAGAAGCACCTCGCGGGCAAATTCGTACCAACTTGCAACGCCCTGATTGGTGATGTGCCAAATGCCAGGACGCTTTTCAACTGCCAACCGAACAATCATCGCCGCGGCATCGTCTGCAAATGTTGGATTGCCAATTTGGTCGTCGACAAAGCGCAGCTGCGTTTCATTGCGCAGACGCAAGATGGTCTTGACCATATTCGCGCCGTGATACCCACTGACCCATGCAATGCGAACAATGGCATCGGTTGCACCAAGTGCGCGCTCGCCGGCAAGTTTGGATTCACCGTACACGCTTGTTGGGTTTGGAGCGTCGGCTTCTACGTAGGGCGAAGTTTTGGTTCCGTCAAACACGTAGTCGGTAGAGATGTACACAACGTGCGCGCCAACGGCGTGCGCGGCCGAAGCGATATATGCGGTTGCCGTTCCGTTAACAAGCATGGCCTTGTTTGGGTCGCTCTCGCAAGCGTCAACCGCGGTCCATGCAGCCGCATGAATAACAACGTCTGGTTTTGCATCATTGATTGTGGCGATTACGGCCTGCTCGTTCGTGATGTCGAGGCTTTCGTGCGTTGAACCAATTGCGATGTGCCCTGCCGCTGTTACGCAACGAACGAGCTCTTGGCCAAGTTGGCCATTGGCTCCAGTAACAAAAATGCGCACTACTTCTTACCCTTAAGCGGCTCCCACCACCAACGGTTATCGCGATACCACTTCACCGTTTCGTCAAGAGCCTCGTCAAGCGAACGCTTTCGCTTCCAACCAAGTGCGGTGATCTTTGCGATGTCTACCGAATACCTGCGGTCGTGGCCAAGTCGATCGGCAACGTAGTTAACGCTCGACTCGTCTTTGCCGTGAAGCGCCAACAGTTTGTCGACGAGTACGCGGTTGGCCGTCTCGTTGCCCGCACCAATGTTGTAAATCTCGCCCACGTTGCCCTTCTCCAAAACCAGGTGCACGCCGGTGCAGTGGTCGTCGACATAGAGCCAGTCGCGTTCGTTCAGCCCGTCTCCGTACAGAGGAATCTTTTTATCGTCCAACAAGTTGGTGGTAAACAACGGAATCGCTTTTTCTGGGTATTGGTATGGGCCAAAGTTGTTGGTGCAACGCGTGACAACCACTGGCAAGCCATGCGTTGCGTGATAGCTGAGAGCAATCAAATCGGAGCCGGCCTTTGATGCGGAATATGGCGAGCGGGGCTCGAGGCCATCCGTCTCTTTCGATGAGCCAACCTCTACCGAGCCGTACACCTCGTCGGTGCCAATATGCACCACGCGCGAAATGCCAATGCGTCGAGCGGCATCCATGATCACGTTGGTTCCGAAACAGTTGGTGAGAATGAAATCTTCGCTGCCTTCAATCGAGCGATCGACGTGGCTCTCTGCCGCAAAGTGCACCACCGCGTCGTGTCCGCGCATTGCTGCTTCTACGTCGCCGGGCTGGCAGATGTTTCCCTTTACAAACGAGTAACGCTTGTTGTCGTCAACATCTTTCAGGGTGGAAAGATTGCCGGCGTATGTGAGCGCGTCGAACACGGTTACCGAATGGTCGGTGTTAGCAAGCACCCATCGCACGTAATTCGAGCCGATAAAACCTGCTCCGCCAGTAACAAAAATCTTCATGGGCAAACCTCAGGTACGCAGGCCAATGTGGGGTTGAAACTGTGGGTCAATCTTGTCGCGCGTTGGGTTCTCTTGATCACGCTTCGACAATATTGGCGACTGGATACCCCAATCGGCCTTCACCATGGGGTCGTTCCACGCAAGGCCGCGCTCGTCTGTTGGGTTGTAATAGCTGTCTACTAAATACGTGATGGTCATGTCGGTGAGAGACGCAAAACCGTGCGCTACACCTGGCGGAATGAAGATCCCACGGTGATCGTGCGAGCCATCCGCGCGTGCACCCAAGTCGATTACCTCGGTTGCGCCGTCGGTTGGCGAGCCGGTTCGCAAGTCGTGCAACACCACACGGCATGTGCCATAGGGAACGTACCAATAGTCGCTTTGATGCAGGTGATAGTGCAGGCCAACGATGCAGCCTGCTTGGCGGTCGCCACGGTTGCCTTGCACCATTTCGCGGCCAAGCGGAAACCACTGACGGCGATAGGTCTCGATAAAGAAACCGCGCTCGTCCTTGAACATCGAAGGCTCGACAATTTGGACACCACTAATAACGGTTGATTCGGTGATGGTTGCCATTTACTCGAGCTCCACTTTCGAATCGTCGCCCAACATAAGGCGCAACGCGCGCGGCTTCTGTTCCGACCTCGTAACCGAAACATCGCGGCCAATCAGCGAATCAGTAAGTCGATCGATACCAATGATGCTGGAACCGTCGAGCACAACCGAGTGCTCCATCTCGGAGTGCTCCACCTTGCAGTTACGACCAAGCGACGTGTAGGGCCCGATGTACGAATGATCGATAACCGAGCCGCTGCCAATGACCACCGGGCCGCGAATGCGCGAGCCCTTCACAACTGCACCCTTTTCGATAACTACTCTGCCCTCAATTTGCGAGGCTGCATCCACGTCGCCTTCGTTGCGGGGCTCGAGTACCTCGAGCACCAAGCGGTTGCATTCCAGCAGCGGGTCTTTCTTGCCGGTATCAATCCACCAACCCTGCAACACCTGGTGATGCACAACCTTCTTCTGATCGACCAACCATTGAATTGCGTCGGTGATTTCTAGTTCGCCGCGTGGTGATGGCTTGATTGCGCGAACGGCTTCGTTGATTGTTTTGTCAAACAAGTACACACCGACAAGCGCCAAGTCCGATGGCGGGTTGTCGGGCTTTTCGACAAGGCGCACCACGTGGCCGTTCTTATCGATCTCGGCAACACCAAACTGTTTCGGGTTCTCAACATGACACAACAGAATCTGTGCGGTTGGTGCAGTTGCGCCACCGGCAGCACGCGCTGTTTGAAATTCGTTAACAAATTCGGTGAGCCCCTGCTCGAGCATGTTGTCGCCCAGGTACATCACAAAGTCTTCGTCGCCCAGGAAGTCGTGCGCAATCAATACGCAATGTGCAAGTCCCAACGGCGCGTCCTGGGGGATGTAGGTAACCTTGACCCCAAACTGCGAACCGTCGCCAACTGCTGCACGGATCTCTTTGCCCGTCTCGCCAATGATGATGCCGATTTCCTTGATCCCCGCCTTGGCCATGGCCTCGATGCCGTAAAACAAAATCGGTTTGTTAGCAATGGGCACCAATTGTTTGGCGCTGGTGTGGGTGATGGGCCTGAGGCGCGTTCCCGCACCGCCCGACAAGATGAGGCCCTTCATATCGCTTACAGGTTAGGCGATGGAGAGACGAAGGACCGTCCTGCCAACTAGCGTCAAGTTCATGACTGGCCCCCTGTTGCATGCGTTTGCCAAGCCCTCAAAGACCGATTTCATCAGCATTGTTCGGGGCAAAGGCTCGCTGTTGTGGGACTCCAATGGACGCCAATACATCGATGCAATCGGCAGCCTGTGGTACTGCCAAGTTGGCCACGGACGCACCGAGATCGCAGAGGCCGTCGCAACGCAAATCTCCACTCTCGAGACATATTCAACGTTCGACCCGTTCACCAATCAAAAAGCCGACGAGCTTGCCGCGAAACTGCAATCCATCTCGGCGCTTCCCAAGTCACGAGTGTTTCTTTGTGGAAGTGGTTCGGAAGCGGTTGATACAGCAATGAAACTTGCGCGCGTAGCGCAGGGCCAAGCCGGCCACCCAGAGCGCACCATCATTATCTCGCGCATGCGCGGATACCACGGCACAAACTATGGCGGCACCAGTGCGCAAGGGCTTCCACTAAACAAGCAAGGTTTCGGACAACTGCTGCCCGAAGTTGTGCAGGTAGACAGTGACAACCTCGAGGACTTGGCAAAGTTTATGAGCGACAACAGCAAGAAGATTGCTGCAGTCATCGTCGAACCGCTGCAAGGCGCAGGCGGTGTGTGGCCACCACCACCCGGCTACTTGGAAGGTGCACGCAAGTTGTGCGATCAGCACGGCGCGTTTCTTATCTTCGATGAAGTGATCTCAGGGTTCGGCCGCATGGGCACATGGTTCGCAGCAGATCATTACGGCGTTACTCCCGACATGTTGTGCTTCGCCAAGGGTGTGACCTCGGGTTATCAACCACTTGGTGGCGTGTATGTAGGTGCTGCGGTTCGCGAAGCACTCGAGTCGGACCCCAATTTTTTCTTGCGCCACGGCTACACATACTCGGGTCACTCTTCGGTTTGTGCTGCGGCGCTCGCCAACCTTGCAATCATCGAACGCGAAGATCTAGTAGAGCGCGCAAAACATGTTGGGGCGCGTCTCTCCAAGGGCCTTGGTGCATTGGCTACAGACGGCACCATCGATCATGTTCGTGGCGACGGCGCAGTTTGGGCCGCCGGCTTGAAACCCGATCAAAACAGCGTCACCATCCGAGACCGCATGATTGAACTTGGTGTCATTGCACGGGCCATCAACACCGACACCGTTGCCTTCTGCCCGCCACTAGTGGTTACCGACGAAGAACTTGACACAATGATCGACACGTTCGCCAACGCGGCGATGGGCAAATAGGGGAACCACATGGCAGGTCAGTTAGCAGGACAACGCGCGTTCATCACTGGCGGCGCAAGCGGCATTGGCGCCGAAATGGCTCGCCGCTTTTCGACAGAGGGCGCAACTGTTGTTGTAGCCGACGTCAACGACACACTCGGCAAAGAAGTTGCTGCATCCGTTGGCGGCACGTTTGTGCATCTGGATGTCACCAGTGCAACAGCTTGGGACGAAGTGTTTGTCAACGACAACAACTTCGACATTGTTTGTTTGAATGCTGGCGTTTCCACCTACACCAACGTGATTGGCGACCCAGAACCAACCCCACTCAGCCGCCTCACCAACGACATGTACGAGCGCATCTCCAGCATCAACATCGATGGCGTGGTGTATGGCGCCCGAGCAATTATCCCTCACATGTGCAACCGCAAAAGCGGCCACATCTTGGTTACCGCTTCTCTCGCCGGCATTATCCCCATCGGGCCAGACCCAATTTATGGCCTCACAAAACACGCAATGGTTGGTTTCGTTAAGTCACTCGGGCAAACACTCGAGCCACACGGCGTGTGCATCAGCGCGCTGTGCCCTGGCTTTATCGACACACCACTTGTCAGCCCACTTGCACGAGTCTTCGCCGAATCGTTCAGCCTTGGCGTACTTCCCGTAGACATCGCTGGCGATTTGGCAATGCGCGCACTCGCGGAGCGTATCAACGGTTCGCAATGGGTGGTTTCTGCAGGCTTCCCAATCGCGCAGTACGAACATAAAGATCCATTCGCGGGCTAATCCTTTGGCGCAGCCAGAATTCAATCCGCTCAACCCCGCATTTAGAGCGCACCCCTATCCGTTCTACGACGATCTTCGTACAAACGAGCCCGTACACGTAACACCTTTCGGAATGGTGGTGCTGACGCGATACGAAGATGTTTCTTCAACACTCAAAAGCCCCGACTTCAGCCGCGACATAGACAAATACTCCACCGACGCGTCCACACAAGTGCGACGAGATCGCCGCGAGCGAAACCGCAACCGGACTAAATCGATTCTCAACCTCGACCCACCAGACCACACGAGGCTTCGTCGCATTGTTTCCAAATCGTTCACCCCGTCGGCAATGGAACGCCTGCGACCTCGCATGGTTCAGTTAGTAGACGAAGTTCTCGATAAAGCTTCCGACAACGGCGGCATGGAACTGATCGACGACCTCGCATTCCCCGTTCCGTTTCAAATCATTTCCGATCTCCTGGATATGCCTACGAGCCGATCTGACGAACTGCGCAACTGGTCGCAAATCATCACCAACTCGTTAGAGCCGGCGGCAACCGATGAAGAGCTGCTTGCTTCCGACAAGGCCGTGGAGGAACTGGTTCCCTATCTCACCACCATCATCGAGGATCGACGCAAGCATCTTGGCGACGACATGCTGTCCTCGCTCATAACGGCCGAGGAATCTGGCGAACAAATGACCACCGAAGAACTGATGGCATTTTTGGTGTTGCTCTACATTGCGGGCCACGAAACCACTGTCAACCTCATCGGCAACGGAACCTTGGCTCTGCTCAACAACCCAAACCAACAAGAAATAGTTCGACAAAATGGCCTACAGCCACAACACATCGACGAGCTACTTCGCTTCGATGGCCCAGTGCAGCACACCGTGCGCATTCCGCTCAAGGAAGTGCACTACACCGTCGGCGACACCACCCACACCGTGCAACCAGGGACCATGGTGCTCACTTCGCTAGGCGCAGCAAACCACGACTCATCCATGTTTGCCGACCCGCACACACTGCGATTAGACCGAGACAACTCGCATCGCCATATGGCCTTTGCTTCCGGCATTCACTATTGCCTAGGTTCGGCGCTCGCCAAACTAGAAACCGAAGTTGCAGTCGGCTCGCTGTTTACTCGGTTCAAGAACATCTCGATTGAGGGCGAACCAACATGGCGCGACCGCATCACGATCCGTGGCGTCAATCAGTTGAAACTTACTTTTTCGTAAATCGTGCAATGAGGCTGCTGGTGTCCCACCTGCGACCGCCCATAGCAACAACTTCTTCATAAAACTTGTCGACCATCTCGGTCATTGGCAATTGCGCACCATTGCGTTTCGCTTCGTCGAAGCACATTCCCAGATCTTTGCGCATCCACTCCACCGCAAAACCAAACTCAAATTCGTCGCGCACCATTGTCTTCGAACGATTTTCCATTTGCCACGATTGTGCTGCGCCTTTTGAAATCACATCAACGACGTCGTCGGGGTTGAGGCCGGCACGCATTGCGAAGTTCAGCGCCTCAGACAGGCCCTGCGCGATACCTGCAATGCAAATCTGGTTAACCATCTTTGCCAACTGCCCAGAGCCAGCGCCGCCAAGCTGCTTGCAACGTTTTGCATACGCATCAACGATTGGCTCGATGCGCTCGTAAGCATCAACATCGTCGCTTCCACACATGATGGTGAGCTGACCATTTTCTGCGCCGGCCTGGCCACCGGAAACAGGGGCGTCTACAAACCCAACGCCCTTTTCGGCGCATGCATCAGACAACTCGCGCGCCAACGTTGCCGACGCTGTGGTGTGATCGACCAATGTCTTGCCTTTGCTCATGCCGGCAAGCACGCCATCGGCGCCATAGACAACCGATCGCACGTCGTCGTCATTGCCAACGCACATAAATACGACATCAGACTGTTCTGCAACTTCACGCGGAGTTAGTGCGAATGAACCGCCATGCGCTTTAACCCACTCTTCTGCTTTTGCAGTTGTGCGGTTGTACACAACAACCGAATGGGATGCTGCTGCTAAGTGGCGCGCCATCGGCCCGCCCATAATGCCAAGACCGACATACCCCACGTTGGCCATATATATGACTACTTCTTAGCGGCTGCTTTGGCGACAGTCTTTGCAGGAGCCTTTGCCACCTTTGCGGCAGGCTTCGCAACAGTCTTTGCTGTTGCCTTAGGTTCTACTTTTGGTGCTGGCTTTGCAGCCTGCTTCACCAACTTGGCACCCTTTGAAGGCTTCAACACACCTTGCTCAAGTGCTGCATCAAGCCAAACCTCTGCAGCATCGGTCGAAACCTTGAGCGCAGGAGAAATTTCGGAAATCAAGTTGATTCGAGCGCGGTCGTACATGGTTTTTTCGGCAGCCGAAAGCGCCGAGTCGCGGTCGCGGGCGGCCAAGTTGCGAACAACTTCGGCAACTTGATACACGTCGCCACTCTTCAGTTTTTCTTGGTGGTTCTTAAATCGACGAGACCAGTTTGCTGGCACGCGAGGATCTGCTTTCGAGAGCACCGATCGCAAGTCTTCAAGTTCGGATTTCGATACCGGCGGACGCACACCAACTTGGTTGGCCATAGCGGTTGGTACCGAAAGCGTCATCTCGTTGATGACCGTCTTCAAAATGAGGTATTCCTGGGTGGCTCCGAAGGCCTTCATGCGCTTGATGCCATGCACGATGCAGGCGCCATGCTGCGGGTAAATAACGGTGTCACCTTTTTTAAATTTCACAGAAGCGACCTCTCTTAAGACTGACCCCGAAAGGATAGGCGTTCAATACCCCTAACCCACAAAAATCAAGGGTTATTCACGCCACAACAGGCACTCAATTGGCGCCCCCGGTAGGAATCGAACCTACGACCTACGGATTAGAAGTCCGCCGCTCTATCCATCTGAGCTACGGGAGCATTAGTCCCTCCAAATCTACAGCCGTGCCAACTACCGTCGAGGTGTGAGATCTCGCTTACTTGTGGTGTTTGCGGCAGTGTGTTTCGCAACCACAGGGACATCACAGGAACTTGGCCCAGACAACCTTTCCCCGCTGGGCGTGGCCACAATGCGCACCATCATCGGCGCAGCCTTCCTCATAGTTGTTGCCGCAATCATGCGCAACAAGCAGCCCCGAACCGAATACAAACCCGTGGCGCCTTGGCTATGGCTAGCCGCTGGGCTCGGCATGGCCCTCTTCGCAGCAGCATTCTTCGCCGGTGTGCGCTCTACGGGCATTGCAATCGGCACGGTTTTTGCACTCGCATCGGCCCCTTTGTTCACCGGCGTGATTTCGGTAGTTATTCAGAAAGTACGACCAACTCGACAATGGCTTATCGCAACAGTTGTTGCCATTATCGGCATGTCAATTCTGGTGCTTGCAGGAAACGATGCCCAACTAAACGTTGGCGGTATTGGACTCGCACTACTTGCAGGTTTCGGATATGCGCTCTTTGCAGTTGCAAGCAAGTCATTGGTTGCTTCGGGAATGCCCGGCGAACAATCGATGGCCAGAGTGTTTGTCATTGCCGCAGTGATGCTTGCGCCATCGTTGTTCTTCGTTGATCTCGAATGGCTCACTCAACCAAGCGGCATCGTGCTTGTTATTTGGCTCGGCATCGTCTCTGTTGGCCTCGCCTATTGGGCATACGCAACTGGCCTGCGCACCCTTGCGCCAAGCGAGACAACAATGCTCACGCTTGTTGAGCCTGTTGTGGCAACGGTGCTTGGTGCAGTGATCCTTGATCACCGGCCAACAGCGTGGGCGTGGTTCGGGATTGTTGTGGTGATCGGTGCACTCGCCTACGAGTCGCGCACTTCTCATAGCCATAATGTGCGACACTAAACAGATGCCTCGAGCGCTCCTCAGTGTGTACGACAAGACTGGTGTTGTCGAACTAGCCAGCTCGCTGCATGGTCTTGGATGGGAGTTGCTCTCAAGCGGTGGAACAGCAAAAGTGATTGCCGACGCTGGCATTCCGGTCGTTGATGTTGCCGAGATCACTGGCTTCCCCGCAATCTTGGGCCACCGTGTTGTCACCCTTCACCCCGCCATTCACGGAGCGTTACTTGCCGATATGAACAACCCTGAGCACCTAGCTGACATGGCAATACACGGCATCGAACCAATAGCGCTTGCTGTTGTGAACTTGTATCCGTTTTCAAGCAATCCAAGTATCGAACTGATCGATGTCGGCGGCCCCGCCATGGTTCGTGCAGCCGCGAAGAACCACGCCCATGTTGCGGTGGTGACCAATCCGTCGCAATACGACGAAATACTTGTTGCGGTCAAATCTGCAACTGGCATTGATGCGGCAATGCGAAGATCGCTCGCGGCGCAAGCGTTTGCTGTTACCGCGCAATACGACGCGCAAGTTGCTCGATGGTTCAGCGATGACACTGCTGCCCTGCCAGAGCGCATGAGCCTGCACTTAATACGCGAAGACACCCTGAGATACGGGGAGAACCCACACCAACAAGGTGCGCGTTACCGCATTGAAGGCAACAACAGTTGGTGGAGCACCGCACAACAATTGGGCGGCAAAGAGATGAGCTATCTGAACGTGCTCGATGGCGAGGCGGCGTGGAACTTGGTGTCGAATTTTGACAAGCCCTGCGTTGCCATCATCAAGCACGCCAACCCCTGCGGCTTAGCCGTGGCCGAAAACATCGAAACCGCGTACGAACGCGCATTAGCTTGCGACCCAGTTAGCGCATTTGGCGGTCTCGTTGCCCTCAATCAATTGGTGAATATTTCAGTGGCTGAACAAGTGATTGACATCTTCACGGAAGTAGTCATAGCGCCAGCATTCATGCCCGATGCCCTAGAGCTTTTGCAAACAAAGAAGAATTTGCGCATCATCGTCGCCGAGCGACCAAAGGGCGGACAGCTCCACATGCGATCAATCGATGGTGGCTTGCTCGTTCAGGAATCCGATGTGGTGAAGACACCCGTTGATTCGTGGCGAGTGGTGTCCGTCGCAACCCCGACCAAAGCACAACTTGCTGATGCTGCTGTGGCGTGGATTGCATGTGCTTCGGTTTCATCCAACGCCATCACGCTTGTTCGAGATGGTCAAACGGTAGGAATCGGCGGAGGTCAGCAAAACCGAGTTGATGCAACCCGACTTGCTTGCGAACGTGCTGGCGAGCGCGCCCACGGCGCAGTTGCGGCAAGCGATGCGTTTTTTCCATTCCGCGACGGCCCAGACATGCTTGCTCGCCACGGAGTTGCTGTTGTCGTGCAGCCCGGCGGAAGCCAACGTGACGAGGAGTCCATCGCTTCAGCAAACGAACATGGCATCGTCATGATCTTTACGGACACCCGTCACTTCAAACATTAAACATTTTGTAAAGCAACGGCGTCGCTGCTTAATTTTTTGTACAAAACCCAAGGTGCAATTTTTTTCGTCAACTACAGTCTCGTCGTGGCAGGCGGTTTGGGACCAATTTTGGCTTCCCAGCACCTGTGTGTCTCCTCTCGGGAAGCCGATCCTCGCTCCTCTGCCCTAACGCTTTCGGCCCACGAATTGGGCCTTACAGGGGTCGCTTCCATCACGATTTCAGACCTCATATTTTTCCGTGGCGAAATCGACGCACACACGCGGTCGCTCCTCAACCAACTGCTTGTCGACCCATTGCTGCAGACTGGCGAATGGGACTCCATTGTTGCATCTGATTTGCGAATTGTAGAAACGTCACTTCATCCCGGCGTCACCGACGCAGTGACTGACGAATTGGTTCGTCTAGCTTCGCGCATGGGCCTCGGTATCACCGGCGTAGCAAGCGGCAAGCGCTTCGCAATAAAGGGAACGCTTTCAGAACACGATCTCCACCGGCTGGTCTCCTCGCTATTGGCGAACCCCATCATTGAACGCTGGAGCGTTGACCAACCCATTGATCCGGCGTTTGTCAACCCCGATGCAGTCGCCGCTGGTGCTGTCGAGCAAGTGAGCATTGAACCGACCACATCTCCTGAACAATTAGCAGTCATCAATAAGGAGCGGGGCTTGGCAATGGACCCCGAGGAAATGATTGCCGTCCGGGATCATTTTGCGACGCTGCAACGTCTGCCAACAGACATAGAACTTGAAACCATTGCCCAAACCTGGAGCGAGCATTGTTCCCATAAAACTTTTCGCGCCAGCATCACCACCACAACCGGCGAGAAACGTGACTCGTTGATCAATGCGTTAAGGCAGACCACCGATCAAATCAACAGCCCGCATGTGCGCAGCGCATTTGTCGGCAATGCGGGCATCATTTCATTTACCGCTGGGCGAACACTTGCGCTTAAGTGTGAAACCCACAATCATCCAAGCGCAGTGGAGCCGTTCGGCGGTGCGAACACCGGTGTCGGCGGCGTCATCCGAGACATCATGGGCGCAGCGCATCAGCCCATTGCGTGCACCAATATTTTGTGTTTCGGCAACCCAGACACCGATCCGCTGCTCGTTCCAGATGGAGTCTTCCCACCGCAACGAACGCGCGCAGGTGTGGTCGATGGAATTGCCGATTACGGCAACAAGATTGGTTTACCAACGGTTGCGGGCGCTGTGTTGTACGACGCGGGATACACCGCCAACCCGCTGGTGTATGCAGGATGCATCGGAGTATCGAATTCGTACACCGAGCAAGTACCACCGCAGCCTGGTGATCGCGTTGTGGTGTTGGGCGGGCGCACGGGCCGCGACGGGCTGCGCGGAGCGACATTTTCTTCCATGACAATGGATGCAACCACGGGCGACGTCTCGGGTGCAAGCGTTCAAATTGGCGATCCGATTAAAGAAAAACTGCTCATCGATTTACTTGCTGATGCACAGCATTTGTACAGGTCGATCACCGATTGCGGAGCAGGCGGCCTTTCTTCTGCCATCGGCGAAATGGCCGAAGGCGTAGGTGCCGACGTTGAACTTTCCACCATCAAGTTGAAATACCCAGGCCTTGCACCGTGGGAAATTTGGCTATCTGAAGCACAAGAGCGCATGGTGATTGCAGTGGCGCCAGAACGTTGCGCCGAAGTACAAGCGCTCTGCCACATTCACGGCGTTGACTACACAGACGCCGGCATGTTCACGGGAGACAACCAACTGATTGTGCGCTTTCTCGGCAAACCAGTGCTGCAACTGGACACGCATTTCTTGCATAGCGGACGACCGCAACGAAAAATGATTGCCGAAATGCCTCGCGTAGCAAGGACTCTGCCGACAGAGGCGCCAACGTGGCTCACTCGACAAAACAGCGTTGATGTTTTGCTAGCACTGCTATCGCATCCCAATATTGCCAGCAAGGCAAATGTGATTCATCGCTACGATCACGAAATTCGTGGCGCAACTGCAGTTCGACCGCTAGTTGGCATCCACGGAGATGGTCACGGTGATGGCGTTGTGATTGCAGAACCAACTGATGACTTTGGTTTTGCCATCGGTATCGGTGTCAACCCTTGGTATGGCGTACTCGACCCCGAGGCCATGGCCCTCGCTGCAATTGATGAGGCCATGCGCAATGTGGTCTGCGTAGGTGCCGACCCACGCAAGGTGGCGCTGTTAGACAATTTTTCGTGGGGAGACCCACGGCGACAAACAACTTTGGGCGAACTTGTTGCTGCAGTTGATGGCTGCTGTCGTGGCGCCCTTGCATTTCAGGCGCCATTCGTTTCAGGAAAAGATTCGCTCAACAACGAGTACATGGGTTCTGACGGCGAACGACATTCCGTACCGCCAACGCTGGTGATCACGGCGGTTGCACACGTGCCTGATGCCAACGGCACCATCACCTCCGACTTGAAACAGCATGGCAATGTGCTCATGCTGATCGGATTCACTACGCCAGAATTTGGCGCTAGCCACGCATCAATGGTGTGCCAGCAAGCCTTAGAAGGTTCTGTCCCCCAGTTCGATGAAGCAGCCCCCGCTCGCTACTCGGCGCTTCACTCGGCCATCACGCAAGGGCTCATTGTCTCGGCGCACGATTGCTCGGAGGGCGGCCTTGCCGTCACGTTGGCCGAAATGGCGATGGGCGGCAGGCTCGGCGTCGTCATGTCTCAGCATCATGACCACTTCACACAACTCTTCAGCGAATCACTGGGGCGCGTTGTCATTGAAGTACAACCGCAGCACGAAGCCACGGTTGCTGCGTTGTTTGATCGATGCGAAGTAATCGCCAAAGTCGACAACGGCCCAATGTTTATTCTCAGCGACGGTTCGAAAGTAGCAATTGAAACGCTTCTCAACTCGTGGACGCAACAATGACAGCCCAACCGCACGCACTCGTGATCACGGCGCCAGGCACCAATCGCCACCCAGATGTGATGTTTGCGTTACGTCAAGCCGGCGCAACTGCATCGACAGTCAACCTCGTACAACTTGCGCAAAACCCAGACGCGTTGCGAGCCGCCCAAATGATCGTTATCGCCGGCGGTTTTTCATTTGCCGACGCACTCGGCGCGGGCCGGCTTTTTGCACTCGAGCTCAAGCACATCATTGGCAGTGAGTTGGAGTTGTTTACAAAATCGGGCAAACCCGTGCTCGGTATCTGCAATGGCTTTCAGACACTTGTTCGTCTTGGTGTTCTCCCAGGCGGCAACGACGCAGCACTCGGCCACAACGAACAAGGCGGTTTTCAATGTCGTTGGGTCTCAATGAAACCAGTTTCAAAAAACTGTGCTTGGACAGAGCGCCTGACAGACGACATATATTGCCCAATTGCCCATGGCGAGGGTCGTTTCACTTGTGACGATAAAACGTTGCAATCGCTGCAGCAACACGATCAAATCGCTTTCACCTACTCTTCGTCCAATCCAAATGGATCGCACGCAGACATTGCTGGCATTTGCGACCAAACAGGAATGGTGCTTGGCATGATGCCGCACCCAGAGAATCACATTGTTGCTCGACAACACCCACAGTTTCACCGCGGCCGCCGCGATGGCCTTGGGTTGCCGCTGTTCCAGCAGGGAGTGCGCATTGCAAACGCTTAGCCCGCTTACCGATGTATCACTTGATCTCCCCGATCGCAGAGTTGGCAAGGTCCGGGTTTCGTACGCGCTACCCAACAACCGCAGATTGTTCGTAACCACCGATCGGCTGTCTGCTTTTGATCACATCGTCGCAGCAATTCCGCACAAGGGTCAGGTTTTAAATCAGTTGGCAGCGTGGTGGTTTGATCAGACTCGCGACATCATCAACAACCATGTCGTTTCCATCCCCGATCCGAATGCGACTATCGCACTCGCGGCCACGCCATTGCCAGTCGAGGTGATTGTTCGCGGGGTGATGACGGGTTCGACCAACACGTCGTTGTGGAAGTTGTACGAGCAGGGGAAGCGCGAAATATACGGATATTCATTCGACAACGGCATTGCAAAAAACACGCTGCTCAAACATGCCATTGTCACCCCAACAACAAAAGGCGACGCGGGAAACCACGACGAGCCACTTTCCTGCGACGATGTGGTGTCGCGCGGTCTCGTTGATGCCACAACATGGAACGCTGTGTGCGACACAGCACTGAAGCTTTTTGCTCGAGGACAAGCAGTTGCCAAACAGGCGGGGCTGCTGCTTGCCGACACGAAATATGAATTCGGTCTTGATCAGCAGGGACAGTTGCTGATTATCGACGAAATGCACACGCCAGATTCTTCGCGCTACTGGGAGTTATCGACGTTAGAGCAGCGAATCGCAGACGGCGAAGAACCCGAAAGTCTGGATAAAGAGCCAATTCGTTTGGCGCTTGCATCGGCCGGATATCGGGGAGACGGCGAACCGCCGAAACTTGACGATCAGGTAGTTGCTGCAACCACGTTGCGCTATATCACCGCATACGAACGTCTCACTGGTGCTTCTTTTTCGCCAGGAAGCTACCCGGTCCAACCTCGTCTTGTACGAGCACTGCAGAAAGCACAGGTGCTATGAAAACACCATTCGATAACGATTCCCCTCGTGAGGAATGTGGTGTTCTCGCTATCTCTTCCGTCAATGACGATGCCGCACAACTTTCATTCTTTGGCTTGTTCGCGTTACAACATCGAGGGCAAGAGGCTGCCGGTATTGCCGTGGCCGACGGCAAACAGGCTCGTCTACACAAAGACGTTGGTCTTGTTGGACAAGTATTTACCCCGCACACACTCGCACCGCTTGCTGGGCAACACGCCATTGGCCACACGCGCTACTCGACAACGGGGGCGCCAGGTGCTCGAAATGCGCAGCCGTTCTTGGTGGAGACCATTCACGGCCCACTTGCTGTTGCACACAACGGCAATCTGGTCAACGCACCAGAGCTTCGCGAAGAATTGCTCACCAAGGGTTTCGGCCTTACCGCAAGCAGCGACACCGAAGTCATCACGTTGATGCTTGCAAGCGCGGGCGGCTCCTCGTGGGAAACACGACTAGAACGAACACTCCCCGCGTGGCAGGGCGCATATTCGTTAGTTGTCCTGGCCGAGAACCGTGTTATTGGAGTGCGCGACCCGTGGGGATTCCGTCCGCTGTCGCTTGGCCGTTTACCAAACGGTGGCTGGGCCTTCGCATCAGAGACGTGTGCACTGCGCACACTGGATTGCACCGAAATTAGCGAGGTGCAACCTGGCGAGATTGTTACTGCGCAGGGAACCGAACTCATCCGCAAGCAAGCACAAATTCCACACGTTCCTCAAGCCCGATGCACGTTTGAATTCGTGTACTTCTCACGCCCAGACTCCGAATGGGACAACCGCAGCGTTCACTCCGTACGCCAGCGCCTTGGAGAACAGCTCGCCCACGAAGCGGCTGTCGATGCAGATGTTGTGGTGCCAGTGCCCGACTCATCAATTCCGGCAGCAGTTGGCTTCTCCCGCGTGAGCGGAATTCCTTACAACGATGGACTTATCAAAAATAGATACATCGGGCGCACCTTCATCGAGCCAACACAAAGCATGCGCGCAAAAGGTGTTGCAATGAAATTCAACACGCTTGACGAAAATCTCAAGGGCAAGCGTGTCATCATGATCGACGATTCACTCGTTCGCGGAACTACAGCCGGACGACTTGTTGCATTGCTACGTGATGCGGGGGCAACCGAAGTACATGTGCGAATTACGTGCCCCCCAATCACGCATGCGTGCCACTTTGGTGTCGACATGGGACACGATGATGATCTCATTTCGTCTCGGCTTGCCCTCGAAGAACTACAAAAAGAGATTGGCTGCGATTCACTTGCGTTTCTCTCGCTCGAGGGAATGATGAAAGCCGTTGGCAAAGAAGACGGCTACTGCAATGCATGTTTCACCGGCGCATACCCCATCACAATTACCAAGCGATTGAGCAAAGGGATGTTCGACCAGGTGCTGGCATGACCAACACGCTCAACATTTTGGTCGTTGGTAGCGGTGCTCGCGAACACGCACTAGCCACCAAAATCAGCGAGTCGCCACGATGCGCAACACTGCACGTCACCCCAGGCAATGCGGGCACACCAGGGACACGACACCATGTTGCAGCAACCGATATCGAAGGCATCGTTTCGCTGTGCCACACCAACAACATCTCATTGGTTGTTGTAGGGCCAGAGGCACCGCTTGCGGCAGGGCTTGTTGATGCGTTGCTTGCAGCCGGGGTTGCGGCGTTTGGCCCCTCTCAAGCGCTGGCCCGCCTCGAATCCGACAAGTCGTACGCGCGAGCGATTGCCCATGCGTTGAACCTGCCTGGCCCTAGGTACTCCTCATTTGCACAGGGTGAAACAAATGCGGCCTTGGAGTGGTGGAAGAACTTTGGCGCAAACATTGTGGTGAAGCAATCCGGATTGGCTGGAGGAAAAGGCGTCGTCGTTCCCAACTCGGCGCAAGAAACTACCGAGGCAATTCGTGAGGCGATCGCAGTTGGCGACGTGGTGTTAGAAGAGCGTCTTATTGGCACCGAATGTTCATTGATTGCAATGAACGATGGCAAAACAAGCGTTGCATTTCCTCTGGCCCAAGATCACAAACGAATCGGCGAAGGCGACACCGGGCTCAACACTGGCGGCATGGGCGCATACGCACCAGCGCCAGTGCAGTTCTCGGCCGAAGAACTACACAACATGTTCATCACTCCTGTCATCGATCATTTCGCAGCCGCAGGCACACCATTCATTGGGGTGCTTTTTGCCGGAATCATGCTCACTGCAGATGGACCCCGATTGCTTGAATACAACTGCCGCTTCGGCGACCCCGAGGCCCAAGTGCTGCTCTCACTCCTCGCCTCCGACTTGGTTGAGTTATTGCTCGCGTGCGTCAATACGTCACTCACACCTGAACACCTCAATATTCGCGCAGGAAGCGCACTGGGCGTGGTACTGGCTTCGCACAACTATCCACATTCGCCCCGCACTGGCGACATCATTTCTCCACTGCCAAGCACCAACCCAATGTGTGCTGTTTTCCACGGCGGAACCGAATTGCAAGATGGAAATTTAGTCACGGCTGGCGGGCGCGTACTTACCTGTGTCGGCTTCGGCGCAACGCTTGAAGAAGCCAGAACCCATGCTTATTCCACTGCCACGCGTATTTCATTCGATGGCATGCAACTGCGCAGAGACATCGCGTGGCGTGCCCCCGGCGCAACCATCAAGTCTTACGCATCTACAGGTGTAAACATCGACGAGGGCACGCGTGCCGTAGACCTCATTAAAGCGAGTGTTTCTAAAACTTCAACATCACAAGTTCTACGTGGCGTTGGCGCATTTGGCGGCGCACTCGACGTGTCGTTTCTGAAAGAGTTTGATCACCCCGTGCTAGTTGGTTCAACTGATGGCGTTGGAACTAAAGTTGAACTTGCTGCGCGAACTGGCCGAATTCGCGGAACCGGCCACGACATCGTCAACCACTGCGTAAATGACGTGTTGGTGCAACGCGCATACCCACTCTTCTTTCTCGACTATCTCGCTTCGTCAAAAATCGATGCAGAAATGGTTGCCGAAGTTGTTGGTGGCATGGCAGATGCATGCGCCGCAGCAGGTTGCGTGCTACTTGGTGGCGAGACCGCCGAAATGCCTGGTGTCTATTCACCGGGGGCCTTCGACATTGCGGGGACTCTCGTGGGGGTGGCCGAACGTGAGCAATTGCTGCCTCTTCCCACCATTGCCGCTGGCGACGTATTGATTGGAGTTGCCTCAAACGGGCCACACACCAACGGTTACTCGTACCTGCGCAAACTCTTTGCCTGGATCCCAATGGAGTCTCAGCCAGTGCCACTCGACCGACCGCTAGTGGAGGCCTTACTTGAACCTCATCGCAATTACTTGCCAGTTCTCAAGGACGCGCTAGACACCGAACTCGTGAAGGCACTCGTGCACATTACGGGTGGCGGACTGCCAGAAAATATGCCCCGAGTACTGCCTCAAGGCATTGGCGCGAATATCACTCTTGGTTCATGGCCGATGCCACCATTATTCCAATTAGTCAGCGAACTGAGCGCGCTCGAAATGAACGAGCTGTATCGAACACTCAACATGGGAATCGGCATGGTGGTCATTGTGGCGCCACAGCACGTCGAAGCTGTTCAAGCATCCATTGGTGAACAAACGTGGATCATTGGCGAACTCACCGGCGATCACAACAAGGTGTTGCTGCAGTGACAACGCGGCTCTTGGTGTTGGCCTCAGGAAACGGCTCCAACCTGCAAGCAATTATTGACGCATGCGAAACCCACGTGCTGCAGGCACAAGTCATTGGCGTAGTTTCAGACAATCCCAATGCCTATGCGCTACAACGCGCAGCCCAACACAACATTGCATCCAAGGTTGTGGAACCAGACAACCTAACTAAACACGAGTTCAACGCCCAACTCGCCTCAGCCGTTGTCGAATTTCATCCCGACATCGTGGTGCTTGCGGGATTCATGCGTCTGCTCACCAGCAACTTTCTGGCGCGCATTTCACAGCAAATCATCAACGTGCATCCAGCCTTGCCAGGAGAACTGCCTGGCACGGGCGCCATCGAACGGGCATTCGCGCAGTTTGTTGCGGGAGAACGCTCCCAATCTGGCGTCATGGTTCATTTCGTCACCGATGAAGGTGTAGACAACGGCCCCATCATTTGCCAAGACACCGTGGCCTTTGCAGCCGACGACACAGTGCAGACCTTCTCGCAACGAATGCATGAAACCGAGCACCGACTGCTCGTTGATGCACTACTGATCACTATCCCTCAAACACAGAAAGCGACAACACCATGACATCAAAAGCCGATTTCTTTTCCTATTTCGAAGGACTCACCTTCGACGATGTTGTTGTCGTCCCTGGATACAGCGACGTCTTGCCAGACGCCGTTGACACCAGCACCACTTTTGCTCGCGACATTCAACTTGCCGTGCCACTGGTTTCTGCCGCGATGGACAAAGTCACCGAGTCGCGACTTGCCATTGCACTTGCGCGGGTAGGTGGTCTTGGCATCATTCATCGCAACCTCACCATCGACGACCAGGCCGCAGAAGTAAGGCGTGTCAAGCGCTCGCAATCGGGCATGATCACCGACCCAGTCACGCTGCCCCCGACAGCAACATTGCAAGACGCCGAGAACTTGATGCATCGCTACCACTTCTCTGGCGTGCCGATTACCGACCCAAAGGGCCACCTGGTGGGAATCCTGACCAATCGCGACATTCGCTTCTGCAAACCTTCCGACTATCAGAAGCCCGTTACCGAGTTCATGACTTCAACCAACTTGATCACGGCCGATGTAGGCACATCGCTCGACACCGCGCGAGACATCTTGCAACAACATCGAATCGAAAAACTTCCGCTCGTTGACGCCGACGGCACGCTTCGCGGTTTGATCACGGTGAAAGACATCATGAAACGACAGGACTTCCCTCACGCCACCCGCGATTCGGGCGGACGACTTCGTGCGGGTGCAGCAGTAGGTGTTGGTGAAGATCTCGAACAACGAGTGCAGGCACTCGTCGACGCCGATGTCGACGCGGTGGTTGTCGATACAGCGCACGGACACTCTGCTGGTGTAATGAACGCCATTCAACGCATCAAATCTCAGTGGCCGGAATTGGCAGTTATCGCCGGAAACGTTGTCACTGAAGAAGGCGTAGACGCGCTGCACAAAGCAGGGGTCGACGCAATCAAAGTTGGCGTTGGCGCAGGCTCAATCTGCACCACTCGCGTTGTTGCCGGTGCCGGCATGCCACAGCTCTCTGCCATTTGGTTCACTGCACAACGTGCGAAACAACTTGGGATACCGCTCATCGCCGATGGTGGTGTCACCTACTCGGGAGACTTGGTCAAGGCGTTTGCCGCTGGCGCAACAGTCGTCATGCTCGGCAGCCTTCTTGCTGGCACCGACGAAGCGCCCGGCGAAGTAGAACTGTTTGAAGGCCGGCGATACAAAAGCTACCGAGGTATGGGTTCGCTTGGTGCCATGCAAGGTTTGGGCGCCGACCGATACGGCTCGGCACAAAGCGGCACACCGCAACGAAACAAACTTGTTCCTGAAGGCATCGAAGGCCGAGTTGCATACGCGGGCTCGCTCGCCGACGTCATCTACCAACTTGTTGGCGGCTTGCGTTCTGGCATGGGATACGCAGGCGCAGCAACGTTGCCTCAACTGCATGAACGATCCCGATTCATGCGCGTCACCACCGCTGGCCGCGAAGAGAGCCACCCACACGACGTGACGATTACCCACGAAGCCCCCAACTATCACGCATAACAGTCACCTACGCTCTGACGTGTGATCCTGCACCTCATCAATAGAACCGACTGGGAAGCAGCGCAGCAGTCGGGTGTCGTGCAGCCAGCATCGCTAGCAAGCGAAGGTTTCATTCACTGCTCTACCGAGCACCAAATGGTTGGCGTTGCCAACAAGTACTACGTGGGTGCGAACGACATGCTGCTGTTGCGCATCGACCCCAAACTTCTTGCCAGCCCACTGAAATGGGAGCCACCCTCACACATCGACGGCTCGCCATCTTTACCTGGCGAACCGTTCTTCCCCCATATCTATGGCCCCATCAACATCGATGCCGTTATTGAGATCATCGAGTTTCCCTCTATGCCCGACGGAACGTTTGTTGCGCCGTCGCAATTGAACACCTTCACCGTGCACAACATTGCGCAAACACCACAGCACTGGGGCGAAGCAGCACAGTGGGGTTTCGAGGCTTGGGCTCACGAGTTTCCCAACGACACAGCGCAGACATATCTGGACCTTTACTCCCATTCCGACGGCACAAGCGGCCGGCTTGCCGAAACATTTGTTGCAATCGACTCAAACGACAAACTGCTTGGCTGCGTCACTCTGATAGACGATGACGAACTGCCAAATGCAACGGAACCCGGGCCTTGGGTAGCTGCGTTGTTCGTGCACCCAAAGGCACGCGAGCAAGGCGTTGCTAATGCGCTCCTCTCCCACCTGATATCTCGCGCACAGCAACTGGGGTTCAAGCAACTCTTCCTCTACACAGAGGACAAGCAGGACTGGTACGAACAAAAGGGCTGGCGCTACCTGCGCAGTTCACACCTCAATCAGTTGCCGCACGTTGTCATGCAGCTAAACATCGGTTCTTGATCAGTCGAACTTGTATCGAACTTCCACAGTTACCGAAACTTCCTGAACACCAAGATCAATCTCGGTCTTAGCGCTGGTTTCCATGTCATTCGACCCCACTATTGCACGGGCTTCCCAAGATGGTGAAGAGATCTCGGTGATGTACTGAAGGTCTCCCAGATCCACATCCAGCAACTCGGCGTACGACTCGGCTTTGGCTTTTGCAGCCTTCACTGCCTTCTCGCGCGCATCATCTGCGGCATCTTGTGTGTCGAGCAATATTGGAACGACCGAATTAATTTGCACACTGTTGCCCACTGCAGCAACCACAGCATCCACTACATCGCCAGCCGTTGTTGTGTCGCGTAACGTAACCGCAAATGCCTGATTGCCTCGGTACCCGCTCACCGAGCCAGACGATCCATCGGTGTTATACGTATATTCCGGATACACGCTGACGTTCTGTGTCGAGAAGTCTTCGCTTACTACGCCCGCTCCCTCTAATGCTTTGCGCGCCTTCTCAGACCCTTCGGCCACCTTCGACAGCGCCTCTTCTGTATTTGCGGCAAGCACGCTGATCGAGAAAGTAAACGAAACACCGTCCGGAACAACTTTCGCCGTGCCTGTTGCCTGCACCGTTACGCCGTGCGTGCCCGCATCTGCACCGTTATAGGTGTCGCCACCGCCAATGCTGCAACCTGTCAAAACCACTGCCAACACCGACACCGCAAACAATGAACCGCGTTTGTTGATCATCTCTCTATTCTGCCCCATTGGGCAGCATCAACAGGTTCAGGCCTTGCGCCTCTTGCGGAATACCAGCCACTCGCCCACCAACACGGTGAGGCCCAACAACAACATTGTCACTAACCCGGCGTTGGCATCAATGATCAGCCACAACAACGCAACGGAGCCAAACATGAAACGCATTGGTTCAGTAGAACTTGGCACAAACTCCAAACCTCTTGCACGGTGTTTCACCAAGGTACTGAGCACAAGCACGATTGCTGCCGCCAACACCACTGATCGTCCATATTCATGCAAGCCACGAGTTGCAATTGCAAATGCGCTTTTTCGCAACAGTGTTTGGTCATCTTGCACCACCGTGTTGTACATGCCCTCCACCACGGCCATCAACAACAGCACCAACACGCCAGCACCCACCCATGCGTTGCCCACGTATTGAACGCCTCGCCTTATTGGCCGACCAAGCACAATTGCCAACGCGGCAAACAACAAAGCCAACGCAGGCAGCAACGTTGCCAAACCATCAAGGATGGTGACGCCCGTTTGCACCTTCTTCAACCCCTGCACGTCGAACAACTCCACGTCGAGGGCCAAGCGTGTGTCGGCAACATCGTTCAGAAAAACCGCGCCGTCGCCAATCAACGAATCAACCAACAACCCCACGTACTTGGTGAGGTCGACAACGCCAGCAACATCGGCCTGGTCCGACTGCTTATCCAACAAAACTGCCTTCACCGCCTCGTGCGCCTGCCTGTTCACCTCGCGCCACAACGCCGCCATCTCTTCCGAGCGCACCATGCTTGTTGCTCGCTCACGCACCACCACGGCAAACGATTGGTCCACGGTCTCAGACAACACCGCAAGTTGCTCGGGCAGCACACCATTCAGCCTTTGCTCAATGTCTGCAACGTTCATCACCGCCCCAGTGATCTTGTCGACAATTTCGCCTTGGATGGCCGAATCCTCGATCATCGGCGCAACCGTCTTCACATACGAGTCGGTGTTTAGGATTTGGTTACGCGACCACACGGCCACAACCGAAGCCGCAAGCAACACCCCGCTCAGCGCCGCCATACCAATAGCCACCCTGGTGCGGATTTTCCTTGCAACTACCGCATCAGCCGTCATTCCCCCATCATAAATGCTTTCCCTTCATCGCCTAGCGTCTACAGACATGAGCGATATTGACCCAGACAAACTGAAGATGTTCTCGTTCATGCTCTTCAGCAAACTTGAAGGTGCCGTCACTTCGGGAATGATCCACCTGGGCGACCAACTTGGTCTCTACAAGGCCCTCGCTGCAGCCAATCAACCGCTCACTACCGCGCAACTTGCCCACACCACCCAATTGAACGAACGCTGGGTTCGCGAATGGGCCTACAACCAGGCCTCCGCAAAAATGATCTCCACACAAAACACACCGTCACCCACACCCAACATCACCGACGACACCTTCTTTCTTTCACCCGAGCAAACGGTGGTGCTCGCCACCGACGATCACCCCGCATTCGGCATGGGCATGTTTCACCGCCTTCCTCAAACTATGGAGTCACTCAAGCGTATGCCCGAAAGTTTTCGCACCGGCATCGGCCACAACTACGACAGCCACGGCCCCGAAGGCGCTGTTGGCATCGAACGCAGTTTTGAACCGTGGACAAATGCCAACCTCATCTCGGCCGTTCTCCCCGCCCTCACCAACATCACCAACTTGCTCCAACAAGGCGCCCATGTTGCAGACGTGGGCTGCGGCGCTGGTGGCGCAGTGCTCCTCATGGCCAAGGCATTCCCCACAAGCACATTCACTGGCTACGAGATCAGCCAATACGCACTCGACCGCGCAGCACAAAAACTGAGCGACGCAAGACTTACGAACGCATTCTTCAACGACGCCCGCACCAACCCACTTCCCACCGACCACTCGCTCGACTTCGTCACTACGTTCGACTGTATTCACGACATGACCCACCCAGCCGAAATGATGCAAGCCATTCACGCCAGCCTCAAACCAACCGGCACATGGCTACTCGTCGACATCAAAGCCCACGACACCTTCGCGCTCAACGCACAAAAGAACCCAATGGCCCCACTCATGTATGGCATCAGCGTGCTCTCATGCATGTCATCAGCCATGTCGGCGCCCGGCGGTGCTGGCCTTGGCACACTCGGCCTCTCGGCAACCACCGCGCAAGCAATGGCCAAGGCTGCGGGCTTCTCTCAGTTCAACAAACTAGATATCGACCATTCGGTCAACGCCTTCTACGAAATCCGGCCGTAGCCACCGACGCGCCGCACCACTAATATGTAGCGCACAAGCGTTCGTAGCTCAATGGATAGAGCATCTGACTTCGGATCAGAGGGTTGGCGGTTCGAGTCCGTCCGAGCGCACCAACGAATGTGCTTGCTGACCGGGTGCACGGCACCCGCAGCAGGGTTTTAGACGACTCTTACTGTGCGCGTGTGCCAACCAGTGGCGCCATCGGGGTCAACGCGCCGCACTTCCTCTGTTTGGATGTAGCCGCTCTTGTCAGTTGTTCGCACTTGAATTGTGTGTTCACCTACGGTTGCGTCCCAGTCAAAGATCCATTGTCGCCACGCATCATCGGTAAGGTCAATTCCCAAGTCGCACGACTGCCACGCACCGCGATCGATCCGTATTTCAACTTTTTTGACGCCAGTGTGCTGCGCCCAAGCAACTCCTGCCAGACGAAACTTACCCACCGAGACCTTTTCGCCCTGTCGTGGTACATCAATGCGAGAGTGGGTTTTAACCGGTGCCTCTCTCGACCAACCACGCGGAATCCAATAACCTTGCTCAGCCGACCATGTGGTGATGTTAATTTCTGACAACCATTTGGTCGCTGAAACGTATCCATACAACCCTGGCACCACAAGTCGAGCAGGATACCCGTGCCTTAACGGCAGCGGTTCCCCATTCATTCCGATTGCAATGAGTGCGTCGCGGCCATCCATTGCTGCAGATACAGGAAAACCCGAAGTCCAGCCATCCAGACTGGTACTGAAAACTTGCTCGGCGTTACTTTTGAGACCACAAAGTTTGAGAACATCTTTTAGCAATACGCCGCGCCATACAGCATTGCCAATGAGCGGGCCACCAACCACGTTCGAAACACAACAAAGGGTGATGATTCGCTCTACTTGTGGGAGTGCCTGTAAGTCGTCCATGGAAAAAAGACTCTCGCGCTCGACGAGCCCGTGGACTCTCAGCTTCCATGTATCTCGATCGACCCTTGGAAATGACAGCGCAGTATCAATGCGATAGAAATTTTCGTTGGGTGTGATGTAGGGATCAGTCGGATGAAATTCGGTTGCTGGAATGACAGGAGCGTCTCCCGATGCAAGCGGAGGAAGTGGGACTCGAGACAGATCCTCCAATTGTTCGACTCGGGCTTGCTCACGGCCGCGTGCAAATAGAACTCCGCCCCCACTGAGCACCCCCAGAGCACCGACAGTGCGGATAAAACTACGACGATCCCAACCAAGCGGTACACGAGACTGCTGAGGGGTACGCGACAAACTTCGTTGAGTGGTGAGATAACCATGAAGCAGGCGGGCTGCGAACAGGCCAGCAACAACTCCGCACAATGGCGCAATGATCGAGATAAAGCCTGCTCCAGATTGTTCAATTGCAGACAAGGTGCCAATTATTCCGAAGATAACGATGCCCAACCGAAGAGGAGTGAGCCGCTTGCGACTGAGTAATCCCAATACACCAGAGGCAATGATCAACACTCCAATCATCCCAATTTCAAGTGCAACTTTGTTATTGGTTCCAAAGGTTTGAATGGCCTGCTCTTTGAGCCACGGCGGAGTTCGATCAATGAATGAACTTCCCACCAGATCAAACGAAGAACGGGAGTTGCCTAATGCGGCAACCACCATGCCCACAACCACGGCAAAAATTCCACTTGAAAGCCCGACCACACCCCCAATCCAGCGGGGTGGCAATACACGTTCATCTGACCGTGGGGCCAGCGGATCAGTTTCGTTGATTTCTGGAAAAGTTTCCATCATCAGAACCTAGGACACTTTGAGCAACGCCACAACTGCTTCGTGTTTGAGGGAAGCAACTACTTCACCAGCGACTGAGATGTGGACGTCAAGAATTGCCATTTCTCCATGGGCCTCAAAACGGCGAACCACTACTGCGTCAACCTCTGCGATCGCCCCGTCGTAAGCGAATCCAAATACCACGTGCCAACTGGTTGTACACAACATCGTTTGCTAACGCAGGCCACACTGCTGGATGGATAATTCCTGTCTCGCGATAGAGCAAAAAGTCGTCCCCAGCGCGGGCTCCGTAATCACTTCCAAAAACGCCGCCAAGCTCATACGTTGATTTCTCTAATTTCTCGCCATCGCGAAGCGGCTGTAGCGGGCCAGCGTTACGAACTGCATTAAAAAATGCGCGGGGCTCAACCGACTCTGCAGTAATCACATCAATACGCAGGTCATCAGTTGCATCAGTTGGCTCGCAAGTCACCACGTCTCCATCAAACACGGGCTTGCGGAAGCGAAATTCTCCACCACCACTTTTCAGCCATTCAACACCCCATGCAGCAACCACCGGGTGTGTCATGTATGCATACGTTGTTACTCCGGCGACCAATGCTCGAGGAAAGCCCGCCGCTTGCGCCCCTGCATCAGTATGAATTGGATTACGAGCATGCTCTGGAAGGTTTTGCGCAATGATTGACCAAGAGGGTTCAGGCATCTTTCAGAGCCTTCAGCGTGCGGCCCGAGGGAGTGTTGTGGTGCACCACCCCACCTGGGAAGAAAGCCCGAGTGCTACTTCTTTCATTGATTTGTGAAAACGTTTGAGCAAGTGCGTCCACCGTCCATGCATTGTGTGTAGTCCAATGCTGCTCGACACCAAATGGTTGATAGATCGCTACATCTGGACCTTCGATTGCAAATATGCGAGCGGTAAAGCGACAGATATCGCTGGAGAGATACACGACCAGGGGCGCAACATGCTCTGGGGCATGGCGATCGAACCCTTGTGCTTCTGGCATGAGCGCCAACACGTCGGGCGAATCCTTCACCATGCGAGTTCGGGCGCAAGGAGCAACAGCGTTCACGCGAACACCAAGCCGGGCAAGTTCTTGTGCATGGCTTACCGTGAGTGCAGCAATCGCCGACTTCGCTGCACCATACACACCTCCTCCTAAAGTTGGATGCAAGCCAACGGCTGAAGTGGTGTTGACTATTGCTCGCCCTTGTTGTGGGCCAACCTTGCTCCAATGAACAGCTGCAAAGTGGCTGACGGCAATCGTGCCTTTGAGATGCACGTCTAGTTGGCTATCGACATCTTGCTCGGTGAGGTTGACGAGCGATGAAGGGCGATTGTTACCGGCGTTATTAATGACGATGTCGAGACGGCCGAAACTGGAGATGGCTGTGTCGATGATGGATTCGGCACCGGCCCAGTCGGCCACACTTGCGACATTCGCGACGGCCATGCCGCCGCGGGAAATGATTTCATCCACAACCATCTCGGCGCGGTTTGATTGGCTGTGCTCGCCCTTAACCGTTGCGCCAAAATCGTTCACCACTATTGATGCGCCTTGCTCCGCAAGGGCTAGGGCATATTCGCGACCTAGCCCGCTGCCCGCACCCGTAATAACTGCGACTTTCCCCGCAAATAACTTCATTGCTCACTCACCGTAGTTCAGATGCCTGTGGGTACTATTCGTGCATGGGATCGGGATGGCGGAAATCTGACGAGAAGCAGCACGTGGTCATTATCGGTGCTGGCTTCGGCGGGCTTGCCTGCATTCGCAAGTTGCGCAAGTCGCCCTCCTATCGCATCACGTTGATTGACAGAAATCCGTACCACCTGTTTGCACCGCTGCTGTATCAAGTGGCCACGGCGGGCCTTCCAGAAGACGACATTGCATTCCCTATTAGAACCGCATTTCGCGAAATCGAATTTATTCGTGGCGAGGTTTCGTCCGTTAATAAAGAGACTTCATCGATCATGCTGAAAGATGACCGGACTGTCTCGTTTGATCATTTGATCATGGCGGTTGGCTCGCAGGGTTCTACGTTTGGCATACCGGGTGTTACCGAACATGCGCTGCAGATGAAGTCGGTTTACGATGCACGCCTCATTCGGCGTTCGCTTATTCACACCTATGAAGAGGTGGAAGACGGCCAGTTGCCGTTGAGCGCTTTGAACGTTGCTGTGGTTGGCGGTGGCCCGACAGGTGTGGAACTTGCTGGTGCGATTAGCGAATTACAAAAGGAAATTACGCGGGAGTTTGAAAGAATTGCGCCACATGCAACGACCACGTTGATTGAAGCGGGCCCTCGGTTGTTGCCTAGCTTCCACCCCAAGTCCAGTGCACATGCGAAGAAGGCATTGGAGAAAATGGGTGTAGTGGTGTTGGTGGACACCGCAGTGAAGCAAGCAACAACTTCTAGCTTTCATCTATCTAACGAAACGGAGTTGGTGGCAGGAACCAAGATTTGGGCCGCAGGTGTAACGGCGCCCGACACGTGGCGGTCGCTTGGTGAGGCAGACCGCGCAAATCGTTTAATGGTGAAACCAACCTTGCAGTTGGAAGACAATGTTTGGGTAATCGGCGATGGTGCACACCTCGTTGGTGATAATGATCGCCCGCTTCCGATGATTGCCCCTGTTGCAATTCAGCAGGGCAAACATGTGGCAATGCAGTTGATTCGCCTAGCTCGAAATGAAAAACTGCGCTCTTTTTCATACAAAGACAAGGGCCAGATGGCCACCATCGGCAGACGAAAAGCGGTCGTAGAGGTTCGTAGTTGGTTGAGGTTTAGCGGAACGCTGGCATGGCTTACCTGGCTAGCGCTGCACTTGGCCTATATCTCGGGCGGGCGAAACCGAACGAGCATTGTCGCCGACTGGATTTGGAATTACCTTGTGTGGATTCCGCGTCGGGCAATTACCGACTAGCAATAACCAAAATCCGCCTGAATTAACGAGCGATTATTTATTTTTGCGCTTGTAGCCCTTTGGGCACTTCGGAGCAACGCCCTTCACCTTTTTCACGAGCGAGCCCTTGGTGCAAGTGATCGTGATGATCTTTGCTGGTGCAATCGTTGTGGTGGTGGTAGTTGTTGTCGTTGTGGTCGTAGCTGGCGCTGCGGCAGCAATCGTCATGGTGATCGTTGCGAAGAACGTGAGATCGGTATCTTCCTCGTCCATACGGATGGTGTACACCCAGTCGGTTGCAGGTGTAACTGCGGTTGGTGTGCCAGTAATAACACCAGTTGACGTGTTCAAGGTAAGGCCGGCAACAAGTGCTGGCGAAACAGAGAAGTTGAGTTCGTTAGCAATGCCGATGTCGGTGTAGCGAGCAGTAGGTGTGATTGCAACGCCAACTGTTCCCGATACTTTCTGACATGTTGGATAGATACCAGTGTCGGTAACTGCACTGACCGTCAGTGTGTACGTCTTTGAAGCAGAGCCAGCCGAGTTTGTTCCAGTGATGGTGTAGATCGTTGCAGCGGCAACAACTTCTGGCTTGCCAGAAAGCAAACCAGTGGTTGAACTGAAGACAAGGCCCTTAGGTGCTGCCGGAGAAATGGTGTAGCTGCTTACCGCACCACCAGTTGAAGAGATGGAGTAACCAGTAAGCGTGGCGCACTGCGCGACAGAACCGATATTGGTGGACAAGGTGAACGCAGGGGCTGTCTCAGCAGAAACCCCAGATGTGCTGAAAGGAGCGGCGAGAACTCCAGCAATCATTGTTAAAGCGACCAACAAAAACTTGCGCGGGCTATTTTTACGCGTGAACATATTTGTCTCCTTGGTGCGTGGCGGTTCGCCATACATGCGTGGATTCAAGCATAACCAGCAATATTTGACTCTCGACGCACCCCTATTGGCGGTTGCCAATAAAGGCTGATTTAGGTATTGGAAGCGTCGAAAATTCCCTGGATAGCCGAGTTGAGCAAGGCATCGAATTCGGTATCGGACTGCTTGGCCGATAAGCCCTCGGTGAGTGCGCGCGAGAAACTTGCGATGACACCCTTGTTGCTCGCCAAGTGCTTGTTTGCTTCTTCCCTGCTGTAGCCACCCGATAGAGCAACCACGCGAACTACGCGCGGGTGTTGCACTAGTTCATCAAAGAAACCAGCAATGTTTGGCAACGTGAGCTTCAACATCACGTTTTGGTCGGCCGACAATGCATTGAGCTCGTTAAGAATTGCTGCCTTCAGCATGACTTCTGCCTCGGCTTTCTGCGGGCTCTTGATATCTACTTCTGGCTCGATGATTGGAACGAGGCCGGCAGCAATGATTTGCTTGCCAACTTCAAATTGCTGTGCAACGACAGCGTTGATTCCTTTTTCGTTTGCGAGCTTGATGACGGAACGCATTTTGGTTCCGAACACGTTGTGTGTCTTTGCTTTGTTCAGCAGTGCATCAAGTTCGGGCATTGGCTTCATCACTTGCACGCCGTCTTGCTCGTCGGCCAAACCTTTGTCGATTTTGAGAAATGGAACCACGCCTTTGTTCTCCCAGAGGAACTCGGCTGCGCCTTTGCCGTCGATGGTGCGATCCATTGTCATTTCGAACAAGATTGCTCCAATTACTCGCTCGCCAGAGAAGGCGGAGCTCTTGATGATTCGAGTGCGCATGGCATGGATGAGGTCGTACATCTGCTCATCGCCCGAATACTCGGATGCTTCGATGCCGTACAACTGAAGGGCCTTAGGTGTGCTGCCGCCGCTTTGGTCGAGTGCCGCAATGAAACCCTTGCCGCTCTTTGCCTTGTTCATCATTTCGGTGTTCATCTGGATGCTCCGTTTCGTTACGCATATGGTAATTCGCCTCGTTGAGGCGCTGAAATCACTGAGGGAAGTTGGTACCGCGCGCGATTGGGAAATACCGGTGGTGATACTGGCCCGTGAGTTCGTAGATGGCGGTTCCCTTTTGCCCGTCGGATGTGGTGATTTGCATTTCGCTCAGACCTCCACCCAGGGTGTTTGGCTGTCGCATGGTGATGCCGCTGTAACGCTGTGCCCAACGACCAGTGGCGTCTACCGTGATCACTCGGCCACCCTGCAGCGTGAACGTGAGACGGCCCGCAAGGCCATGAACTTCATCACCGAATTGTTCGTACGAAACGGTTTCGCCCTTTGCGCCCAACCACTGCAAATCGTGTTGAAAATCGATTACTGGAATTGGCTCGCCACCGCCAACTGGTGCGAAGCAACCATCGGTGTACACGCGAGCACCATTTGGGTACTCCCAATGCCACACCTGCAGAAAACCTTCTTCTAGTTGGATCGGCGTCCACATCCACATTGGACAGCGAGCATGTGCGCGAACGCCCCACGAATGATCGCGCTGACCCCACCAGTTATCGATGGTATGCGTGGTTCCTTGATGCGTGTAAGTGCCGTTATAGGTGCCGCTTTGAAACATATGCGACTGATCCCAAATCAATTCGAAGCCTGCCTTCATCGACCCTCTGCGCAACTGATACGGCGCGGTGCGGGCGGTGAAGGTGACGTCGAGAGCGACGGGTGTTGCCTCCGAGGGTGCCGCAACGAGATGCACTTTCTTTAGTGGCTCAATGACGTCGATGGTGATTGGCCCAACACGAAAGTCGTCCTGGTCGCCATCTACGTGACGGGAGTGTCGAGCCATGATTGGCGATTCGCCCACCCGACCTAACTGCAGCGAATCCATTTCATTGCGCGCAGGAAAATGCGCCAGCGTCAGAATCAAGACATCGCTTGGTCGGTCGCGCATGTGCATGACGAAGAAGAGGCTTTCGCGCCAGTCGGCATGAAAGTGCACAGTGTTGGGAAATGGTTCTGGGATTTGATGTGCGAAACGTTCGTCGAGAGCGGTGAATCGTGCCATTGTTTTCTCCTAGTGAAATAGTTCGATGGTGTGTAAGTCGAGCATTTGTTGGCCGTGTCGGTTTGCCATTGCTGCAAACATTGCGTCTCCGCGTTCGGTTTGTTTGACCAGCATTGAAGCAACGATTGCCATGATGTAACCCGAGGTGGCGAATAAGCGATATTGATCCCACAGATCCTGCCAAGTCAGTTGCACCCCTGCGCGTGTGATGCCTTCGTGGTATTGGCGAACGAGCGCTTCTTCACGTTCGCGACGCTGCTCGGTGGAAAAACTTGCACCGATGAAGTATCCAAGATCTAGAGCACCCGGGCCGATGGCTACTGTTTGCCAGTCGACCACCTTGACACTTGCTGGGTCGTTTGTGCTGAACAATAAGTTGTCTAAACGAAAGTCTCGGTGAATGATGGTGTGGTTTTTGGGGAACGCGGCGTCGTATCCATCGATCCGTTCGACAAATGTTTTTCCTAACTGCAAAACCTCGGGGGAAACCAAATCAACAAACCGCTGAGCAAAACCGCCGAATACTTTGCGCAGCAGATCACGCGTGCCTGCCGCGCCCTCAAAACTGTGCCTGTTTGCCCACGTGATGGTGTCGAGCACCGGTGAATCCCACAACGAGGCGTGCAACGCAACAAGCTCTTGCACGGCCGCACTTGCTTGCTCCATCGTTGCGCCTTGCAACTGGTCGCCTTGGGCGGCGTCGATAATGTCTTCGAGCACCAGAACGAAGTCGTCTTCATTCGCGTCGTACCAAACGTGCATGCAGGTTGGTGCATGCACACCAACTTTTTGCTGCAACGTTGCGTAGAAACTTGTCTCCAGTTCGTAGCAACGGGTAACTCGGCTTGCGCCGCGGCTGCTCTCGCTTTGTGACGGAACTTTGACCACCACACTGTTACTCAGTTGGCCGTGCGTTCCAGGCGCGAAGGTGACGCGATAGCTCTCGGCCATTTGCCCCGTGCCAATTGGTTTCACCGACTCAATCCGCAGAGCAGAGCCGCCACTTTCTTTGGAAAGCGCACCCGTCAAGTAATCCGCACTGAGCCCACGGTGTTGTGCTTGTGCCCCCACAGCCACAAACCCTAGACCGCGGGGTCGAGCACCGAATACATCGGTTATGGCTCGACGATTGCGAAGCCCGGGGTGAATTTGTCTAGGTTGCCGAAGATGGTGATCAATGCCCCGGCGTCACCATCAATCGAAAGGTTGCCCGCAGTCATCTCGTCGGGGATTGTCGTTGTCTGGGCAATTACTTCCAACAACGTTGCACGGGTGGTAACGATCGAAGCAGCAGCGGTTGCTTCGTGGCGGCCACAGTGAGCAAACATGGTGCGGTTGGACAGCCCCTGTACCCACTTGTGGTCGGACGTGTTGGCGAGGTCGGTAAATGTCCAGTTGACGCACAAGTTGATGCCACCAACCTGCTCCGACATCACGCGCACTGCAAGTGTGTCGAACAGTTGATCGATGGTCATTGCGCGGATCATGCTGCGTGCTCGCACATTCACTGATTTCGGTGCAGGTGGTGGGCCTTTGCGCAGTTCTTGCGCACCCATCAAATACGCGTTGCGAAAGGTGGATGACTCGGACTGGTAACCCATCTGCTCTAAGCAATCGGCCTGCAAGTCGCGAGCGGCTTGGTTGGTTGGGTCGGCAAATACCAGGTGATTGACCACTTCGGCCACCCAGCGGTAGTCGCCCTCGTCGAATGATTTCTGTGCAGATTTGAGGAGTGCATCGGCCCCACCCGCAAGCTGCACATACCGCTTCCCCACTTCTGTCGGTGGAAGTTTGTTGAGGTTGGCTGGGTTTCCGTCGTACCAGCTGAGATAGCGCTGGTACACAGCCTTTACGTTGTGCACCAAGTCGCCATAGAAACCACGTGTGTGTTCGTGTGCCAGAAACTCGTCTGGCAGCACCAATGTCTGCGCAATTTCGAGCGACGTCATTCCGTGGTTAGCCAGACGCATGGTTTGGTCGTGCATCCATCGGTATAAGTCACGCTGCAGCGTGAGGAATTGCCGCACGTCGTCATTACCCCACACCGGCCAGTTGTGCGACATGAACATGACCGTTGTCTTGTCGGCAAACATTTCCATGTTCTCGTTGATGTACTTCGACCAGTTGAGTGCGTTGCGAACGAGCGCCCCGCGAATTGGTACCAAGTTGTGCATGGTTTGCGAGCAGTTTTCCGCCATGCACAGCCAGCCAAAATCCGGGAAGAAGAAATTCATTTCGGCTGGCGCTTCGGTTTCTGGTGTCAGCTGGAAAATGATGCGAATACCATCGACCACTAACTCTTCGCCCGTAAAGGTGATGTCTTCGGTAGGTGCCAACAGCGTGGGAGGGCTTACTGGAGTAGCGGTGCCCAACCCACAGTCGACATGGCCTTGTGGGCCACGTGGCAAAAACGCACCAAATTGGTAAGTGGCGCGCCTGCCCATTGCAGGGCCAGCGATGATGTTTTCGCCAACGGTCTCTTGAAGGAAATGTACCGGCGCAATAATTCTGCACTTGCCTGCGTCTACTTCTTCTTTCGACGTGATGCCGAGCACGCCACCAAAGTGATCTACGTGTGAGTGCGTGTAGATAACTGCAGTGATTGGACGATGCCCGAGGTGCTTTGTAACCAATTCGTACGAAGCCCGCGCGGTGTCTTGGGCGCTGAGTGGGTCGATCACGATCCAGCCTTGCGCGCCTTTGATAAACGTAATGTTGGAAATGTCGTAGCCGCGAACCTGCCACACACCTTCTGCCACCATGAACAAACCATGGTGTGCATTCAATGTTGCATGGCGCCACAAATGTGGGTTTACGGTGTCGGGGCAATCGCGACCGTCACGCAGAAACTCGAACGCGTCACTGTCGAATACGAAACGCCCTTCGGCGTCGTTGATCAGGCCGCTCTCGCGCTTTGCGATAAACCCACGTTGCACGCGCTCTAGGTCAATGGGGTCGAACTCCCTATTGTTTTGAGCAGCATTTTTCTTTGCAGTTATCGGGCTTGCAGATTTAGCGGACACTTGTCTCCCCCAGTTGAACAGAATTAAGTATTCCATCAAGAAGCTGGAGTGCGCGATGTGAATGTTTTTCATCTGCGCTCAATTCGTCGTGCAGCACCTGCCACTGGCCTTGTGAAACTTCCATTGCCGCTGCAAGCCGCTTCACTATGCCTGCGTCGAACTCGATGTGTGGCTGAATACCCCATGCGTTTCCAACGCGAAACACCATGTCGGCGTGTGGCAGTGAAGCAAGTACCTCGGCATTTGCGGGTGCGGTAATCGCGTCTTCGTGCCAAAGCGCCCACTTGCCGTCCAGCAGGGGCATGGCAGAAGTACGTTCAAGTTCGACATAACCCCTGAAGGTGTTGTGCATTCGGCTTACAGAGCCACCCAGCGCACACGCCAACACCTGTGCGCCAAAGCAAATGCCGACATAGGGCTTCCCCGTCGCCACCCAATTTGATACTGCGTCGATTTCGGCGCTGGCCGGAGGCAGGCAATGGCCGTTGGCAACCGAGTTTGGCGAACCCAGATCAATCAATAAATCGGCCTCGGGTATGCCGTGAAAATCCTCCCTATATATACGGGTCAGGGAAAACCCTCGGGCTTCCAGCCACAAGCCAACATTGCCTAGTTCGTGGGCAACGTGCTGGTGGGAAAGGACAACGGCTAGAGGCACCCGGAAAGAGTACCCGAGCGGCTTTCCTAGTTGAATGGGGGTACTGATTCGACTACTCAGGAGCACCCAATGACCAGCCGAACGCCTTTCAAACAATTGTTCAAAGTCCTGCTTGGTCTAGCTGTTGCAGCGAGCACCTTGCCACTTGCGGGAAGTGCTCAGGCCGCGCCAAACGACACCGTCACTATTGGCTTCAGCCTGGAGCCAACCAGCCTCGATATTTCGGGTACCGCTGGTGCTGCAATCCCCCAGGTTCTGTTGAACAATGTTTATGAAGGTTTGCTACGCGTGCAGAACGACGGGAAGATTGTCGGCGCACTGGCAAAGACTTACACCACATCGGCCGACGGCAAAACTTTTACATTCAATTTGGCTTCCGCCAAGTTTCATGATGGAAGCGCAGTTGCTGCGAAAGATGTGGTCTGGAGTTTCAACCGCGTACTCGACCCCGCATCGACTGCAGTACTTCCTGAACAAAAGAAACAGTTCGCAAGTATTTCGACAGTCAAGGCCTCCAACCCGTCCACTGTTGTCATCACTCTGAAGGATCGCGACAACGATTTCATCTTCAACCTGACTCAGCGCGGTGGCATTATTTTGAAAACGGGAACGACCGACCTTGCCACCAAAGCAAACGGCACCGGCCCATTCAAGTTCAAATCATGGAACCGTGGCAGCAGCATCACTTTGGTACGAAATGATTCGTACTATGGCGCGAAGCCAAAGATCAAAACCGCGGTATTTCGTTACATCACTGATGCAACCGCATTAAGCAACGCAATGCTTTCGGGGCAGATCGACATCATGTCCACGGTGCAGGCACCAGAGTTGCTCGGAGTGTTTAAGGCAAAGAAGAACTTGACCGTGTACAGCGGCAGCACCAACTGCGAAGTAACGCTTGGCATGAACAATGCCCGTGCGCCTTTCAACAACAAGCTGGTGCGCCAGGCCGTTCGCCAGGCAATCAATAAGAAGAATCTCATCAAGACGGCCTGGTCTGGTTACGGCCTAGAGATTGGCAGCTTCGTGCCCCCAACCGACCCGTGGTACGAAGACCTCTCCACCCTCTACCCATACGACGTCAACAAGTCGAAGGCGCTGCTCAAGTCGGCCGGTTACGCCAACGGACTCACCATCAACTTGGACTTGCCGCCTATTGCATACGCAACCAACTCTGGCGAATTCATTGCTGCTTCGCTGGCAAAAGTTGGCATCAAAGTGAACCTGAAGCCCATTGCTTGGGGCGAATGGATCGACCGCGTATTCACGAAGAAGGACTACGACATGACCATTGTTTGTCATATCGAATCCAACGACATGGCCATCTATGCCAACCCCGCCTATTACTTTGGCTATAACAGCACGACTTATCAAGGCCTGATCAAGAAGGCCGCTTCTGCCAAGACGCAAGCAGCACGAGTTGAGAATCTCAAGAAGGCTGCTCGCCTGCTTGCAAACGACTCGGTCAGTGACTGGCTGTGGCTCATCCCAAACCTGCAAGTTGCCAAGAAAACAATTAGTGGGATTCCGCTCAACACTGTGGGCGACGCCTACACAGTTGACAGAATTACAGTCGGCTGAACGCAGTTGTTTACGCCCTAAAGCGTGCCGCACTGTTTGCGGCCTCGCTCATCATCTCAAGCCTGCTTATATTTTTTCTGCTTCGGCTATTGCCCGGCAACATTGCCCAGTCTCAACTGGGCATGAACGCAAGCCCCGAGGCGCTCGCGCAACTAGAGCGTGATTACGGCCTAGATGAGCCTGCCGTAGTGCAGTATGCCGATTGGCTGACAAGCGCCGTGCGCGGTGACTTGGGCACTTCCCTGCTCACGGGTGCCGACATTGCAGACGAAATTGCGACGAAGGCAACGGTTACCTTGCCTCTTATTGCACTTGCATCTGTATTTGCCTTACTCATTGCACTACCAGTTGGCATGTTGTCCGCGTTACGCCACAGGAAACTGGACGGCTTCGCACTCAACACCACTTCGCAACTTGGCATTGCCGTGCCCACCTTTTGGATGGGCGTCATGCTGATTTCGCTGTTTGCACTACGTACCTCGCTCTTCCCTGCTGGCGGTTTCCCCGACGAAGGTTGGGCGGCCTGGGCCGAGTGCTTACGATCGCTGGCTCTGCCCGCCATCACGCTTGGCCTGGCGCAAGGTGCAGTGCTTGCACGTTTCGCACGGTCGGCCACGCTCGACGTGATGCGACAGGACTACTTTCGCACCGCGCGTGCGACAGGGCTAACCCGCGCGAAGGCTTTACACGTACATGGCGTTCATAACGCACTCATTCCTGTTATCTCGGTGCTTGGTGTGCAGATATCGACACTGATTGTTGGCGCCATTGTGGTGGAGAACGTATTTGCATTGCCCGGCATCGGACAGATGCTGTTGCAGGATGTTGCCATTCGTGATTACCCGAAGGTGCAAGGCATCGCGGTAAGTGCAACCGCAATGGTTTTTGTTGTTGGACTGTTGATTGATGTTGCAATGGCCGCTGCCGACCCAAGGGCACGGCGCGCATCATGAAGCAAAATCGAACTCTTGTTGTTGGCTTCGCGTTCGTGGCCTTCAGCGTGCTCAGCACGCTGGTTGGTTGGCTTTGGACGCCATACGACCCACTCGAAATGAACCCAGACGTTTCGTTTGCCCGGCCATCGGTGAGCCACTTGCTTGGCACCGACGTATTTGGGCGTGACGTCCTGAGCAACATCATGATCGGTGCCAGAAGCACACTTGTAGTTGCTCTTGTTTCTGTGCTCATCGGCGTTGTGCTTGGCACGGTAGTTGGGGTAGCAACCGCGCTTGCACCTGCCAAAGCAAGGCAGTTGTCCGTCTTCGGCATAGACATCGTCCTTGCCCTTCCATCCGTTCTTTTCGCCATTGTTCTGGCTGCGGTTTACGGTGCAAGCACACTGACCGCAACGATCGCCATCGGTATTGCGCTTTCTGCGGCAATAGCCCAAGTGACACGTCGCGAGACAAGCCGGGTACTTCGCTCCGACTATGTGGCTGCAGCAAAGGTTTCCGGAAGTGGCACTGGGCAAATCATTAGATTGCACGTGCTGCCAAATATTTTGCCGTCGTTACTTGTGCAGGCTTCGGGTGCGGTTGCCATTGCCATACTCGCCGAGTCGACGCTGTCTTACCTAGGCCTTGGCACAACACCACCAACGCCATCGTGGGGACGCATGCTTGCCGAATCTCAGAAGTATCTACTTGTGGACCCAATAGTGGCGCTGTGGCCGGGCCTCGTCATTGTGCTGACCGTGTTGGGTTTCAATTTGATCGGCGACGGTTTGCGACTCTCCTTAGACCCAACGATGAAGAGAAACGCCAAATGAGCCTGCTTGAGGTAAGCAACCTCACCGTTTCGTTCGGCGAGCACCACGTTGTTCGAGACGTTTCTTTTGTTGTTCAGCCGGGCGAACTGCTGGGCATCATCGGCGAGTCGGGTTCTGGCAAGAGCCTCAGCATGCTTGCAATTATGGGCCTCTTGCCAGATGGTGCAGCAGTGAGCGGAAGCGTTCGATTTGATGGCAACGAATTACTGCAACGCACCGATGCCGAGATATCAAAGTTTCGCGGCAAGCACATTGGCATGGTGTTCCAAGACCCACTTGCTTCATTGAACCCGCTCATGACCATCGGCAAGCAAGTTGCGCAACCACTTATCAACCACAAGATTGCTTCTCGCAAAGCGGCGCGACTGCGCGCAACAGAGCTGTGTTCTTTGGTTGGGCTTCCCGAACCGCAACGAATGGTCGAGTCGTACCCGCATCAGCTTTCTGGCGGGCAACGTCAGCGCGTTGGCCTTGCCATCGCCCTTGCCTGCTCACCTTCGCTGCTCATTGCCGACGAGCCAACGACTGCGCTCGATGTGACCGTGCAACAAGAAGTGCTTCAGGCCATTCGCGGACTTGCAGCCGCGCAAGGCACATCGCTCATTTTCGTCTCGCACGATTTACCCGTAGTTGCCTCCATGGTGAGTCGCGTATTGGTGCTTCACGAAGGCGCGGTTGTAGAGAACACGAGCAAAGACGAATTACTCCGTGCGCCACAGCACCCCCACACTCAGCGCATTGTTGCCTCGGCCAAACAATCGAGCGCACTCCTCCGCCAAGCAACCCAATCGAGCGCCCAATGAACAACGTCATTCTTTCTGCGCAGCAGGTTTCAAAAACATTCCACCGCAGCTGGTTGTCCACGTCTAGAAATACAAAGGGAGTTGAAGCTGTAGTGGGTGTCTCGCTCGACATCACACGCGGAGAGCATCTTGGCATTCTTGGTCAATCGGGGTCTGGCAAAACCACGCTGGCTCGCGTATTGCTGAACCTTGAAGCGCCAACAACTGGGTCGGTGGTGTTTGAGGGCAAACCACTAAGCAAGGAATCGAACAAACAGTTCCGCCGCACCGTGCAGGCCGTGTTTCAAGACCCGGCAAGTTCGTTTAACCCACGCATGCGTGTGGCCGACATTATTCGCGAACCTTTGCGCGCTCTCGAAATCGATGGCGACCACGACAGCCGCATCGACGAGCTGCTGTCGCAAGTAGACCTAGAGCTGCAGCTGCGAGACCGATATGCGCATCAGTTATCTGGCGGGCAGCGGCAACGTGTTGCGCTTGCGCGAGCACTAGCGCCAAGGCCGCAGTTGCTCATTGCAGACGAGCCCTTCAGCGCACTAGACGTGCTCACTCGCGACGAAATCGTGTTGCTACTCAAGAGGCTTGCGAGTGAGAACAACCTCACACTGGTGGTTATCTCGCACGACCTTTCGGTGGTGGCTCAGCTGTGCGACCACGTAGCCGTGATGAGAGACGGAATGATCGTTGAAAACGGAACGGTGCGTGAGGTGTTCTCCACCCCACGCAACCCGTTTACCGTCGAACTTCTGCAGGCTGTGCAATACCTGCTCAACGACTAATCATTTACTGACAACAACCTAGATGTGGACATACCTAACGGATTATCGCAACAACACCGGCATTTATTACTAAGTTGGCTTCCAGAACAGCATCTAGCACCGACAAATTTTGGTTCCCGGAGCCCGCGTCAACTTGAGCAGGCCTCAAGATCGCAACACACGCAACACTCAAACCCGCTTCCACATGATTGTCGTCTGAAGCAATTTCAATGCGTCGTTGTGCTGCCCCATCGCGCACCATCAGGTTGAGCGCCCTCATTGGCCCATCAATCAAGGTTGCGTGCACTTTGTCGTCTCCACGGAACTTGGTGATTGACCCCGGCTCGCAACGGTGATCGACGCCGTTGATGTTGAGCACCACGCCGTTGCCATCGGCAACACAAAACTCGCGATTTACTCCCGGAATGATTGAGAACGGAACGTCTTGCGTGATGTCGGCCGTTGAGAGTCGCCATGTCCAGTCGTCGGGAAGCGAACCATCGCAGGTGATTTCATATTGCACGCCAAGGCCGTTTTTCCACGGTTGAGGCGCGCGATCTGCAGCACGATTAATCAGCATGTTTTTGCAAGATCGTCCAAAACTCATTGGAGTTAGGACGCGTGGGAAACATTGTTTGAACCGAAAACGGGATGTGTTTAGTTGCAGATAAATCGGCGATGACTTGACGAAATGATTGAGGTGTGAAATACCACGCGTGCACATCGATATAGGCACCGTTTGCGTCATTGATTTCTTGCATGGCTGAAGCTATTCGTTCAGCACGATTTTCTTTTGGGTCTCCGTGGTCGCCAGCCCAGTGGCGTGCTGGGTCGTTATGTGTGGTGAGCGCCCGGTGCTCGACCACCGACGACAGCGTGTGCACTGCACGATTCTCAAGATGAGCCCCAAGCACTTGCGCAACGGTTGACGGTGTCAGAAAGTGGTCGAAGCAATAGCGGTGGTCGGGAACGAGCAGGTAGTACCGACCATTCGGTTTGAGCAAGTCGGCTACTTGGTTGAGATGGCGCACGAAGTCTGGCTGATGCTCGATGGCATGGCTGCTGACCACGGCGTCGAATGTGTCGTTGACGACAGAAAGATCCGAGCCGTTAGACACCCAGCTGATGGTGGGCACTGCTGTTTCGTCCATGCCAAGCGAACGAGCGCGCTTTCGCAGATCTTCGGTGGAAAGTACGTCGACGTAGCGAACGTGGGGCCCTCGCGATACAGGTTGGGCGAAAGGACCAATTTCCAACACCGAATGAGTGTGAGGAATGAGGGATACAAATGCGTTGCGATCGGCAACTGCATAACTGGGTGCAGGTGGCGAACCTCGCAACAACCGACGCAACCTACGCGCAACCCGTCGAAGTACAGAAACCATCACGGGCAGTAGCGATTGCCTTTGGCGCGGAACACTTTGACTGCTTCAAGCTGTTCGGCCGAGATTCCCGTGACCGACTCGAGATCGAGGCCACAGATAATGGTGTTCGTCATGTTTGCTTTGGTGAAATTGGCGCCGCTTACCGTTGCACCCGAGAGGTTCGAACCGCTCAAATTGGCATTAGTGAAATCGACCCCGGTGAGATTTGCCCGAATGAACTGGGCTTGGTGCACGTTGCTGCCCACAAACTTGGCACCCGCCAAATTGGCAACGCTGAAGTCGGTGAATTCCAGTTTGAGCAGCGAATAATCGACACCTTCAAGGTTGCTGAATTGGCACTTCAAAATCATGATGCACTTAATGTCTGGCTCGGCTTTCGGAGCAACCGTGGTGGTCGTGGTCTCGACGACGGTGGTCGCTGGTGCCTCGGTCGTGGGCACAGATGTGTCTGGAATGGTGTCGGGGGTGGTTTCCTGTGTGCTGCTCGACGTGGAAACAGCCGAAGGGGTGTCGCTCATTGCACAGGCCGCAAGTGCAAGCGAAAGAACGCCGACAAGCAGGGCGCGTCGCACTAAGCATGAAAGCGTTTGCATGCACCAAGCCTAGGCTTCATGACTATGCCTACTCCTGATACCTCCACCCAATGGGGCACGCCAGATATGGTGTCGCAACTTTCTCGCGTGCTTGTTCGCACGCCAACAACAAAAGGCAAATTTGTGGAGGAGGGTTACTGGCGCATGCCAGATACCACAGCGCTTGTTGCCGAGCACGAATCGTTTACTGCGCTGCTGGAACAACTTGGTTGCCAGGTAGACATCGCGCCCGCAGTAGACGGGCTCGTCGACTCGGTATACATGCACGACCCAATGATCATGACGCCGCATGGTGCGATTCTGTTGCACATGGCGAAACCAGTGCGGTCGCCAGAACCCGCCGAATTTCGAAAAGACCTCGAGCGAATTGGCGTGCCAATTTTGGGTGAATTGAGCGCACCAGCATTTGCCGATGGCGGCGACAAGGTGTGGCTTGATGCAAAAACTCTGCTCATTGGCATTGGCTACCGCACCAACGAAGCAGGAGTTGAACAGATCCGCGCGCTGCTCGCGCCATTTGGCGTAGACGTGTTTGCATTCGACCTCCCCCACTTTGAAGGCCCCAGCGCAGTGCTTCACCTAATGAGCGTGCTGTCGCCAATCGCGCACGACAAGGCGGTGGTGTACGAACCGTTGGCCCCTGTTCGGCTGTTGCAATTTCTACAGTCGCGCGGCATCTCGTGGTACTCGGTTAGTGAGAAAGAAATGTTGACGCAAGGTGGCAACATTCTTACCGTGCGACCGAATGTGGTGGTGCTCGCAGCGGGCAACCCAGAGATTGAAGGAAAGCTTCGCGAAGGCGGCGTTGAGGTGCACATCTTTTCTGGCGACAACGTGGCGGTGAAGGGTGACGGCGGGCCAACATGCCTGACTGCGCCGTTGTTGAGGTTGCCATGAGCGAATTTTCGGGCAAAGTTGCCATCGTCACCGGCTCGACTAGCGGCATCGGCGAAGCAATTGCGCGTCGGCTTTCGCAGCTGGGTGCATCGGTTGTGGTCAACTCGTCGACATCGGTTGAGGCCGGCGAAAAACTTGCGGCCGAGTTAGGCCCTCAAGCCATGTACGTGCAGGCCGACATCAGCAACAAAGAACAAGGTGAAAACCTTGTTGACCAAACCATCAAACAATTTGGCCAACTAGACATATTGATCAACAACGCAGGATGGACGCAGCTGATTGCCCATCACAATCTGGATGCGCTTACCGACGACATATTTACGCGCACATTCGACGTCAATGTCACGGGCACGTGGATGCTTACGAAGTACGCAATGCCACACCTGCGAAAGAGCCAAGATGGCAACGTGGTCAACATCACCTCGGTTGCCGGGGTAAGGGCCATGGGCAGTTCGATTGCGTATGCAATGTCGAAGGCGGCCCTCAACCACATGACCATTCTCTTGGCAAAGGCGTGCGGGCCCGTGCGGGTGAACGCGGTGGCCCCCGGATTAGTGGAAACCCCCTGGACTAAGGACTGGCAAAACCAGCACGATGGCGTGAAGGCCATTACGCCTCTGCATCGGTCGGCTACCCCAGACGACTGCGTGGAAGCCACCCTGGGCCTACTGCGCACCACCTATGTAACGGGGCAGATTTTCGTTGTAGATGGCGGCCTTACGCAGGTGATGTAGCCCCCATTTTGTAACCATTCTGTAATGGTTAGTTGCTGGCGCGCCCCCCAGAAGTACTCAATAATGGAATTGGGTCTTCTAAGTGGTCAATCGGCTGCTGGACCCAAATCAGGAGGAAACTCATAATGGAAGAAGCAACAGGATTGGTCGTCAGTAACTACGACCTCGTCTATAACGCGCTGTCATTTTCGACAGCAGCACTCGGAATTGCATTTGTGTACTTCCTCGTGTCCCGCAACCGCATTGCACCTGCATACCGCAACGCAATCACGATGTCCGCAATGATTTGCGGAATCGCGGCCTATCACTACTGGAGAATGTTCAGCAATCTAGGAACTGGTGAATGGAACGAGGGCTACCGCTATGCGGACTGGCTGCTCACCGTGCCACTACTCGTTGCCGAGCTCGTTGTAGTTTCGGGCGTTTCCAAGGAAGTGGCAAAGAAAGTAACGCCACGCTTGGTTATTGCAGCACTGTTGATGATCGCAACTGGATACCCAGGCGAAGTCGCAGAATTCGGTAGCAGCACACGCACACTGTGGGGAGCCATCTCTGGCGCCTTCATGCTGTACGTGTTGTACGAACTTTTCGCAGGAGAAGTTGGCAAGACCCTGAAGTCACAGACAGGCGAAATTGGCAAGAAGTTGAACAACCTTCGCTACTTGCTCGTGTTCACCTGGGGTATCTACCCAATTTTCTACATCTTGGGAGACTCCACCAGCTGGCTTGCAACGCAAATCGGCTTGTCGCCAGAAGAGGCATCAACTGTTATTCAAGTTGGCTACTCGGCTTCCGACGTACTCGCGAAGGCAGGATACGGATTGGTCATTATGTCCATCGCGTTGTCCCGCTCCGAGTCCGAGGGTTACCGCGCAGCGTAAGTACTCAAGTACTGAAAAAGCCCCGGCTTCGGCCGGGGCTTTTTTTATTGTCGCGTTTAACTCTCGCGCAATTGGCGACGAAGAAAATCGAGTGCGCTGATGACGCTGAGTTGTCTCATCTGGTCTCGCGCGCCAGGCAGCTGTACCACCGACGATGCTGTGACGCCGCTGGGCAGAGCAACCCCTATGCACAGGGTGCCGGGCCGTTGCCCCTCTTGTTCCGCCGGGCCGGCAACGCCCGTCAGCGAGAGGCCCACATCGGCCCCAAGCACTCGCTGAGCACCGACAGCCATCTCGACTGCCGCCTCTGGCGAAACAACTGGGCCTTTTGAAACCCCAAGAACGTCAAACTTCACTTCGCTGGCATACGAGACGACACCGCCACGCAGCACGTCGCTTGCACCCGCAATGTTGGTGAGCCGACCAGAAACCAAACCGCCCGTAACCGACTCGGCCAAACCAAGCGTGAGCCCACGATCGCGAAGCATCTGCAGAACAACTGACTCCATAGTGTCGTCGTCAATACCGAACACGATGTCGCCGATAGCGGCGCGCACCTTTTGCTCCCACTCGTTGAGAATTGAAACCACCTCGGGGCGAGTTGCCGCTTTAGCGGTGAGGCGTACTTTGATGCCCTCCCAGCCGCTTGCAAGAAACGCAAGTGTTGGGTTGCCCACAGACTCGAGTTCTTCAATGACACCGAACAGTCGCTCGTTGAGCCCGCTTTCTGTTTCGCCCCAGGTTCGCAACACTCGACTAGAAATGATAGAGACCGAACCCGAGCGAACGAGCAGATCGGGAAGAATGGCGCGCTCGAACATTTCGTAGAGCTCGTAGGGCACGCCGGGAACGGCGTAAATGACCTTGTTGCCAACTGGGCAAATTAAGCCTGGTGCAGTACCCCTTCGCTGCTCGATGATGTTGGCACCTTTGGGCACCATTGCTTGGCGCATGTTGATTTCGGGCATGCGTCGGTTGCGGGATGCAAACATTTCCGAGATGACCATGCCAACTTCGTCATTAAATTCCAGCTCAACGCCCATAATTTCGGCGATTGCCTCGCGAGTGATGTCGTCGTGCGTTGGCCCAAGCCCACCGCAGATGATTACGGCATCGGCATCTTCGAGTGTTTGGCGAATGGCTTTGACCATTCGATTGAGATTGTCTCCAACCTTTACCTGCAAGCACGAATCGATACCTGCTGCGGAAAGCTGCTCCCCTAGCCACGACGAGTTGGTGTCGACTATCTGGCCAAGCAGCAGTTCGGTACCGATAGCAACGACGTCGCAACGCATTGTTTAACGAGCCCGCCGTGCGCGAATGGCAACAAGCCAATACTGTGCACCGCTGTACACGGTGAGCACTACAGCAATAACGAGTGAGCCCTTGGCGGCAATCGTGTAGTTGGCGGCCGTCCATGGCAGTACAGCAAACCCAACTGCCGACTGCTGAGCGAATGTCTTCCACTTCGCGGCCCTACTTGCGGGAACACTGACGCCTTTTGCGCCAGCAAACACGCGATACAAACTGATCGAAATTTCACGCGCCGCAATAATGCCAACCAGCCACGCACTGAAGTATCCGCGGTTGACCAAAACAAACATTGCGCCAAGCACGCACACTTTGTCGGCGAGCGGGTCGAGAAACGCGCCGCTGCGGGTAGTCCCCTCTTTGCGGGCAAGATAGCCATCCACCAAGTCGCTCATGCTGAGCACGAACCAAAGCCCTGTCGCCGCCCACGAACCAACATTGTCGTCGGGGATAATCGCAAACATCAATGGCGAGACAAGCAGCCGACTGACAGTGATGGCGTTAGCCCATGTTCGGATTGCGCTTGGGTCCGTTGGCATGGGTCTATTCTTCCTCGTCGAATTGACTGGTGTCGGCTCCGACGGCGATCAAGTCGGGGCCTAATGCATCGGCAATTTCGACATCAACAAACTGGCCAACAGCAAGAGTGTTGCTGACATGCACTACACCATCGATAGACGGAGCCTCGCGATGCGTGCGTCCAATGCCCACTTCATCCACCAGTACCTGCACCGTTTGGCCAATGAGGTCGTCGCGGCGCGAAGCAGTGATGTCGTCTTGCATGCCGCGCAATTCGGAAATGCGCTCGTTCATCAACGCTGGGTCGACATGATCTGGCAGCGTCATTGCATGCGTACCCTCTTCGGGGCTGAAGGTAAAGAAACCACACCAATCCAATTGGGCTTCCTCAACGAAGCGCAATAACTGATCGTGGTCTTCCTCGGTCTCGCCCGGGTAGCCAACAATGAAGTTGCTACGAAACGCGGCGTCTGGGCTGAGCGCACGGATGTCGCCAATGCGTTGCAAGAATCGGTCGCCATCGCCCCAGCGACGCATGCGGCGAAGGTGTGGCTTGCTGACGTGCTGCAAGGACAAGTCGAAATATGGAACACCCGTTTCGAGCATGGCCTCGATCAGTTCGTCGGTGAGATCGCTTGGATACAAGTACAAAAGTCGCGTGCGCTCTGCAACTGCGCTTACTGCGCGAACAAGCGGAACGATTGAGCCGGCGCCCAATTCGTTTGGGCGGTCTTTGCCGTAACTTGCCAAGTCTTGTGCAACAAGCACAATCTCTTTGGCCTGCAGTTCGTCTACTTCATGCAAAATGGATTCGATGTCGCGGCTGCGTTGCGGCCCACGGAACGACGGAATTGCGCAGAAACCACAATTGCGATCGCAGCCTTCTGCAATTTTTACGTAGGCCCACGGCGATGACGACTTGGGTCTTGGCAAGTTGAGCAAGTCGAACGACGGAATTGGTGCCGACGACACCGCTAGAGGCTTGCGCCCAAACTGCACAGGAACACCGAAGCCAGCAACCTGATCGGCCTCTGGCAGCGCCTCGGCCAATTCGGCGCCGTACCGCTCGGCCATGCAGCCCGTGACTACTAGGCGCGCGCCATCTTTGCGTTGTGCTCCAAGCGCCAAAACCGTGTCGATGCTCTCTCGCCTGGCCTCTTCGATAAATGCGCAGGTATTGACAACAACCACGTCGGCAAGCGATGGGTCGTCGGTTGCGGCCAGGCCATCGGCCAGCAAGGTGCCGACAATTTTGTCGGAGTCGACATCATTCTTGGGGCAGCCCAGCGTCTCTATGTAAAAACGTTGCTGCACAGGCATTGAGCCTACCTGTGGGGCGTTTAGTAATTGAGCTTGAGACCCTTGTATGGCCAGGGCATCGACACCAAACGACCAGTTCCAGACAGCGTGAGATACGCCGTTTTAAAGTCGGGCCCGCCGAAGCAGATGTTGGTGGTGAGTGGGTCGCCCGTGAGGATCTGCTCGAGCACTTCGCCTTTCGGCGAAATCACGGTGATGCCGGCGGTTTGTAAACCAAGCGTGGCGACGCACACATTTCCGTCGCCATCGATAGCGAGCGAGTCAAACAACTGCACACCGGGTAGGCCGCACAAACACACCGATGGATCGATGGCACTAAACGGAGCGGTTTCGCCAGGTGCAGTAATCGCCAAGTGGAAAACACGACCTGTGTGGGTTTCCGCCCAGTACAGCGTGTTGCCATCTGGCGAGAGGCCAATGCCGTTTGGCGAATCGGTGGGAAACACCACTTCCTTGATCATCGAGCCGTCGATCTTTGCGTAATAGATGCCGCTCAAATCGGCGTGGCGGCCGTGACGAATTCCGTGATCGGTAAACCACATGCCACCGTGCGCATCGAAAACAATGTCATTCGGCCCGCGCAATTTGTTGCCATTGCATTCGGTGTACAAATCTTTCAGCTCGCCTGTTTCCATGTCGAGTCGTTGAATGCGTCCACCGATGTAGTCGGCTTCAACCATCGGGCCAGGGAACGTGAGGCCCAAGAAATCGACCTCGCTAAACGAGCCGCCGTTGTTGCAAATGTACAAACCGCAATCTGGGCCGAACGCAATGCCGTTTGGGCCACCAGGCACATCGGCGATCTTTTCTTTTGTGCCATCGGGCTTTACTCGAGTGATGCACTTTCCAAACATCTCGACCAAAATCACGCTGCCATCGGGCATTGCGATTGGTCCTTCTGGGAAACGGAGTCCTGAGGTGATTTCAGTAAGTTCGGCCATAGCGAGACATTACGACATTTTTTAGACCATGCCGACAGCGGCCGGAGGCAACTTAACTGGCTTGTTGCAGTTGCTCTAGTTCTTCTACGGTCATCAGCACTTCGCGGGGCTTCGAGCCTTCGCTGGGGCCCACCACGCCGCGCGACTCGAGCAAGTCCATGATGCGGCCGGCACGGGCAAAGCCAACTTTCAGTTTGCGCTGCAACATCGAGGTGCTTCCCTGTCGAGTGCGCACCACCAAGTCCATTGCCTGACGGAGTAGTTCGTCGTCGCCGCTGTCGCCAGTGGTGCCACCGAAGAGGCTGTCACCTGCATTGCCACCACTTGGTTCGCCGTCGACACCCGAAACATAAACAACTTCTGGGGCCTGCCTGCGCCAATGAGCAACAACCTTGCGAACTTCGGCTTCGTCTACCCACGCAGACTGAATGCGTTGCGCAACCGAGGTGTTGCCTGGCAAAAGCAACATGTCGCCCTTACCGATCAGTTTTTCGGCGCCGGGTTGGTCGAGAATAACGCGGCTATCGGTGAGGCTTGAAACAGCGAAAGCCATACGTGCAGGAATGTTGGCTTTGATCACGCCGGTGATGACGTTGACGCTTGGTCGTTGAGTTGCAACGATGAGGTGAATACCTACGGCACGAGCCTTTTGTGCGATGCGGGTAATGCAATCTTCTACGTCACGCGCAGCGACCATCATCAAGTCGTTTAACTCGTCGACGACAACAAGGATGTACGGCATGCGCTCGAACGATTTCTCGTCGGCGTCCTCGCCTTCCAACTCGCCGCGGTCGTACGCCGAGTTGAAACCACTGATGTCACGGAACCCGGCCTCGACCAGCAAGTCGTAGCGGCGCTCCATTTCCTTCACTGCCCAACCAAGCGCATTAGCTGCCTTCTTTGGGTTGGTTACTGGCGGAGTGAGCAAATGCGGGAGGCGTGCATATTGGCCCATCTCTACTTGCTTCGGGTCGATCAAGATGAGGCGAACCTGATCGGGCGTGGTGCGCATGAGCACCGAGGTGATGATGCAGTTGATTGCGCTGGACTTGCCCGCACCGGTGGTGCCCGCAATGAGCATGTGTGGCGTGGTGGAAATGTTGAGGAACACCGAACGCCCAGCGATGTCTTTGCCAACGGCAACGTCCAGCGGATGCATTGCCGCGCGCGACTCCTGGGAAACCATGAGATCGCCAAGTGAAACCAATTCGCGCACAGCGTTTGGTACCTCAATACCAATTGCCGACTTGCCTGGAATTGGAGCAAGAATTCGGACATCGGTTGCGGCCATGGTGTACGCGATGTCGCGCGAGAGCGACGTGACCTTGGCAACCTTTACGCCGCCACCTAGCGACAACTCGTAACGCGTAACCGTTGGGCCGCGTGTGTAGCCAACCATTTCGGTTTCTACGTTGTGCTCCTTCAACGCATCAACAAGCTTGTCGCCGCGCTCTTCGGTTGCGCGCTCGTCTGCTTTTTCGTGGCGAGTAACAGTGAGCATGTCGAGTGTTGGCAACACCCAGTTGCTTGCACGAGCGCCGGGGCCAAGCGGCATCTGTTGCGGCTGGGCTTTCATGATTGCGGTTGCCGTTGGGACATCGCTTGCGGCCGCCATCTGCGAGAGCAACGGTTTGCGTGCCTTGCGCACCTTCTTCGGCTGTACTTCCTCTTCGTATTCTTCTTCGTATTCCTCTAATTCATCTTCGGCATCTTCTGGCTCTTCCACCACTTGTTTGCGCGCACGCTTTCGTTTCGCCTTCGGTTCATCCAGTTCAATGTCGTAAAACTCGGAACCCGAATGCTCGTACTCATCGCCATCATCGCTGCTGTGTTGGCGTGTTGCGCGAGGATTTGCTCCACCGTCTACCCACGCCCTAATGCGACGCACAAGTTGCGGCAAGGTGGAATTTGTAGTGATCAATACACCCACAAGCACGAGCGCAAGCAACACCATGACGGCCAATGCATTGTTTATTGTTCGCTCCAACAGCGCACCCAACAACCAACCGAATGCACCACCGCCGCGGCGGAATGTGTCGAGGTCGCTACCAAGCGAGCCGTCGCTCATCACTACGTGAATGCTGCCGAGCAAACCAAGCAGGATGACGACCCACCCAAATGCCAGACGAACTTTGTGCTGCACTTCCACACGCTTCATCGACACAATGCCGCCTGCAATAACTGCGATAGGCAAGACAAATCGACCAAGGCCGATGAGCCACGATGAAATGCGCTCGAGCAAGTTTCCAAGCGGACCGCCGCCACCGGTGAAGGTGGCAACGGCCAACAAAACACCCAGGCACACCAGCGCGATGCCACCAAACTCGGGGCCGCGTCCGGCAACTGCAGCCCGAATTAGCGATGGGCGTTTCGGGCGGCCAAAGTCGAAACTTTCGTCCTCTTCAATAGGGGCATGGCTGCGAACGACCCGAGCAGCGGGGCGCTTGGCGCCGCGGGAGGCGGGGCGCGACGAAGATGACCCCTTGCGGGGCTTGGTTGCCATTAACCAACCGTACCAATGGGGCGCATCCCAACTGGGGAATACCCCCAATCCCCTTGGGAAACTGTGTAGCAGTAAGTGCTACAGTTTGGCTATGTCCACGGTAATTACCCAGCGAGAACTACGCAATGACAATGCCGAAATCATGCGTCGGCTAGACGAAGGTGAATCCTTCATCGTCACCAGCAATGGCCGACCTGTTGGCGAACTCAACCCACTTCACCGCCCGCGGTTTGTGTCTTCCATTGCGGCAGCTGCAATGTTTTCTTCCGCGCCACCAATTGACGCAAAGAAGTTTCGTAAAGACATCGACTCTGTAGTTGATCAAGAAGTTTTGCCCCGTGCCTAAGACCAAAGCCGTTCGAGGGCTACTTGATACTTCAGTCATTATCGACCTCGAGAAAATCGAGCGAGCAAAGCTTCCTTCCGAGTTTGCCATTAGCGCAATTACCATGGCCGAACTGGCAGCCGGGCCTCACGCAACCACCGACCCAGACGAACGCGCACGGCGTCAAGAGCGACTGCAACGAGCAGAAGCATTAGTCGACCCAATACCTTTCGATACTGCCTCGTTCCGCGCATACGGCAGAATTTACGCAGCAGTATTTTCAGCAGGGCGAAAACCACGTGGTGCACGACTGGCCGACTTACTGATTGCGGCAACAGCAAGCGCCCACAACCTTGCTCTATACACACGCAACCCCGAAGACTTCAAGGGTCTCACACACATCATCACTGTGGTGACGATTTAGGTTTAGGTCTCCATCACAATCGGAACGATCATCGGGCGCCGCTTAGTGCGCTCCGATACAAACTTGCCAGCGGCTTTACGCACATCTTTTTCCAGTGCGTCAACATCGCGCGTTCCGGCCTTCAGTGCCTTTTCAACAGCTACGGCAACAACTGCGCAGCCTTCCTCAATGAGATCCTCGGCCTCGGGCGCATACACCCAGCCGCGGGTAATTATCTCTGGGCCAACCAACACTTTGCCCGCATCGATATCCACCGTTACAACGACAACGACAACGCCCTCTTCGGCCAACACCTTGCGGTCGCGCAGCACGCCCTGCCCTACGTCACCAACAATTCCATCGACATATAAATAGCCAGAAGGAACGCGGCCGGCAAGCTCGATGCCGTCGTCGGTGATTTCGATGACGTCGCCGTCTTCGCACAGCACCACTCGCTCGTCGGGTACGCCCATGGTGCGCGCATGTTTTGCATTGGCAACCATGTGGTGGTACTCACCATGAATTGGCACGAACCACTCGGGCTCGGTAATCGACAAATACATTTTCAAATCTTCTGCTTGGGCGTGGCCCGTGGCGTGCACGTCGGCAATGCCCGAGTGCACAACTTCGGCGCCTGCGCGCAGCAAGCCGTCGATCACTTTGTTGACGTTGGATTCGTTACCGGGAATTGCATGGCTGGAGAAAATGACGGTGTCGCGCGGCCCAACTTTTACAAACTTGTTGTCGCCGCGAGCCAGCAATGAAAGCGCCGCCATCGGCTCGCCTTGCGAACCCGTAGAGATAACGCAAATCTGTTCTGGCGCGTAGTCGTCGATGTCTTCAACGTCGATGATTGATCGGTCTGGCAAATTGATGATGCCCAAGTCGCGAGCCATGCGCACGTTGTTGATCATTGATCGACCAAGCGGCGCAACCACACGACCTGCGTCTATTGCGGCCTCTGCAATCTGCAGCACTCGGTGAATGTGGCTGGCAAAACTTGCGGTGATGATGCGTTGGTTTTTGTGTTCGGCAAACAACTGGCGCAACACCACGCCGACGCTCTTTTCCGAGGGTGCAGAACCACGCTCTTCGGCGTTGGTGCTGTCGAGCATCAACAAGCGAATGCCGTCTCCTGCAGCAAGCGCACCCAAGCGAGCCAAGTCGGTGCGTCGATCGTCCACTGGAGTGAGGTCGATCTTGAAGTCGCCCGAATGAATAATGACGCCTTGCGGTGTGTGCAATGCAATGGCATGTGCGTACGGAACCGAGTGGGTGACGGGAATGAACTCCACATCGAATGGCCCAATGCGTCGACGCTCGTTGTCGACAACGGTGATCAACTCGGTTTTGCCAAGCAGCCCCGCTTCTTCAATGCGATGGCGCGCCAAACCAAGCGTGACTTTTGATCCGTAGATGGGAAACGACATGTCGCGCAACAAAAACTGCAAGCCGCCTACGTGATCCTCGTGACCGTGAGTTGCAACGCAAGCCTCGATGCGATCAGCGTTTTCACGCAGCCATGTGAAGTCGGGAAGCACCAAGTCAATGCCGTGCATGTCGGCGTCGGGAAACATAAGCCCGCAGTCGATAAGTAAAAGGCGATCGTCTTGCTCGACGACCATGCAGTTGCGGCCGATCTCGCCGAGACCACCGAGGAAAATAATGCGAACTGGCGCTGCCATTAGTTGCTTGCTGCGCGAGCGGCACGAAGGTTTTCGAGCACCTTCTTCGCACGTTCTTCAAGGCCGGCAGGTGGCGGGCCCATTGGCAACCTTGCCTCGCCAACTTGCAGACCAAGCACGTTCATCATCACCTTGCTTGGCAGTGGGTTCGGATTGTCGTCGCCGGTTTCAAACGCAAAACTCTCGAGCATGCGCGCGTTAACACGGCGCGCACCGTCGACGTCGCCCTTTTCCCACAGCGCAAACATCTCTTGATGGTCTTGGCCTGTCCAGTGTGTTGCCACACCAATAACGCCGCTGCCGCCAATTGCCATGAACGGAAGCGTGAGCCCGTCGTCGCCGCTGTACAACTCGAAACCTGCTGGCGCCTGCGACATGAGCACTGCAGACTCGGCGGGGTTTCCTGCTGCGTCTTTGAGCGCAACAATGTTGGAAACCTCGTTGGCTAATTTGAGAATGAGCGACGTAGCAATCTTGCGGCCAGTGCGCACCGGAATGTCGTACACAACAACTGGCAAGTTGGTCGATGCCGCCATTGCGCGCATGTGGCCTTCGATGCCCGACTGCGGCGGGCGGTTGTAATAAGGAGTCACTGCCAAAATTCCTGCAACGCCAAGCTTGGTTGCCTCCTTGGTCATGTGTACCGAATGCGCGGTGTCGTTGGTGCCCGTTCCAGCAATGACTGGGATGGTGACTGCCTCGGTAACTGCTGCAAACAAACTGAGGCGTTCGTCGTCGGTAAGTACGGGAGACTCGCCCGTGGTGCCAGCAACAACAAGGCCATCGTTGCCGTTATCTTGCAACCATTTGGCCAGGCGCCGGGCGCCGTCGAGGTTGAGTGAGCCGTCGCTGTTGAACGGTGTGACCATCGCAGTGACGACTCGACCGAACCTTGCCATGCGCAAGAGACTATCTAATGCTGGACGATTACTGAAATGTAATTAGTGAGCAGGGGCAAGTTCGGAGCCAAGCTCGAACTTGGTGAACTCCTCGCCTGTGTCCTCATGGTTCTCGAACTGGATGACGTCCATTTCCTCAAACCGACGACGCAACCACTGATCATTACGATCGAGCAGACCAAGCTTCTTGCAGTTCGGAACAATCTTTGCGAACAGCAACTGCTGGAAAAACTTGCGGGTTGGGTCGTTGATGGTGATTGGAACAACATCGGCTGGCTTAACACCCATTCGCTCCCACACTTCTTGTTGCAGGAAGCGGTCGCGCATACGGATGCTGGCTTCGAATGCGAACTCTTGGCGATCGCGAATTTCGGCATCGGTCATGTCGTCGTACACCTCTTTAAGGCTGAGTACGCCGAATGCAACGTGACGGGCTTCGTCGCTCATGACGTAGCGCAGCAACTTCTTCAGCAACGGCTCGCCGGTGAGTTCATGGAGATAACCGAATGCTGCAAGCGCCAAGCCTTCAATCATGATTTGCATACCGAGATATGTCATGTCCCAACGCGAATCCTTGATGATGTCGTCGAGCAACATGCGCAAGTGAGCATTGACCGGATACATGCCGCCCATTTTTTCGTCAAGGTAACGAGCGAACACTTCAACGTGTCGAGCCTCGTCGACTACTTGCGTGCTGGCGTACAACTTTGCGTCGTACCAGGGCACGGTTTCAACAATCTTTGCCGTGCAAATAAGAGCGCCCTGCTCACCATGCAAAAACTGCGAAAGTGTCCAACGACGACTTTCGATGCCAAACTCGAGCCACTCTTTATCGTTCCACTTCGCCAATGGCGTGTTTGCGTACAACGATTCGTCAATACCGCTGCCGATTAAGACCTGATCGGCTGCAATGGTTTTCTCAATGTCGACTTCTGTCTTCCAATCGAGGTCGGTGGAACCGTTCCACTGGCCAGTCTTGGCCTTTTCATAAAGCTTGCGCAACTGTGGGCGCGCGAGTGAATAGTCCCATGTGAAAATGGAGTCGCAGTTGTTTTTTACTGCGTGCTCAACTTCGTTTACGTCGGTGTTTGCGACACTGAGAATTGCTTCAATGTCGTTGATCTCCGAGCGGCCAATGATGGTTTCGTTGCTGTTATGCGTAACGGTCATGGCCATAGCCTATGGCAACTCGGAACCCTGATGTAGTGTCGGAGACGCCCATCCGAGCATCCCGCCGGGCTGGACCAAACACCATGAAAGGCATACCCCATGCGCAAATCCCTTATTGGCATCCTTGCAGTCACCGGCCTCACCCTGGCCGCCTGCGGCGGTAGCGATTCCGCATCCGACACCACGGCAGCAGCCGGCGGTTCGGGCAACGAATGCACCACAGGCAAGACCCTTGCCGAAGGAACACTCACCATTGGCACAGGCAACCCAGCCTTCTCGCCTTGGGTAGAAAATGATGCACCAGAGTCTGGCGAAGGTTTCGAAGCAGCAGTTGCTTACGCCGTTGCCGCAGCAATGGGCTTCGACAACGCAAACGTCGCCTGGGTTCGTACCAGCTTCGACGAAGCAGTTCAACCAGGAGCGAAAAACTTCGACTTCAACCTGCAGCAGTACTCAATCACCGAAGAGCGCAAGCAAACTGTTTCGTTCAGTGATCCGTACTACTCCACCAACCAAGCAATTGTCGGATACGCCGACTCGCCAGCAGTTGGAGCGACAACAGTTGAGGCATTGAAGGAACTGAAGTTTGGCGTGCAGTCCGGCACCACCAGCCTGCAATTCCTCGTCGACAACATTGCACCAACAACAGAGCCATACGTATATGACGACAACGCAGCTGCGAAGGCAGCACTCGAGGCAAAGCAGATTGACGCAATCGTCGTCGACTTGCCAACAGCGTTGTACATCAGCGCAGTCGAAATTGAAGGCTCAACAGTCATTGGTCAGTTCCCAGCCAGCGATGGCATGGCTCCAGATCAATTTGGCTTGGTGTTCGACTTGGACAACCCGCTTGTTGATTGTGTGAACGTTGCACTGCAGTCCATCAAGGACTCGGGCGAACTCGCAACCATCGAACAAACCTGGTTGTCAGACAACATCAGCGCACCAGTCATCAGCCTCGGCTAAGGACTGCCTACGCAACTTCAAACCGAACGCAAAGAGTTCGAACGACGGCAGCGCCGGCGTAGCAACACCATTGCTGCGCTGAGCACTGCCGTCGTAGTTGCGCTACTCATAGTTTTCATCCCCCGCATGCCGCGGTGGGACAGAGTTAAGAAATCGTTTTTCGACTGGGAACGGCTAACCGATTCGTTCCCCCGGCTACTTGAAGCCTTTGTTCTAGACATCAAGATCTTTGCGTGGACGACACCATGCATCTTGATTGCTGCAGTGTTCATCGCCATTGCGCGCAGCACTCGCAACCCTGCTCTCTTCCCCGTTCGTGTGTTCGTCATTGCTTACACCGACATCATGCGTGGCGTGCCCGTCATCTTGTGGATCTATCTGGTGGGGTTTGGTGTTCCTGGCATTGGCTTGGAGCGCCCATGGAATTCGCCCCTGATCTGGGGCTCTGTTGCGCTTGGCCTCACCTACAGCGCATACGTGGCAGAAGTATTTCGCGCCGGCATCGACAGCGTGCACGAAAGCCAACGGGCTGCCGCACGTTCGCTTGGGTTGTCCAGCGCCCAGACCATGCGGCACGTCATTTTGCCTCAAGCAATTCGCAGGGTTATTCCGCCTTTGATGAACGACATGGTGAGCCTGCAGAAAGACGTTGCTCTCGTCAGCCTCATCGGTCCAATCGAAATCCTTCGTCAGGCCGGCATCGATAAAGCAAAATTTGCAAACTTCACTCCATTCGTTGGTGCTGCACTGATTTTCCTAGCAATCACCATTCCTTTAACGCGCCTTACCGACTGGCTACTTACACGTGAGCGCGACCGCACGGGAGCGAGCAAAGTTCGATGAGCACCAAACTTTCACTGCAATCTGTTGCCAAGGCGTTCGGCACAAATCAAGTTCTTCGCGACGTGAGCCTCGACATCAATACGGGCGAAGTGGTGTCGTTCATTGGCGCAAGCGGCTCGGGTAAGACCACGCTGCTTCGCTGCATCAACTTGCTGGAAACATTGGATAGCGGTTCGATCTTGCTGGACGAAAAAGACATCACCGCAGTTGGGCTAGACGCAAACCCAGTTCGCAGGCGCATCGGCATCGTGTTTCAAAGCTTCAACTTGTTTCCGCATATGAGCATTCGTCGCAACATCACTCTTGCGCTCACTGAGGTATTGAAGAAGTCTGCCGATGAGGCCAACGAAACCGCTTCATCACTTCTTGCCCGCCTTGGTTTAGCCGACAAGATCGACTCGTACCCCGACAGGTTGTCTGGCGGCCAACAGCAGCGCGTTGCCATTGCTCGCGCGTTGGCACTCAACCCCGAAGTGCTGCTGCTCGACGAAATCACCTCGGCACTCGACCCAGAACTAGTGGGCGAAGTGTTGGATGTTGTGCGCGAACTGAAAGGCAGCGGCATCACCTTGTTGCTTGCCACCCACGAGATGGGATTCGCTCGAGAGATCAGTGACCGTGTGTGCTTCCTTGCCGACGGAACAGTTGCCGAAGTAGGGCCGCCATCTCAAATACTTTCAAGCCCTACGGATGCACGAACCCAACAGTTCTTGCAACGCGTGATTAACGCCGGTCGTTTGCGCGGCTAGTTGCCCTCGGGCAAGACGTAGTCGGCAAACTGCTCGCGCAAAGTCTTTTTAGAGAACTTTCCAACGCTGGTCTTTGGAACCTCGGGAATAAATACCACATCGTCTGGGATCTGCCATTTGGCGAGTGACGGTTTGATGTGTTCGAGCACTTCGTCTTTCGTCAGTGTCTCGCCTTCCATCAACACCACGCACGCAAGCGGGCGCTCCGACCACTTTGGGTGCGGAACACCGATGACTGCGGCTTCCTTGATTTTTGGATGCGACATCAACTCATTTTCAATTTCAACCGACGAGATCCATTCGCCACCCGACTTGATGAGATCCTTCGTGCGGTCAACAAGCCGAATGCGACCCTTCGCATCCACCGTTGCCACGTCGCCCGTTCGAAGCCAACCATCCTCGGTGAAACTTTCACCAGCCCTGGCGTCGTTGTAATACGTTGATGCAATCCAATTACCGCTGCACTGCAGCTCGCCACTGGTTTCGCCGTCCCATGCAACTGGCGTGGTGGTGCCTGGCTCGACAACTCGCGCATCGACACCAAAAGCAATTTGACCAACAGTGGTTCGCAACTCGGCTTGCTCGGATTGTGGCAACAACCGATCTGCCGCCGACAACGTGCAAACGGCAGCGATTGGACTGGTTTCGGTCATGCCCCAAGCCTGCAAAATGGGCAGGCCGGTTTGCTCGCGATATCCCTCGCTCAATGCTTTTGGTACCGCCGAGCCTCCACAAGGAATTGCTCGCAACGCCGAAGTGTCTCTGCCCTTCAATTCGGGCAACACTGCCATCCAAATAGTTGGCACGCCAGCAGCCACCGTTACTTTTTCGTCAACGATCAAATTCGCAATTGCTTTGCCGGAAAGATCGGGGCCTGGCATAACCAAACTTGCACCAGAAGCAACTGCTGCGTGAGCAAGGCCCCACGCGTTGGCGTGAAACATTGGCACGACTGGCAAAATGATGTCGCTCTCACGCGCACCGAGTGAGTCGGCGGTCATCGCACCAAACGTATGCAAGTACGTAGAGCGATGGCTGTACACCACGCCCTTCGGGTTGCCCGTTGTGCCGCTGGTGTAACACATGCTTGCAGCCAAGTGTTCGTCGGTGATTCGAAACTCGACGCCAGGTGTTCCCTTCAGCAGCGCCTCGTAATCGTGCATTTCAAAACCTTTAACACTGTCGGGAACATCACCTTTGCCGTCGTCCATGATCACCAGGTGTTTCACCGTGGTGAACGTTGGCAATAGTGGCGCAATCAGCGCAAACAACGATCGGTCGATAAATATGACTTCGTCTTCGGCGTGATTGACGATGTACGTCAACTGCTCGGGGAACAATCGAATGTTGAGTGTGTGTGCAACACGCCCCGTGCACGGCGGAGCAAAATACAGCTCTAGGTGGCGAGCCGAATTCCAGGCAAAGGTGGCGACGCGACCGTCTTTGCTTATTCCCAACTTGTCGAGAACACCGCCAAGTTGGCGTGTTCGCGCTGCCCACTCGCCATACGTGGTTTTCTCTTTGCCTGTTGCTGTTGCGGTAATAATGGTTTTTTCGCTGTGGTACTTCTCGGCACGCTCAAACAAATGCACCAATGTCAGCGGCGTATCTTGCATTAAACCCTTCACGGAATTCCCCCTCTTCCCTGCGTGCCATAAAGGTAGCAACTGGGCTACGGTTTGCGGATGCGAAAGGCCATACTCACGCTTACAACGATGTTGTTTGTGATTGGCACAGTGGGCAGCAATATTGGGCCGGCCCTTGTTGACGAAAAGCCAAGACTGGTATTGCTGCTCAGCTCGCGCAACCGCAACCTGTTTGGCTCGGTGCCGTACATCGACATCGCCTCGTATATCTCTATCGGTTTCGTACGCATTCTGATCGCCGGAATTGCGTTGTACCTTGTTGGGCGGTGGTACGGCACCAAGGCCTTGGGCTGGGTTGAAGGAAACATGGGCGAGCTTCCCGCCATTTACAAATGGACAGAAAGGGCGGCAGATCGGGCCGGCCCTGCAATTTTGGTACTGATGCCCGGCAGCAACATCGTCTGCCTGCTTCTCGGGCATCGCCGTATGCCTGCGAAGAAGTTCGTTCCCCTGCTGATGATTGGCATTTCCTTCAAACTGGCGATTCTGTGGCAAGGCGGAAGGATCTTTGAGGAGCAGATCAAATCGTTCCTGGAATGGATCGAAAAATACCAGTGGTACGTAGTGGTGGGGTTGTTTGCCATCTCGTTCCTGCAGTCGGCCCGCAAGGGTCGCCCCTCGGCCAAGTAATTTTCTGCCCCTCTTGCTCGGGCAGGGTTAATTTGGCAGACTCAACAGACCATTTTCAATCAAGGAGACGCCCATGGCAGCCAAAAAGAAGTCGAAAAAAGTAGCCAAGAAGGCAACGAAGAAGTCGGTCAAGAAGAAGACTGCAAAGAAGTCGGTAAAGAAGGCTTCTAAAAAGAAGGTCGCGAAGAAAAAGACAACCACAGTCACACTTGGTGGCAACCCTGCAAATTTGATTGGTTCACTTCCAGCCAAAGGTGCTTCGCTGCCAAAGTTTGAGTTAACGACAGGCAAGCTTCAAGAAATTAATAACAGCAGCCTGAAGGGCAAGCGCATCATCTTCAACATTTTCCCAAGCATTGATACGCCAACATGTGCAACCAGCACACGCACGTTCAACGAGCTTGCAGCCAGCCTTGACAACACCGAGGTGTATTGCGTCTCGGCCGACTTGCCATTTGCACAGGGACGCTTTTGCGGATCTGAAGGCTTGGCCAACGTCAAGACCGCGTCGACATTTCGCACCAACTTTGGTTCAGCATTCGGAGTAACTCTCACCAGTGGAGTGCTCAAGGGCACGCTTGCTCGCGCGGTTGTTGTTGCCGACGAAAAAGGCAAAGTGCTGCACACCGAATTGGTGAGCGAGATTGCTAACGAGCCAAACTACGTTGCAGCGATCAACTCGCTTCGCTAGTTAAATCCCCAAGAACGAATCGAGCCCGAGGGTTAAGCCCTTGTGCTCGGCAATCTTCTTGCATGCCAACACCACGCCCGGCATAAAGCTTGCGCGGTCAATAGTGTCGTGACGAATGGTCAGCGTTTGTGACTGCGTCCCAAGAACGACTTCTTGATTGGCAACGACGCCGCGCATGCGCACTGCATGAATCGGGATGTTTCCTGGGCCCTTAGCCCCACGCGCGCCAGGGATTGCCTCGTGCGTCGTTGGGTCTTTGGCCCATTCGCTGCTTGCGGCTGCCATCCGTTGCGCGGTTGCAACTGCAGTGCCACTTGGCGAATCGGCTTTGGCGTCGTGATGAATCTCAATAATTTCTGCCGTATCAAAAAATGGCGATGCCATTTCGGCGAAGCGCATCAAAAGCACTGCACCAATTGCAAAGTTGGCTGCGATGATGCAGTTGCTATTGGTAAACGATTGCTTAAAAGTGTCTGTATCGCTTTGCGTAAAACCTGTGGTGCCAACAACAGCATGAATGCTGTGCATTGCCAACCAAGGAAGCGTTACACGTGCAGCATCGGCAACAGTGAAATCGACTGCCACATCCACATGCGCATCAGCAAGAGCCCGCAAATCTTTAGCAATAGTGAGCCCGTGAGTGGTTGAACCTGGCGAACCAGGGTCAACCACTGCTACGAGTTCGAGATTTGGGTCGGCAGCTACGGCGTTGCACACCGTGGCCCCCATGCGCCCTGCTGCACCGATGACTCCGACTTTGATCATGTTGCGAGATTAGCCGTAAACGAAAACGACAGAGATCCGGAAATTAACCGTTGAACTCGTTGTCGAATTCGTCTTCGAAACTTACGGAGACGGCATTGTCGACAACTGGCTCGGCAGGCTTTGATCCGCGGTTTGGCTCGCGACGAGCGCCACCGTCGTTGCGGCTTGAACCGCCACGATCATTGCCACCACGGCCACCACGGTCGTTTCCGCCGCGTCCGCCACGATCGTTACCGCCACGACCACCGCGGTCGTGGCCTCGGCCACCATCACGGCCGCCACGCTCTGGGCGTGGGCCACGATCTCCGCCTTCGGCCGGGCCGCTTCCGGAACCCTTCATTGGCTCGCCGTCGGGGCCGATGAGCGAAAGGCTCACTTTGCCACGGTCGTCGATGTCGTCTACGCGAACCTGCACTTCGTCGCCAATGTTGAGAACGTCTTCAACCTTTGCGATGCGCTGACCGTTGCCCAACTTGGAGATGTGCACGAGGCCGTCACGACCAGGAAGGATGTTGACGAATGCACCGAACTGCGCGATGTTGACAACGCGACCCGTGTAGGTTGCGCCCAAGTCGGCTGTTGGTGGATCGACAATGGCAAGAATGCGTGAGCGTGCATCTTCAACTTTGGCGTTGTCTGGAGAACCAATGGTGATGATTCCCGTTGCGCCGTCGTCGGAGACATTGATCTCTGCGCCGGTTTCTTGCTGAATGGTGTTGATGACCTTGCCCTTAGGCCCAATCACTTCGCCAACTTTGTCCAATGGAATGGTGAAGGTAACAATCTTCGGTGCGCTTGCTGCAACTGTTGCACGTGGTGCATCAATTGCTGCGTTCATCACGCCGAGGATCTTGAGGCGAGCATCTTTTGCCTGCTGCAATGCAGCGGCCAAAACTTCGCTTGGGATTCCTTCGATCTTGGTGTCAAGTTGCAATGCGGTCACTGCGTCTGCGGTGCCGGCAACTTTGAAGTCCATGTCGCCGAATGCGTCTTCAGCGCCCAAGATGTCGGTAAGTGCGGTGTATTTGCCCTGATCGAAGATCAAGCCCATCGCGATACCGGCCACTGGGGCAATGATTGGAACGCCTGCGTCCATCAAGGAAAGGCTTGATGCACAAACCGACGCCATCGAGGTGCTGCCGTTAGACGACAACACTTCCGACACGAGTCGCAATGTGTAAGCAAACTTCTCTTGGTTTGGAACGACTGGGAACAAGGCGCGCTCTGCAAGTGCACCGTGTCCGATTTCGCGGCGCTTCGGGCTGCCTACGCGGCCGGTTTCACCGTTGGCCCATGGAGCCATGTTGTAGTCGTGCATGTAACGCTTCGATGTTTCTGGGGTGATCGAGTCGATCATCTGATTCATCTTCGGCATTGCCATTGTCAGAACGTTGAGCACCTGTGTCTCACCGCGCTGGAACAAACCCGTTCCGTGCGCGGTTGGGATGAGGCCAACTTCTGCGGAAACTGCTCGCAAATCGGCAGGGCCACGTCCGTCGATACGGATGCCTTCGTCTACAACGCGCTTACGCACCAACTTCTTGGTGAGTGAGCGAACTGCTTCTTTGATCTGCTTTTCCTGGCCTGGGAACTCTTCGGCAAGTGCGGTGAGTGTCTCGGCTGTTGCTGCATCAATTGCTGCGTTGCGATCGCTCTTCAGAGCAATGCGAATTGCTGGCTGCAATGTGGTAGTTGCGACACGCTCGACAGCTGCGAACAACTCGTCGGTGTAATCCAACACAGGCGTGTACTTCAGTGGCTCGATCGGGCCACGAGTTGCAATCACACTGGCAACAAGTTGACGCTGCAACTTGATGGACTCTTTGATGAACACCTTGGATGCATCCAAGCCACTGGCAATAACTTCTTCAGTTACTTTCGGTGCGCCTTCTGCGTAATAGGTGAAACTCTTTTCGGTTCCGCCTGCTTCAACCATCATCACGGCAACATCGCCGTTGTCGAGTTCGCGGCCGGCAACAACCAATTCGAATGTGGACTCTTCGCCCTCTTCAAATGTTGGGTGTGCAATCCATTGACCGTCTTGGCTGAATGCCAAACGAACGGCGCCAATTGGGCCATCGAATGGAATGCCGGAGATCATGAATGATGCAGATGCTGCGTTGATTGCCAACACGTCGTGCGGGTTGGTTTGGTCTGCACCAATAACCGTGATGACCACTTGTGTCTCGTTGCGATAGCCATCTGGGAAAGCTGGGCGCAATGGTCGGTCGGTGAGTCGGCAAGTAAGAATTGCTGCCTGGCTTGGACGGCCTTCACGACGGAAGAACGAGCCTGGGATTTTTCCTGCTGCGTAAGCACGCTCTTCAACGTCCACGGTGAGTGGGAAGAAGTCGATGCCGTCACGCACGCCCTTTGCGGCGTTTGCTGTGGCAAGAACGGTGGTCTCACCAATCTTGGCGATAACCGCACCTTGCGACTGCAAGGCAAATTTGCCGGTTTCGAAGGTGAGTGTTTTGTCGGTGCCTGAAACAGGTGCCGATACTGAAATGGCGTCAGCCATGGGTATGTCCTTTCGTCTCTGACATGTCTGTTGACAATCGTTCAGAGTTTGAGGAACAACCGGTCGATTCCCAGTCGGCAATTTCGCAACGTGAGCCCGAATTGGCTCGCTGCGCTATCAGCGACTGACAACCGACTACTGGTTGTTCGTTATGTAGTTATTACTGAGGCGTGCGTTAGCGACGCAGACCGAGATCTTCGAGCAGTTTTCGATACTTCTCGATGTCACGGGCCTTTACATAGTCAAGCATGCGGCGACGACGACCAACCATCATTAAGAGGCCTCGACGACTGTGGTGATCTTTGTCGTGTGATTTGAGGTGCTCGGTGAGGCTGTTGATTCGCTCGGTGAGGAGTGCGATCTGCACTTCTGGTGAGCCCGTGTCGGTTGCATGTGAACGATGCTTGGCGATTGTTTCGCTTTTTGGGGCAGTTGCCACAGTATTGCCTTTCGTGTGCCCGCCGGATTGCGGGACCTGAGGTCGCTCTTCATCGGTTGATGAGAAGCATCTCGCCGGCGCTGAAAGCCCCAACGGACCCCTCCAACCTACCGCTTCAGGGCCGCAATCCCCCCGCCTAACCACGGTCTATATAAGTAGTGTGAACTGCTGTGTTCACCGGAATCGTGGAAGAACTGGGCAAAGTAGCCGAGCGCAATGGCTCTCGCCTGCGCATCGAGGCAAACCTGGTGCTGCAGGGTTCCAGCCTCGGCGCATCAATTGCCGTCAACGGTTGCTGCCTCACCGTTGTTGCCACTGATGGTTCGTCGTATTGGGATGCCGACGTCAGCGACGAAACCTATTCGCGAACCAACTTGGGCTCCCTTCATGCAGGCGACCCAGTCAACTTGGAGCGACCGATGGCGCTTGGCGATCGACTCGGCGGGCACATGGTGCTTGGGCATGTTGATGCCATTGGCCATGTCGTTGCGCCTGCACCAGATTTAGTAATTCGTATTCCGCGCGAGTACATGCACCTGATCGTAGAAAAAGGTTCTGTCACCGTTGATGGCATTTCGTTAACCGCGTTCAACCTCACCAAAGACACCTTCAGCGTTGCCGTCATTCCACACACTTCGGCCGTCACCACACTTGGGGTGCGCAAACCTGGCGACGCAGTGAATATCGAGATGGATGTGCTTGCGAAACATGTAGAGAAACTTGTTGCACCGCACCGTTCGCGCACATCGTGGTGGCGCAGTTAATCATGGCCCGCGATCTTCCTGAGCTACGCGAGAAGATCGATCAGATTGATGCCGCCATCGTTGCGCTGCTTGCACAACGAATGGAAGTGTGTCGAGAAGTTGCCGAGGTGAAAGCAGGAACTGCAACTGCAGTGATCCAACCGCAGCGAGTGCGCGAAGTGTTAACTTCTCGCCGGCAGTGGGCAATTAACAGCGGCGTCGACGCCGACTTTGCCGAGCAAGTTTTTCGCACTGTATTGTCGGAGACGCACCGCATCGAAGTCGCTCATGAACGCGGCGAGGCTTCGCCAACAAAAATTGCCGACACGTTGCTGAGCGCGCTCGATACGGTTGCTGTTCGTATTGACCACGTTGTGGTTGCAGTGGTCGACTTGGCAACCGCTTCGGCATTTCTTACAACGCTTGGTTTCTCTATCGAGCCGACAGAGGATTCCGACATCGTTGCGGCAACGGCGGGCGGCGTGACAGTGGTGTTGGTTGGCCCAGGCAACGACCCAGCAGTTCGAGCACATCTGGATGCGCATGGTTCTGGCGTGCAACATATAGCTATTGAAGTGCTCAATGCAGGTTTTGTTCAGCAGGCGCTTGCGGCAGCGGGCGTGCCGCTCCTCACCGACGTGGTGGTTGACGCCGCAGGCCACGAACAATTGTTTACGGTGGTCGACCCGGCAACGGGTGTGCAGTTAGGTTTCATCAGCCGCACTGGTCATCGTGTGCCAATCAGTGGCCACAATGTGCGCGCGCTGTTTTCTGCCCTCGGCAAGCTGTAGCCGTTCGTAACGGTGTAACACCCTTGGCGTAAGTTGTTCGGTAGTTCCTTCCCCTAGGCATTCATTACTAGTGCGGCATTGCCGCAGCGCGGGGTAACAGTGAACGACGACGATTCAATCGCTCAGGCAATGCAGCGCCTTGCCAACGTCGCTATCAACGAATGCGACGAACCCCATGTGCGTTCAGTGCTGGCGCAAATTGGGCAGGTGCAACAGTGGCTCGATCATCGCAAGGTTGCGCTCACTAGGCGGCTACAACAACTTGCCGTTGCCACGCCGAGCATCCAACCCCAGCAGGTGCTCGCTAGCGCAACAAACATCTCGCGGCTCGAGGCCTATCGCGAGGTTTCGCGCGCCACCACACTTGGCCAATTCCCACAACTAGAACAAGCTTTCAACGACGGCAACATCTCCACCGCCCACATCGACGCATTGTCTCGCGCTGCGCATCATCTCAACCCCGACGAACGCCAGCTGCTCGCACAACGCAGCGAATGGCTCAACACTGTTGCAGCACACGCCACCCCCGACAATTTTGCGCGCGCGGTAAAAAGCGAGGTCGCGCGCCTTCACGCCGACGAAGGAATCACCACCTTGCAACGACAACGCCGCGACACCACGCTTCGTCACTGGGTCGACCGCGAGTCCGGCATGTTCCACATCAACGGTCGTCTCGACCCAGAGTGCGGGCTTCGCATCATCGGGCGCATCGACAACACGGTCGAGACGCTGTTCCATGGCGCTCTGCCCGACACCTGCCCTACCGACGATCGAAAGTACGGCCACCTCAATGCGCTGTCGCTTGTGGCGCTCATCGACGGTTCGGTCGGCGCATCATCCTCGCCAAATGCCCGCGCCGAAGTTTCCGTTGTCATCGACTTACAAACCCTGATGCACGGCATGCATCAACGTTCCGTCATCCGCACTGGCCACGACGTCGACTTACCCATCGAAACCATTCGCCGCATGGCGTGCGAAGCCGAAATCATTCCTGTCGTGCTTGGCTCCAACGGCGTGGTCCTCGATGTCGGTCGTGCAACACGGCTCGCTTCCCGATATCAACGCAAGGCACTGGAAGTGATGTATCCAACATGCGCAATCCCTCAGTGCTGCGTTCCTCATTCACAGTGTCAACCCCACCACATTCGCTATTGGCGCGACGATGGAACAACCGACATGAACAATCTGGTTCCGCTGTGTTCAAGCCATCACCGCAGCGTGCACGAGGGCGGCTGGAAGCTGAGCATGCACGGCACCGACCGGCAATTGGCCGTCACCCGACCCAAGGAGCAACTGTATGACATATCGTGATACAGTCATCTGCGTGTCAGACCTCGTGTCATTTCGGATGGATACACAAACTCGGCGTGCTCTTCAGAGACTGCAGCAAATGGGCATGTCCCAGTCCGATGCGATACGACACGCAATTCAAGAATCGGCCGCCGCACTGCACCAGCCGAAACGACTGGCTGCCGAAATGGCTGCGCTCGAAGCCGACCCGATCGACCGTGCCGAAATGCTAAATATCGCCAAGTTCATGGAGGAACTCGGTGAATAGGGGCGACATCTATGCATTCAATCCGAAGAAGAACGGAACTCACGAAATACAAGGGAAGCGATTTGCCGTCGTATTGCAATCGGACAGTTTGCTTAATCGGTCCCTTGTCATTGTTGCGCCAACTTCTCAAAGCGCTCGCCCGGCGTCAATTAGGCCAGACATTCAGGTCCAAAACCAACCAACCAAAGTTCTTGTCGAACAAATGACCTCGGTTTCAATAGAGCGACTGGGCAAGCGCGTAGGACGAGTAGATATCGAAGATCAATGGGCGATCAATGACGCCATCGTTGCTGTGTTGGGGCTCAATTAATCACCAGCTATTAGTTGCGGCGGCTGGCTCTGTTGGCTATGGTGATGGACGCACGACTTTTACAGGGAACTTCACTCCTCTAACACGGTGGGGCTACCTGGTCGGGCGCTGTCAATCCAACTTCATTTTCAACCCACGGAGGGTTCAGTTGTCGATACGTCAGCGCGTCCTAGAAACACCCCTAGATTCACTTTTGGCCGAAGCTCGCACCATTCGCGATGCGCAATTTGGCACCCGCGTCACCTATTCGCCAAAGGTGTTCATTCCGCTCACTATGTTGTGTCGCGATAAGTGCGGATACTGCACCTTTGCGCAGCCACCTGCACGCCTAGAAAACCCCTACATGTCGGCAGAACAGGTGCTGGCAATAGCCAAGCAGGGCGCACGCGCCGGCTGCCACGAAGCGTTGTTCACCTTGGGCGAACGACCAGAGCTGCGATACGACGTTGCAAAGAAGTGGCTTGCCGATAACGGCTACGACTCCACAGTCCACTACCTGCACGACATGGCTCAGTTGGTGCTGCACGAAACTGGTCTGTTGCCGCACGCAAACGCCGGCGCGTTGTACCGCGACGAACTGCAGATGCTTCGTTCCGTATCGCCTTCGCAGGGAATGATGATCGAAACGTTGCGCGACGATTTGGAATGCCATCGTGGCGCGCCCGACAAAGTGCCGCAGCGTCGCCTCGACACGTTGGAGTGGGCAGGTGAGTTGCAGATCCCATTCACCACAGGAATCTTGGTGGGCATTGGCGAGACACGCGAAGACCGCATCGACGCATTGATGGCAATTGCCGAGTCGCATGCGCGACACGGACACGTGCAAGAAGTAATCGTGCAGAACTTTTTGCCTAAGCCACGTACCGGCATGCAACACGAGGCACCATGCCCACACGACGAGTACATGTGGTCGATCGCTGTTGCTCGCGTATTGCTTCCCCCAAGTATTCACTTACAAGCACCGCCAAACCTGAGCGATGATTTCGGTGTATTGCTCGACGCAGGCATCGACGACTGGGGCGGCGTCTCCCCCGTTACCGCCGACCATGTAAATCCAGAGCGCCCTTGGCCAGCACTCGACAAGTTGCGCGTGGCCAGCGAGGCACGCGGCAAAGTGCTTGCGCCTCGCCTCACGATTTACCCAGAGTTTGCAACACAGCCCACCAGGTGGCTTGCACCCGAGTTGCACTTCCCTGTGCTCGATCGCAGCGATGCCGAAGGCTTAGGCCGCGACGATCCGGGCCAAGTGTGGCCAGAGAAAGTAACCGCCGCAGACGTGGTTCACGACGGAGCGGAAGTTGTTTTGGTTGGGCACCGCTCCACGCAGTGGTATTCGGGCGCTAATAACCCGACACCAACACTTGTTACTAACGAACACAACGACACCGTTACTGGGCGCGTTGCCGAAATCTTGCGCGGTGTCGAACTTGGTCACCGCATCAACGAACAGGAAATTGTGGATCTGTTTGCTTCCCGTGGCCCAGAGGTTCGCGCAATTGCTCGCGTAGCCGACAAACTGCGCTTTGATGCAGTGGGTGATGTTGTCACGTGGGTGCACAACCGCAATATCAACTACACCAATGTGTGCACGTTTAAGTGCAAGTTCTGTGGTTTCTCGAAAGGCCCGCTCTCGCTCAATTTGCGCGGCACGCCATACCTGCTCACACTGGATGACATTGCACAGCGCGCCAAAGAGGCATGGGACATGGGCGCCACCGAAGTGACGTTGCAGGGCGGCATTCATCCCGATTTCGATGGCGACTACTACATCCATGTTGCCCAAGCAGTGAAAGACGCAGTGCCAGATATGCACGTGCACGGCTTCACCGCACTGGAAGTAACCGAGGGTGCCAAGCGCCTGGGTGAACCGCTGTATGAATACATCACGCGTTTGAAGGAAGCCGGGCTCGCATCATTGCCAGGCACCGCTGCCGAAATTTTGGACGACGATGTTCGTGCCATTTTGTGCCCAGACAAAATCAATACTGAGGAATGGCTGGAGTGTCACCAAGTTGCCCACGAGGCTGGCCTGCGATCCAACATCACCATCATGTTCGGTTCGGTCGAGCACCCACACAGTTGGGCAAAACACATTGTGCGCACCCGAGCATTGCAGGAAATCACTGGTGGCTTCACCGAGTTTGTTGGCCTACCTTTCGTGCACATGGCCTCACCCATCTATCTGCAACGTAAATCGCGCCGCGGGCCAACATTCCGCGAGACACTGCTAATGCATGCGATCGCCCGCATTGCATATCGCGGATTAATCGACAACATCCAAGTGTCGTGGACAAAGATCGGCCACGATGGCGCAACACAGTTGTTGCAAGCCGGCTGCAACGACTTGGGTGGAACGTTGATGGATGAGAACATCTCTCGTGCTGCTGGGGCAAGCCACGGAACAAAGATGACAGAAGCTTCATTCCGCGAAATCTCTGCGCCACTTGGACGCACTCTTCGTCAGCGCAACACGGTGTACGAACGGCCCGACCGCGAACCCGCAATCATTCAGGCTTAATTGATTCGGTGCAGTTTTAACTTCACACCAACATAAACACCGAGGAACACCACAACTCCAAACACCACGCCCGACAGCGCAAACGCCTGAACGCCGGAGAGCAACACACCGACGGTGCACCCCAATGCAGTCATCGAACCCCAGCCGAGGAAAACACCGCCGAGTAACGCAGTGAATGTATTGGCAACGGTCGGTCGAGCAATCTTGAAGCGATTGCCTCCTACTGCTGCGGCAAATGAAGCTAGAACGAGACCGATAATCAGCCATCCGTTATTCGTAATTGTGTTTGCTACAACACCGACGCAACCCTTCATCAAGTCGATCCCATGCAGCACTTCGGGAAGCTGCCCGCGCGAATCAAGAAAGGTTCGCGAAACTGTGCTCAATTGAGCGGTCACGCCAAGTGGAGTGACACGCAGATAGGCAAATACACCAATTACGCCAACGATCGAACCAGTAGCTGCTGGCGACCAACGCTTTGAAAAAACCGTCTCAAACAGTTTCTCTCGGGTCGACAAATTGCTCGGCTGCGGAGAAGCCGCTTCCGACTTGTCGATGACCAACAAGTACACACCGAGAGCACCAAGCACGGCAACGGTGACGATGAGCGAACCGCCGTACCCCAGCCAACGTGGAAGCCACCACACCGGGCTTGAACTTATTTGATTGAGATACAAGGTGTTCCACGTGATGAATCCAAGCCCGAACCCAACAAGTGATCCCACAAGTGCGGGAATAGCGCGAACATAACCCTGACCGAGCCGATAGAGATGACCGCTGATGCATGCGCCAGAAAGCACCATGCCAATGCCAAATGCGAACGCACCCGCAATCAGTGGAAGGCTGACAGGTGAAATGTGCGCGTTTGGCGGCAAGCCTTCGCCTTTCGGGTTGGGCAAGAACAGCCCGAACAGTACGGCATGCCCAATTGCGCCGACAATCAGCGCCGAGATGACGGCAATAAGTGGTCGGGTAACGCGCTCTTCAATTGCCTCTCGAAAAATACAGTAGAAACAAAATCTTCCACGCTCAAAAACAATGCCCAAACTGGCGCCGACAAGAAGTGAAAATGCCGGAGTTGAATCGCCCTCAGAATTGGACTGCAACACATATGCGCCAACAACGAGCGCAATAACGATGGCTACCGAGATCGTCGTACGAACACTGTCAGCCCGCGACCATCGGATATTGCTGATGGTGGCCCCGCTGATCGCAGAGCCACCATCAACCACATTGACTTCGGTCATTAACCCTTGCCCCAAACAGTTCCTGCTGGGTTAGCAATAGGCACACCGACCGAGTTGCCGTATTCAGTCCACGAGCCGTCGTACAACTTGACGTCGTAGCCAAGAATTTGGCTGAGCACAAACCATGTGTGTGCGGCGCGCTCGCCAATTCGGCAATACACGATGACTTTCTTCGTTCCATCGATACCCGCAGCGGCATAAATCTTCTTCAGGTCTGCTGGCGACTTAAAGGTTCCATCACTGCCAACGGCGTTTGACCAAGGCACGTTCGCTGCACCCGGAATATGTCCTGCACGAATGGCAAGTTCCTGGAAGCCCGCAGGAGCAAAAATCTTGCCGCTGAATTCATCGGCGGAACGAATATCAACCAATTTGGTGGTCTTGTCGGTCTTCTTCGCGATCTTCACAACATCAGGAAGAAAGGCACGGAGTTTTGCGTCCGCAGCAGTTGCAGTGAAATTACCCTTGCCGATTGGGGCTGGCAACGGAGTAAAGGCACGACCTTCTTTAATCCACTTATCGCGACCACCGTTCAAGATTCGAACATCTTTTGCACCGTACGTCTTGAAAATCCAAACTCCCCACGCAGAGAACCAGTTGTTCTTGTCGCCGTACAACACCACGGTGGTGTCGTTATTTACACCGGCTGCTCGGACGAGTTTCTGAAAACGATCCTTCTCGATGATGTCGCGGTTTACCGGATCTACGAAGTCGGTGTGCCATGAGAATTTGGTGGCACCCGGGATGTGTCCCTTTTCGTACAAGCCTGGATCGGTGCTCACTTCGATGATTCGCACCTTCGAATTATTGAGGTTCTGCTCCAGCCATGACGTCTCGACGATTGTCGGAGTGGTTGGCTTTGCCGCTGGTGCTGTGGAGGCAGATGCGCTGGCAACTGGGCTGATACTGCCCATTGCAATAGCAAGGCCTAGAGCCAGCCGGCCGGCTAGCCGGCGGTGGCGCGAGATGGAATTGGTGATCATGGAGATCCTTTCGGTAGGGAACAGCCCGATTTCATTGGGTTTTCTAATTATGACTATTCAGGTCGGATTTATCATAATTAGCAGAACAGGGTTTTGCAACTCGGGAGGCAAAAACTGCACCAAAAGGGAAGGGGCGCTACCGGAGATGGGCAACGCGGGCGGCGGCGACATCAAGTTGCAGCTGAGTCTTGATCGATTCAAGGCCTTCAAACTTGCGCTCGCTTCGCAAGAAGTGCTCGAACGTGACCGACACTCGCTCGCCATACAGATCGCCGTCGAAATCCAGCAAGTGCGCTTCTAACAATGAATGATCTGCGTGTTCGAAAAATGTTGGTCGTCGACCAAGGTTGATTGCACACACAAACGTGGAACCGTCGGCACGTTGAACGATGCCCGAGTACACGCCATCGGCCGGCAAGCACATGGCGTTAGGCACTTCAATGTTGGCCGTAGGAAAACCAATGGTGCGCCCGCGCTTGTCGCCGTGCACCACTATGCCGCTCACGCTAAACGGGCGACCAAGCAAGTTTGCGGCAACTTCGACTTGCCCGCCCGCAAGCGCACGACGAATGGAAGTTGAACTTACGGGCTCGGCAACGCCGTCTGGCCTGGCAATGAGTTGCACTGGAACCACTTCGAAGTCGTGTTCTTTGCCCAACTCGCGTAACAGCGCAACATTCCCGCGGCGCTTGTAACCGAAGTGGAAATCCTCCCCGACCACGATCAGTTGTGCTCGCAAGGTGTCTACTAACACCCTGCGCACAAATTCGGCTGGGTCTTCTTGCGCGGCATCGGCGTCGAACCGAACGACGAATGTTGCATCAACGCCAGTTGCCCCAAGTGCTGCCATTTTCTGATCTATGTCTGTAAGCAATTTTGGTGCGGATTCGGGGCGCACCACCGATGCGGGATGGCGGTCGAACGTGACCACAATGCTGCGGCAGCCCAAACGCGCCGCCTCGTTTCGCACTTGGGCAATGACCGCTTGATGCCCGCGATGCACACCGTCGTATGCGCCAATGGTGATCACCGAGCGTTGGCCGTCGGCGGGCGCCGAATCGGTTTCATGAATGATCAGCACGAGGTTTTACGCTATCGCTTCGGCTAAAACGACTGATGGTTTAGCAACGTCTCCATCTGCTTCGTACACGGCAAGTAGCGCGCCTTCTTCGTTTACTACTGCCCAAGGCGAAGCGCCCGGCCATGCAGGCAGTGATCTGCCATTGCGTATGGCAGTTGCGGTTGCTTCGTCGGCAATCACTTTGGTCATTGAACGAAGCGCAGTAATTGGTTCCAGCAGCTTCACCTGTTCTGGCGCAAGCGCGTCGTGTTCTGTGAAATCGCCGATGGATGTGCGGCGAAGATTGCGCAAGTGTGCGCCGCCGCCAAGCAGCGTGCCCAAGTCGGCCGCAAGTGTGCGCACGTATGTACCCGATGAACAACGAACCTCGATGCGAACAACGAGCGGGTCTTGTGTTGGTTCTACGTCGTACGAATACACAGTGACTGGTCGGGCCTTGCGCTCGACAACAATGCCTTCGCGTTCAAGTTCGTGAAGCCGTCGACCGTCTACGCGCAGTGCCGAGACCATTGGCGGCACTTGCATGATCTGGCCCGTCAATTTGACTGCTGCCTCACGAATCTTTTCAATGTTCAAATTGGGCATGTCGTGCGTTGCTGTCACTACACCCGCGCTGTCGAGCGTGTTGGTTTCAGTACCAAAAACAACTTCAGCCGTATACGTCTTGTCCATGCCACTCAGAAATTGCATAAGGCGCGTTACATAGCCCACGCCAACGAGCAAGACTCCGGTTGCGTCGGGGTCGAGTGTTCCTGCATGACCAATGCGACGTTCACCAAGAATCTTGCGCAGTTGATTTACTACGTCGTGGCTGGTGACACCTGCAGGTTTGTCGATGATTGCCAAACCGTGAACGGTCGGAGGACGGCGCTTGGCCATATTTATTCGGCGGTGGTGTCGTCGGTGAGGTTGCGCGTATGCATCGGGTCGTTACGCAACACCTCTTCGATTCGCGCGGCAGCACGAATGGCCTCATCGGGACGGAATTCGAGAATTGGTGTGCGCCGTGCATGAATCTGGTTAGCAATTGTCGACTGCAAGCGCTTGCGGTGCTCGCCGAGTGCTTCAAGAATTCGGTAGTCACCTTCCACGCCTTGCAGCGAGTCGTAATAGACAATGCCGCGGTTCATTTCGGAGTCGACATCAATTGAGGTAATCGTGACAAAGGCGAGTCGGTCGTCGTCGATCCGCACTAACTCTTCTGCCACTACCTCGCGCACGGTTTCGCTAATGCGGGCAGCGCGGGGGTAACTGTGCTTGCGACTGTTGGCCGATCGGCCACGGGAGCGACGCTGTGGTTTACCCATGGTGTGTACCCGCGCTTCCTCTCCGTTGATTCGCCTTCTGGCTCATCTACGATACGGAGGCTATGTCCGCAAAGCGCACGCCCCCAACGATCACGGGTAACGACCCCGAATCCAAGATTCCGGCGTTTCGCTATACCTCCAACCTCGCCAATCAGGTGGAGTCCAAATGGCAAGACCATTGGGAGGATGAGGGCACGTTCGAAGCCCCCAACCCGGCGGGGCCGCTTGCCCAGCCAGAGCGCGTTGCCGGACGCGAAAAACTCTTCGTGCTCGACATGTTTCCTTACCCATCGGGCGCCGGCCTGCACGTAGGTCACCCACTGGGTTACATCGCTACCGATGTTTTTGCTCGCTACAAGCGCATGACGGGGCTGAACGTGTTGCACGCACTTGGCTACGACAGTTTTGGTTTGCCAGCCGAGCAGCACGCCATCGTCACGGGCATTCATCCAAGAATCAACACCGAGTCGAACATCGCAAACATGCGTCGTCAACTTCGACGACTTGGCCTCGGCCACGACGCGCGCCGCAGCGTGAGCACCACTGATGAATCGTTCTATAAATGGACTCAGTGGATCTTCTTGCAGATCTTCAACTCGTGGTACGACGATGTTCAGCAACGCGCGCGACCTATCACCGAACTTGTTGACGAATTTGTATCGGGCAAACGCGACACCGGCCGAGGCCCATGGGGTGCCTTAAGCAAAGTTGAACAACAAGACATCATCAGCGAATACCGCTTGGTCTATCTCGCAAATGCGCCAGTCAACTGGTGCCCTGGCCTTGGAACGATACTTGCCAACGAAGAAGTGACGGCGGAAGGCCGCAGCGATATTGGCAACTACCCCGTGTTCAAGCGCAACATGCGTCAGTGGATGATGCGCATCACCAAATACGCCGACCGCCTGAACGACGACCTAGACCGACTGGACTGGACCGACGCTCTCAAACTGATGCAACGCAATTGGATTGGCAGATCTACCGGTGCGCGGGTGAAGTTTGCATCCGCTGCCGGCCCAATCGAAGTGTTTACTACTCGCCCCGACACATTGTTTGGCGCAACCTTCATGGTGCTCTCGCCAGAGCATCCGCTGGTAGAAACGTTGACCACCAAAGAGCAACGCGATGCAGTGCAGGCCTACCGCAAAACAGCTGCTGCATTACAAGACATTGACCGCCAAGACGACTCGCGCAAGAAAACAGGCGTGTTCACGGGAGCATTTGCAACCAACCCCGTAACGGGCAACGAAATACCGGTGTGGATTGCCGACTACGTATTGATGGGCTATGGAACTGGCGCAATCATGGCCGTGCCAAGCGGCGATCAGCGCGACTTCGACTTTGCTCGCGAATATCAATTGCCAATCGTTGCAATTCAGATGCCAACGGCTGAATGGTTTGCGAAACATCAATTAGTGCCAACCGACCAATGCACCATTTGGCCCGAAGCATTCGTTGGTGAAGGCATGTACATCAATTCGTCAAACGATGCGATTGCAGTGAACGGTGAGCGCACAATGGCCGAAGCCATTTCGATGATGAACGCATGGCTCACCGCCAACGGCCACGGAGAAAGCGCTGTCACGTACAAGTTGCGCGACTGGCTGTTCTCGCGCCAGCGCTATTGGGGCGAACCATTCCCCATTGTTTATGACGAAGACGACCAACCGGTTGCCGTTCCGCCAAGCGCGCTTCCCGTGCTGCTGCCCGAATTGGCCGACTTCAAGCCCCAGTTGCTCGACCCGAACGACGAGACCACCGACCCCATCCCGCCGCTTGCCCGCGTGCAGGACTGGGTGAACGTGACACTCGATCTTGGCGATGGCCCTCGCAAATATCGACGCGAAGTAAACGTGATGCCGCAATGGGCCGGTTCCTGCTGGTACGAACTTCGCTACCTCGACCCAACCAACGACTCGGTCTTCATTGATAAAGATGTTGAGAACTATTGGATGGGCCCCAAGCATGAAGGCCACACAGGTGGCGTCGACTTGTATGTGGGCGGTGTGGAACATGCTGTGTTGCACTTGCTGTACAGCCGCTTCTGGCACAAAGTGATGTTCGATCTGGGCCATGTTTCCAGCGAAGAGCCATTCCATCGTTTGTTCAACCAGGGCTACGTGCAGGCATACGCCTACCGCGACGAGCGCGGACAAACCGTGCCCGCAAACGAAGTAACCGAGTCGAACGGTGTGTATTCCTACGAGGGCGAAACAGTTGTTCGCGAATACGGCAAGATGGGTAAGAGCCTGAAGAACATTGTTACGCCCGACGAAATGTATGACGAGTTTGGTGCCGACACGTTCCGCCTCTACGAGATGAGCACCGGCCCACTGGATGCATCACGCCCATGGAACACGCGCGACGTCGTTGGAATGCAGCGCTTCTTGCAACGAGTGTGGCGCAACTTGGTAGACGAAGACTCTGGCCAACTTCATGTGAGCGACGAGGCTGCACCGCTTGCACTGCAACGCGACATGCACAAGGCAATCCACGGCGTTGCCAACGACATGAGCAGCCTGCGATTCAACACGTCGATTTCCAAACTGATCGAGTTGAACAACGCGCTCACTCACCATGTGAACGAGCATGGCTCTACACCGCGCGAGGTTGCAACAGCGATGGTGCAGATGTTGTCGCCACTATGCCCGCACATGGCAGAAGAGTTGTGGCAACGACTGGGTCGCACCGAGTCGCTCACTTACATGCCGTTCCCCACTGCCGACCCAGCAATGCTCGTGAGCGACACCATCGAGATCCCCATTCAGGTGAATGGCAAGATGCGTTCCAAGCTCACTGCGTCGGCAAACGTGACGGATGATGAGTTGCGCGCCATGGCAATGGCCGACGAAAAAGTGCAATCGGCACTTGCTGGCGCACAGCCAAGCAAAATAATTGTTGTTCCAAAACGACTCGTTAACGTCGTTTTGTAATCAGCCGATCGGCGCTGAAAGCCTGCGAAGGTCGGGCACACCGCGCATCAGCAAAATCACCCGATTGACGCCCTCGCTCGCCCACTGCTTGCGGGTGTCATTCGAACTATCCAATAACGATTCATCGAACGTCTCCCACACCGTGGCTTCAAACGGCTTTCCATTTGCCGCACCTATTGCCGCACTCAAAATCTCGGCGCGCTGCGGGTGGCTTGCCCTCACATTGACACCATCGCATTTCGTGCCCGCAATGGCCGCAAGTGCAACCGAGTTGACACCCAGCCAACGAGGCACATGAGCAACTGGGCGCGGGAAGGTTTCATACTTCTTGTCACGCGATGACGACCAAACTTCATCAATCACGTCCATCACATGCTCAAGTTGGGCATGACGTTCAGTCATCGACTGAAGCACTTCAACACCGGCCGCGTGCAACTCGGAGGCAAACGTGCTTGCGGGCGACGCGCCAGCACCCAGGCCCAAAATAAATCGGCCGCCAGAAATGTTTTGCACCGTGGCTGCCGAGTTGGCAACGAGCGCGGCGTTTCGTAACCCTGCATTAACTACGAGCGACCCAAGCCCGATTTGGCTTGTTGTTGCGGCAAGCGCACCAAGCGTGGTGAAACACTCCGGCATGGTTGGTGCGTTCATCACGCCGCCAGAGAGATGATCCACCACCCAGAACGCCGAGTAGCCCGCGCCTTCGGCGGCTAGTGCAGCTTCAGATGTTTGCTGCCAGGAACACTGCCCGACATTTAACTGAATATCTATCTTCACAACGACTTACGCTCGCATCGTTTCAATGTTTCCATCAACTGGCAAGACTTGACCAGAGATATAACGAGCAGCAGGCGAACTGAGAAACACGCACGAAGCAGCAATGTCTGATGCCTCGACAAACGTTTGCAACGACACTTGCTTCTCGTAACCAGTTCGAATCTCTTCTGGTGTCTTGCCAACCGCTTTCGCCTCGCGCTCGATGACGCCATCCATCCGCGGCCCACTGACAGAGCCCGGGCAGATGGCATTTACCCGCACACCAAACTCGCCTAATTCCATCGCCCACGATTTGGTGAGGCCAATGACGCCCCACTTTGCGGCAACGTATGGGGAGCGAAGTGGGTATCCAAAAATTCCTGCACTTGTGGAGATGTTGATCATCGAACCTTTCGACTTGAGCAACATAGGCACTGCAAAGTGCGTGACCCGAAAGGTGCCGCCAAGGTTGATGCGCACGCATTCGTCGTAAGCATCTGGGTCCATCTGGTCTACGCGCGCGGTTGGCCCAGGAACGCCAACGTTATTCACCAAGATGTCGAGGCCGCCCAAGTCGTGCTCGATTCCCTTAAACATTGCTTCAACGTCTTGCGTCTTCGAAACATCGCAGATGTAGTTGGGCTGTGTCGAATTGTTTACGTCGCAGACAACAACCGTTGCGCCAGCCTCACGCATTGCATCGGCAATTGCTTTGCCAATACCCGAACCGCCACCAGTAACTAATGCGCGCAAGCCATCTAACCGAAAACTTTGTGAAGCCATGGATAAAACCTATCTCAATAACATTCTTATTGAATCCTTACGGGCTATGAACCTTCTGCAATGAAGCAAATACGTTGAATGGTAAAATTGATGTATGGCATCTGCTGATATTGCGATGTTGACGGCACTTGATGCAAACACGCATACTGCCGCGCAGATTTTCGAAGCCTTCCAGCGAGACGGCGCCGTGATTGTTCACAACATGCTTTCCGACGATGTGCGTTCGCAGCTGCGAAATGAGTTGGCCGAATCCATGCGCGACACGCGGCCCGGCACCAAGTCGTCAGATTCTGGCGTTCAAGAGTTTTGGGGTTCCAACACCAAGCGCTTCACCAGGTTGGCAATGCGATCGAAGGCCTTCCGCGACAACGTGCTGGTACACCCAATCCTGCTCGGCGTTGCCGATTCCGTATTGCGCCCACATTGCGCCTCGTACTGGATGAACACTGGGCAGATGATGATTATCGGGCCTGGTGAAAAAGCCCAATGGTTGCACCGCGATGCCGACAACTGGCCACTGGTGCTTGGGCCTGGCGAACGCCAAGTAACCGTGTCGTGCATGTTTGCACTCTCCGACTTTTCGGCAGAAGGCGGCGCAACCCGAGTTGTGCCCGGAAGCCATGCATGGGACAGCTTCGAACGTATGGCTCTCGACCACGAAATCACACAGGCTGTTATGCCTGCAGGTAGCGGCCTCCTCTATTCCGGCACTGTGTTGCACGGTGGTGGCAACAACACCACAACCGACACGTGGCGCGAAGGAATGCACCTCTCTTTTGTAGTCGGTTGGCTCACGCCAGAGGAAGCAGGTTGCGTAGGCCTGCCCGAAGAACTTGCACGCACGCTTACACCGCTGCAACAACAATTGCTCGGATATCGCTGCTACACGGGCGACGCAAAAGCAGCGCGCTTATGGACAATTGATTACGAAGACATACCTGTCGGAATGAAATGGGAGTAAATCATGGCTAAGTCAAATATTGAAGGACTCCGCGCCAGCTTCACCCGAGATGAGTACACATCGCCAGAGGTTTTTACTAAAGAGATGTCTGATATCTACGAACAGCGCTGGTGTTATGTCGGTCGTGCAGATCAACTTGGACACATTGGCGATCGCCTAGTTGCCAACGTTGGAAGCGAAAGTATTATCGCTGTACGCAATCGTGACGGCGAGCTTCGCGCATACTTCAATGTGTGCCAACACCGCGGATCACAATTGTGTGATGCATCTGGATCCGGACATGGTGCGGCAATCACCTGCCCGTATCACTCCTGGAGCTATTCACTCGACGGAAAACTTGTTGGCGCAATTCACCACGATAAAGAATCCTTTGATCGCGATGGCATTTCACTAACGCCGGTAAAGATCGATGAATGGCAGGGATTATTGTTTGTCAATCTTGATTCCAATCCCGAACCATTGATTGGTTGGTTTGAAAATTTGTACAGTAAACCGCGCGATCTAGAGCGGTTTGAATTGGGAACACTAAAGAGTGTGTTCACGAGCACCGACGAAGTGCAGGCAAACTGGAAAATACTTGTTGAGAATTACAGTGAATGTCTTCATTGCTCAGTAGTTCACCCAGAATTGTGTGAAACAGTACCGGTGTACAAAACAGGAAGGACTACCCAAGACGATCGTGCCGATTGGGGTGCCAGCTTGGCTGAGGGAAAAACTGCAATCTCATTTGCCCAAGACGAAGATCTTCCGCTCATTCCGAGTATGGAAGATATGAGCGATTACTCGGTATTTGGTTCGTACGTGTACCCAAACATGCTAATTGATGTGATGCCAACGTGCGTTGCAGTATCGACGTACATCCCACGCTCAGCCACTCACACCACTGTCGTTACCGATTATCTCTTCCCTGCCGAAGTAGCTGAAAACCCACCCGTGAGCTTGAAACCAACCCTTGACTTCAACGAAATGGTAAACGCACAAGACTTTACTGTTTCAGAACGAGTGCAACGCGGAGTTGCTTCAAAAACATTCACACAGGCATACCACACCGAAATGGAAAAGTATGCGCAGCGCTTTGTGAAGCAGTACCGGCAAGACACCGCAAAAATTTAGTTGTAGCTGCCAACTGCAAAGTCGGCCGAGACTCGGTCATCAAGTTCAGCAAGTGCACGACCGAAGTTGTCCATATTGGTAATCCATTGATCTGCATGCTGTTTTGTATGGGCAACGCTCAAGGTGATTGACTCGCTCTTTCCCCACGGTGGCAAAAACACTCCGCCATTAAATTGCTTCAGGAAATGCAAGTGGCTTACGGCGGTATTAAATGTCAGGAACTTGCGATAGTTGGTTGCTACCTCGCCGCTGAAAACCACACACACTTTAAATCCAAAGTGATACCCATATGCCGGCTGTCCATAATTTTTCAATACCGTAAGTGAGTTCTGCAAAATATACGAACCAACTTCATTGGCCTGTGCATACGCCTCTGGAGTGAGCACTTCGTTCAGCATCGCTTTTGCCGATGCCATGGTAAGTGGGTTGCCATTAAATGTTCCCACTTGGCTATAGCGACCCTGATCAATGAGCGCCATCACTTCATTTGTGCCACCGATAGCGCCACATGGAATACCACCGCCAAGCGCCTTTGCCAGACACACCAGGTCGGGAGTAACTCCAAATAATTTTGTTGCTCCTCCCGGGTGAACGACTAGTCCAGTTTTCACTTCATCGAATGCAAGCAGTGCACCATGTTTACGTGTTATGTCGCGGATGCCTTGCAGATAACCGTCTTGAGGAACAATGATTCCCGCATTCATCATCATCGGTTCCAAAATCATTCCTGCAATCAAGCCTTCGTGCTCGGCAAATACTCGCTCTAATGCAGCAAGATCGTTGTATGGAACGATGCGTACCAAGTCGGCAACCGCTTGCGGTACGCCCTCGCCAGGTGTGAGCCACGGGCTTTCTTGCGGACCAAGAGCGTCGGCAGATCGGAAAATAGACACCAGTACTGAATCGTGATGTCCGTTGTAACTTCCTTCAATTTTAACAATGAGATCACGCCCGGTGAACTCACGCATCAAGTGGATGGCATCCATTGTTGACTCTGATCCCGAATTGTTAAAGCGCCACTTCGGAAGCCCGAACCGCTGTACAAGCAATTCAGCGACATCAATCATGTCGGCTGAGGGCTGTGCAAAATGCGTACCTTGTGTGACACGCTGCTGAACCGCCTTTACAATTGCGGGGTTACCGTGGCCGGCAATATTGGCTCCGTACCCTGCGTGGAAGTCGATGAATTGATTGCCATCTACATCCCAGAGGTACGCGCCATCGCCGCGATCTATCCAAATGGGCACGGGCCGCGAGCTTGCCCAACTAGAGGGAACTCCCCCAGGTACCGATTTCACCGCCCTGGCATGGAGTTCTTTCGACTTGTTTACCAGGCCAATCATGGTTTGCTCTTCGACCGCGATCTGTTTGTCCAAGGTGGTCATGATGACTAAGTTACACCTATGGAAAGACGCGATTTTCTCAAAACGCTGTTTGCAACTACCGGGGGATTCATTATTGGGCCCTCGATGCTTGCTGCGTGCGGTGGTACCACTTCAAGCTCATCAACTGGCCTCATTATCGGTACTCCCGATTCGCCTGTCACCCTTCCATTGGTTGGGGAACCGATTGCGGATGGACTTACGAACGAAGGTGGCACCATTGAAATTTTGAACTGGGCCGATTACACCAACCCTGAAGTAATTGCGGATTTTGAAAGAGCATTCGGTGTCACCGTAAAGCAAAGCATCTACGACAATGAGGACGCCGCAATCGCAAAGTTGCGCAATGGAACGTTACAGCCAGACCTCATCATCGGAATGACCGACACAGCGATCGCGCGACTCATGGCTGCAGAACTCATTCAGCCACTGAATCATTCGTATATTCCAAATAAATCTAATTTGCTTGAAGGATTACAAAATCCGTATTACGACCAAGGTTCGCAGTACACCATGGCGCAATTCATTTATGGAAACGGAATTGGCTACCGCAGAGACCGGATTGATCCAAGCGAACTTGCGTCGCAGGGTTACAACTCGATGTGGAATTCTGCATACAACGGAAAACTTGCCGTCATCGACTCATACCGCGACACCATTAGCCTCGCGCTGTTGCAAGCCGGAGTAACCGATGTGAACTCTGGGGATGCAGACATTCTCGCTGCAGCGCAAGAGAACCTTATTCGTTTGCGTACGGAGACAAGTCCGAAGGTAGACATTGTGAGCTACCAAGAACTTCCAGCGGGAAATCGTGACATTGCCTACATGTGGAGTGGTGACATTTTAATTGCACCGTTTTATTTGCCTGAGGGCACAACCGCCGACGTACTTGGTTTCTGGTATCCAGAAACCACCATTACTGCAAACGACTTCTTGTGTATTCCAAAAACATCAGCGAAACCGGTTGCCGCTCACCAAATGATTAATTATTTGCTTGACAACGATGTTGCGGTAAAGAACCAGTCGTATGTGGGTTACCAACCAGCCCTCACTGCTGTAACTGCAGAATCGCTCATCGGTGCTGGTGCAATTCCAGAAACACTTGTAGATGCTGTTATTGATGACGCAAAGTATCAGGCTGGAAAGCGCATCACGAGCTTGTCACCAGAAACCGATGCACTCTGGAACGACGTCTGGACGACGTTTACCGCGGGCTGAGTGTGAACAAAGCCGCCCGACTGTGGGCAGCACTTGCCGCCCCCGGTGCATTTTGGCTGCTGCTCTTTTTTGCGGTTCCGTTTTACGCAGTTGCGTGCGTTGCGTTCGGTTCTATTGACCCAATTTTTCGCGATGCGATTCCACAGTGGAACCCACTGAACTGGAGTTTCGGCGAGTTCAATGCGGTATTCAGCAGCGTGACCACCGGCCCGTTGCGCGGCGTATTTGCCCGCACCATTGTGTACGTCGTGAGCGCAATGATCATCAGCTTCGTAATCGGTTTCCCTGTTGCGTATTACTTGGCTCGGCATGCAGGAAAGCGTCGCATGCTGCTGCTTTTACTCATCATTGCCCCGTTTTGGGTGAACTACTTAATGCGCATGCTGGCATGGGTCAACCTGCTCAGCCCTTCTGGGTTGTTCAGTCGATTTGTTGGAATCTTCGGCGTTCAGTACAACTGGCTTGATGGCTCGCCCATCACCGTCATTCTTGGACTTGTCTACGGCTACCTTCCATTTTTGATCCTGCCCTTGTACGCAACACTTGAACGCCTTGACTGGCGACTTGTTGAAGCAGCACGCGACCTCGGCGCAACATCACGCCAAGCATTTCGTGTGGTCACCGTGCCAATGGCCAAAGCGGGAGTTGCGGCAGCAGCAATTCTCATTGCCCTTCCAATGTTTGGTGACTACTACACCAACGACCTACTTTCACGATCACCAAAAACCGAAATGCTCGGCAACCAAATTGACTACTACATCAACAACAGCAGTCAACCTCAGCGCGGTGCAATTCTTGTGCTTATGCTTTCCGCACTGCTGCTCGTTGCACTGTCGTGGTATTTGCGAAGCACTTCCAAAATCGGCAAGGAACGTGTGCGATGACATCAGTTGCTACACGCCGCATTAAAGCCCTCCCAATCATCATTTGGGGATACATCGCATGGAGTCTCATCCCCGTGCTCATCGCCATTGCATATTCGTTCAATGACGGCAGAAGCCGCACCGTTTGGAAGGGGTTCTCGTTCCGCTGGTGGTTTGGTGATAAGTACGCTTCAGTGTTCCACGACGATTCAATGCGTCAGGCAATCGTTAACTCGCTCGTGCTTGCTGTCACCACCATGCTGATCGTTACTCCGCTGGGCCTAGCACTAGCAATTGGCTCCCATCGATTAAAGGGAAAGAGCGCAACCGCAGTGCAGGGAATGACATCCATCCCGCTCATTACCCCAGAAATCGTTGTCGGAGCCGCGTTACTCCTTACATTCACTCGCTTGTTCAGCGGAATTCCACTTGGTTATCCAGCACAGTTGCTTGGCAACGTTACGTTTTCTGTTTCAGCAGTGGTGGTCATCGTGCGCGCGCGATTGGTGTCAATTGGTTCCAGTTTTGAAGAAGCTGCGCGTGACCTTGGGGCCACCCGCTTTCAGGCACTGAGATTTGTCCTCATGCCCATGCTGTGGCCCTCGATCATGGCCAGTTTCGTTGTCGTTTTTGCCACCGTTATTGATGACTTTGTCATTACCAGTTTCCTTTCAGCTGGGGTTGATTCGGAGACCGTTCCGTTGCGTATCTACTCGTCAGTCAAAGGTGGAGCAACTCCCGCATTGAATGCACTTGCCACCCTGTTGGTAGTCACTACGTTTACTGCTCTCACCATTGGAGTATTTGCGCTGTCTCTCTGGCGCAAGCGTCATGGCGAAACAGGCGGATTCAAGGCTGCCCTTGCCGACCTCACCCGAATGGGCGAATAACTAGATCAGCGGCAATACACGTACTGCGTCGGGCAGTACATCAATATTCGTTGTTGAACCTTCGACCAAATCACGCGAATGCTCATCGTTAGGAATTTCTGCAACGAGCTTTACACCGCCAATGTTGAGCGCGATTCGCAACGACGAGCCGGCAAACGTCACTCGTTCAATAACTGCTTGTTGCGAACCAGTACCCACATGAATTCGTTCAGGGCGAATCATGACCATGCCATCGCCAAGTGGCGCACTTTGCGGAGCCGCAAACTTCACTCCAGCAACTTCGACAACCCCAGTAGATACAACTCGGCCAGGCAACAGGTTCGCTGCTCCTACAAACTTTGCTACATCAATTGTTGCTGGTTTTTCATAGATTTCTCTGGGAGCACCAACCTGAATCAATTTGCCATCGCGCATCACACCTATGCGGTCGCTCATGGTGAAGGCCTCATGTTGGTCGTGGGTCACATAAATGAAGGTGATGCCAATCTGGCGCTGCAGTGAGGCCAGCTCCACTTGCAAGCGCGAGCGCAACTGCGCGTCCAGCGCACCAAGCGGCTCGTCCAAAAGCAACACACTAGGTTCAAGCACCAAAGCACGAGCAAGTGCAACACGCTGCTGCTCACCACCAGACAACTGCGGCACCCTGCGTTCGCTGAATGCGGCAAGAGAAACCAACTCCAGCGCCTGCATCACACGTTCTTTTTCCGGTTTGGTTGAAACACTTCCCTTTTTCTCGAACTTCAAGCCGAAGGCAACGTTGTCAAAAACATTGAGGTGCGGGAACAACGCATAGTTCTGGAACACGGTGTTCAGTGGGCGAACTTCTGGCTCGTCGAACGTGACGTCCCGATCATCAATCAGGATTTGCCCACTATCGGGGCGCTCAAATCCGCCGATCATTCGCAGCGTGGTTGTCTTTCCACACCCAGATGGACCAAGCAAGGAGAAGAATTCGCCTGCGCGAATGTCGAGGGAAATGTTGTCTACTACGGCGCGTTCGCCGTAGGACTTGCATAAACCGCGAAGCGAAACCGCACCGTCAAGCATCAACAACTTCCCCCTGTGTTTGTGGAGCTAAGGGGAATTGAACCCCTGACCTCTTGCATGCCATGCAAGCGCTCTACCAATTGAGCTATAGCCCCGTAAACGGTTATGTAATAGGGCTACAACTTAGCCCGAGGATTGCCAACTGACTACAGGAACGTCGGTATAGAGGCGCTCAATTTCGTAGAACTCGCGCATTTCCTCGGCGAAAATGTGGACAATCACGTCGCCGTAATCGAGCAGCACCCACTGTTGTTCGCCGGCGCCCTCGCTTCGTAGCAGTGCACGGCCTAGTTGCTCGCGTACCTGGGTAGTGATTTCGCTGGCGATTGTGCGCACCTGGCGCGAGTTGCTGGCGCTAGTGACCACAAACATTTCGGTAATCGCAAGAACATCACCGACGTCAAGCACCTGAATGTTGCTGCCCTGCTTTTCGTCGGCGGCACGCGCAGCAACGATGGCTACCTCTCGTGCTGTTACGACGGCGTTATTCATCTGCGGCAATCGTGGTGGGTGGCAGCGCCGGCGACGAACCAAGGAAGTTGACAAAGTCCTGGCCAATAACGATTTGGGCGCTGATTCCCTCTACTGGTTTTTTTAGTTGCTCGTATTTTAGCGGCCCCAACACTGCTTCGAGGCCAACCTTTGCCAGCTCCAACATTGCTTTATCGGAATAGCGGAAGGTGGTTTGCTGCGGCGGCGTGTCGGTGAGTTCGCGAATGAGCACGACCGAAGCACCGATGTAGTTAAGGCGCTCGACAACTGCGCGCGTGACGTTGGCATCGTTCAATGAGCTATCAACTTGAATTGCTAGCGAGCCAGATGGAAGCGAGAGGCTACTTGGCGCAACACTCGCCATGATCATTAACACCTCAAATCGATCCAGTGCATACAAGTCGAGCAACGCCGGGTTGTCGGCGCCACTGAGCGGCTGGGCCGACAGTTGCCAAACCTGAACAGGGCCTGCAAAGACACGGCGCATAAACGTGCCGATGTCTGTAGGCACTTCGTTAGGTGTGCTCGTTGGGGAAAGCTGAAGTTGTTCGGGAGGCAACCCAGTGCCAACCGCCGAAGCAATGCCTGCCCACAGTGACTTAATGCGTGGCAAACGTGTTAATTCTGGCTCACTCAATTTTTGCGCCATCAACGTAAGGGTCATTTGGTCGGCGGTCAACGTTTGGGTGCCTGCAGGAAACACTTCGGTGTCGGTTGCAATTGGTTGCGGTGGCAGCGTTGTTTCGGACGAACGTCGCTTCACCGTGGTGGTGGTTGCCGGGTCGGGCATGACAAGCGAAGTATTGATCAATGGAACGTCGAAAGTGACATCCACATTGGGAAGCATGCTGAACACGTTGGTGATATCGGTTGCGCTGACTGCGCCAACCACGCTGAACGAAACATCGAGCAAGCCCTCTAGGTCGAGTTGCAACGCAGCAAGACCGGCCTGAGTGAACGAATCGCCCACGCGGCGTGGTGTTTCGTTGCCAATAATTTCGGCACGCGAACCAACCGGAATGGAAACAATGGTGCCGCCAGCACCCGATGGGTCGAGTACGAACGCGGTAAGCGAAGTTGCAACGTTGACGTCGTTGACGGTGACCAACAACGCGGCGGGTGTTGCGGGGATCTTGAGCGCGCCCGACGCATCAACATTTTTGCCCCCCGACGAATTGAGCAAGGTGCGCGCGCCATACACACCGCCTATGGGTAGAAGGCACGCTGCGCCGATGCCGCACAGCATGGCGGCAAGCAGACGCTTTCGTTGTCGGGCAGCTATTGCAGTCATGAACTAAGAGATTCTTCCACCTGAGCCGTACAAACCACGCTTCTCGATTTCTGCCAACACGGGTGCAGTGAGCAAATAGTCGAGCGGTCGTCCGTCGGTGAAGCGAGCACGTAAGTCGGTGCTGCTTACTTCAAGGCGCGGTGACTCGACACGCAACCATTCGAATTGAGTGGGCAACTGCACGCTGACACCGGGCCGATCGACAACCACCAATTGTGATTGCGCAACAACAGACTCGACACGCTCCCAGGTTGGCAAGCCGGCAGCAGCGTCGTCACCAACGATGGTGAACAATTGCGCATCCGGATACTTGAGCGACATTGTTTCCAATGTGTCGGCAGTGAAGCTTGGGCCGCCGCGGTCGATCTCGTCGCGCCCGGCAACCAAACCTTCCACGTTGCTCACTGCTGCTTCAACCAACGCCAACCGATCGAGCGCGCGAGTGACGCCGCGCTCGGAAGACTTTTGCCACGGGTCATGCGCAACCATCAACACCACAAGATCCAAGTTGAGGGCATGGCGAACGTTGACCGCGGTAACCAGGTGGCCCACATGTGGCGGGTCGAAGGTGCCGCCAAAGAGGCCGACTCGGCGAATGACGGTTTGGGGCACCCCTGCAGTCTAAGAAAGCCGTGCTTCTACCCCTCTCATGACAATTTGCAACCTGAGGGCAATTCAGCCAACCCCCAGAGTTCGACGAAAGCCAATGCCTGTATGGAAATAAAAGTTTCAAAAAATTTGTGCTAACCCCTTCCAATATTTCTGCCGATGAACTAATGTCAAACACCCCACTAATAGCAACCCCCCAAACCCCCCAAACCCCAAGAAACGGTCCCCCCATGTCTGATGCAATTGGTCTCTACCTCAACGAAATTGGCAAAGTACCCCTGCTGAACGCAGAGGACGAGCGCAACCTGTCCAAGGCCATCGAAAAGGGCCGTGACGCCACCGCAAAGCTGGCAGCCGGCGAGCGTGGCGCAGCACTTCGCGCCGATTTGCGCGCTGCCGCCAAGGCCAAGGATCACTTCATCCGCTCCAACCTCCGACTTGTGGTCTCTATTGCCCGCCGTTACCCATTGCCACAGGGCATGGACTTGCTGGACTTGATCCAGGAAGGCAACTTGGGCCTCGAGCACGCAGTCGACAAGTTCGACTGGCGCCGTGGATTTAAGTTTTCGACCTACGCAACATTCTGGATTCGTCAGGCCATCGGCCGCGCACTCGACCAGAAGGCGAGCCTCATTCGTATTCCTGGCGATCGCTCGGCAACATTGCGCGCAGCACTTCGTCAGGGCTCGGGCGATGCCGAAGGCCTCGACTCGATGAACGCCGAACTGCACCGCCTCACCACCCCAGTGTCGCTCGACAAGACCATTGGCGACGACGGCGACGCAACGCTTGGCGACTTGGTTCCAAACGACGACATCAGCCCAGAAGAGGCCGTGATGTCGATGGTTGAAACCGACTTGCTCGACAACCTGCTGAACACCTTGGACGAGCGTGCTCGTTACGCGGTGGAAGCACGCTTCGGCATGCATGACGGCGAGCGCAAGAGCTTCCGTCAGGTTGGCGAAGAGCTTGGCGTTACAGCAGAGGCAGCCCGCCGCTTGGTGAGCCGTGCCGTTGATTCGTTGCGCGACGACGCTGGCGATTTCCTGACCGTCTAAACCCACTGGGTTTAGCGCGATCGAGTTCGTACACTTCAACATTGACGTATGAGCACACGTAACTGGACACCCTCTTCATGGCATGCATTCCCTGCCGTGCAACAGCCAAACTGGCCCGACTCGGCGCAGCTTGATGGCGCACTGAAACAAATCGCGTCGTTTCCTCCGCTGGTGTTTGCAGGTGAGGCTCGCTCGCTGCAGGCCGCACTCGGCCAGGTGGCAAGCGGCAACGCATTCTTGTTACAGGCCGGCGACTGTGCCGAAAGCTTCGAAGAATTTACTGCAGTAAACATTCGCGAAAAGTTGCGCGTAATTTTGCAGATGGCAGTGATGCTCACCTACTCCATGGGCGTACCTGTGGTAAAGGTTGGCCGCATTGCCGGACAGTTTGCGAAGCCACGTTCGAACGACACCGAAATGGTGGATGGCACCGAGTTGCCAGTGTTCCGTGGCCACATGGTGAACGACCCGACTGCACACCTTGATGCACGAGTGCCAAACCCACAACGTTTGGTGCAGGCATACCATCAGGCCGCAAGCACGCTCAACTTGGTGCGCGCATTTACAAAGGGTGGCTTCGCCGACCTGAACCGCGTGCATTCCTGGAACCAAGAGTTTGTTGCAACTAGCGCAGAGGGCCGCCGCTACGAACAAGTTGCTTCGGAAGTAGAGCGCGCACTTGCATTCATGCGCGCCTGCGGCATCGACACCGAGACCAACAACGCACTGCACCAAGTGGATGTCTACACCAGCCACGAGGCACTGATCTTGGGCTACGAAGAGGCGCTCACCCGCCAAGATTCGCTTACTGGCGGTTGGTACGACTGCAGCGCGCACATGTTGTGGATTGGCGAGCGAACCCGCCAACTAGACGGCGCACATGTGGAGTTTTTGCGCGGCGTAGAAAACCCACTGGGTTGCAAGATTGGCAAAACAACCGACGTTGATTACGTGTTGTCGCTGTGCGAAAAACTGAACCCCGCCCGCATACCTGGCCGCCTCACACTTATTTCGCGTATGGGTGCCAGCAGCGTTGAAGAGTCGCTACGCCCATTGCTTCGTGCGGTGCGCGACGCCGGCCACCCAGTGGTGTGGGCATGCGACCCGATGCACGCCAACACTTTCACTGCGCCGAACGGCCGCAAGACCCGCAACTTCGAAGACATCATGAGCGAAATCGTTGGCTTCGTGAAGGCTCACCGCGCAGAAGGCACATGGCCAGGCGGCATCCACATCGAACTCACGGGCGACAATGTGACCGAGTGCCTTGGTGGCTCGGAAGCTGTCAGCAACGAAGACTTGGACACGCGCTACGAAACGGTGTGCGACCCACGCCTCAACGCTCGCCAGTCGTTGGATTTGGCATTCCGCGTTGCAGAACTGATTCGCAGCAATACTTAGTGCCTGTGGGCGCTGCACAACTTCAATCGTTTCAACTCGTCGAAACGTGGCCAGTCACTAGTGCCGCAGCCGGAGTAATCGACCAATTCGGCAACGTGCATCTGCACGGAGACACCAACAACCTGTTTCGTTTGGCTTCTGTTTCAAAGGTGATGACCGCGTGGGCAACATTGATTGCAGTTGAAGACGGCACCACGAGCCTTGACGCCGAAGTTGGGCCGCACGGAAGAACGCTTCGACAACTGCTCGCGCACGCTGGTGGTTACGGTTTCGATGCCGTCGAGCCCATCGTGAGCGCAGAACGCAAACGCATTTATTCCAACATGGGTTACGACATGATTGCACAGCATGTTGCAGAATCCAGCGGTATTGATTTTGATGAGTATTTATTCGAAGCAGTGTTTGCTCCCCTGCAGATGTCGTCAACTGAACTATTGGGTTCGGCCGCAAAAGATGTGCACTCGACACTTGCCGACGTTGCGTTGTTTGCAGCCGAGATGCGTCACCCAACACTGTTTGCGCGTTCTACATTTGCCGAAGCAACCTCGGTGCAATACAACGAACTTGAAGGTGTCGTACCTGGCCTTGGTCGTTACTCACCGTGCCCATGGGGCCTTGGGCCCGAGATCAAGGGCGCAAAGCACCCGCACTGGACTGCTACTCGCAACAGTTCTTCCACCTTTGGTCATTTCGGTGGCACCGGAACATTTGTATGGGTAGACCCAGTTGCCAACGTTGCGTGCTTCGCACTCACCAATCGCGAGTTTGATGAATGGGCACTAAGTGCATGGCCATCGTTTGGCGATGCAGTGCTAAACGAACTAGGCCGCTAAGACTTCAAACACCACAAGTACACTGACGCGATGACAATTCGCGAGCGTGATCACCGCGCCGACGCGTTGTTGTTGATGGCGTGTTCGTTCGCCGTAGCCACATCCAACTCGGTGATCTTCGCCGCGTTGGGCGACTTGCAAGACACCTACGGTTTCCCCGACTCGGGCCTTGGGCTCATTGCGGGTTCGGGTTTTCTTACTGGCTTCCTCGTGCAGTTATTTGTTTCTCCGTTTGCCGACCGCGGCCACACCAAGCGGCTCATCATGGGTGGCATGTTGCTTGGCGCATTGGGTTCGTTGCTCATGGCTTTCGGCACCGGCCTTCCCCAGTTTGTTTTAGCCCGAGCAGTGATTGGATCGTCGTTCGGCTTCGTCTTCCCCGCAGTTCGCGCGCTCATTGCGCATGTCGACCCAGAGCGCCGGGGCGAACGCCTGGGCCGCCTTGCTGGAGTTGAACTGATGGGGTTCGTTGCCGGCCCACTGTTTGGCGGCTTGCTGATTGACCCAATCGGTTTGCGTTCGGTATTCCTGTTGTTCGGCTTCGTGAACTTAATTTCGATGTTCACCATTTCGTTTCGGTCTTTTCCGCAACTTCCTAAATCCACCGACTCGCGAAAGCCAAGCCTGGAGTTACTGCGCTACCCGCGCGTGCGCATTGCCGTCATTGTTGCTATGGCGATACAGGCGCCAGTTGGCATTTTCGATGCCCTATGGGACAGGTATCTCACCGACTTGGGTGGCGGTAACTCCATGGTGGGTATTTCGTTCGCGTTGTACACCGTGCCGTTTTTTATTTTCTCTACATTCGGTGGACGACTTGCCGACAAGTACGACCCACAAAAGATTTCGTTGTGGATGATGATTCTTGTTGTTCCCGCAGTCACGGGTTACGGCGCATTCAGCACGTTGGCGCCGGTCGTCGTTTTAAACGTATTTGAGGGTGTGGCACAAGCACTGATGTATCCGTCGTCTGCAGCAGCGGTTGCAAAAGCAGCGCCTCATGGCCGCGCATCTGCGGCCCAAGGTTTGGCAGGTGCTTCCGGTTTGCTGATGTCGATGACGTTGGCATTTAGCACGCCATCTATCTACGGAGCATTTGGCGCACTCGCCGCATTCGGCGCAGTTGGCTTACTGATGACGGTTCTTACCGGTTCGGCCGCACTAATGTTGTGGCGACTGAACCGGCGCGAACAATTGAACTACATCAGCTGAGGCGCTCAACAATCATGGCCATGCCTTGGCCGCCGCCAACACACATGGACTCCATGCCCACTGTCTTGTTGGTGCTTTGCAAACCGTTGATGAGCGTGGTCATGATGCGTGCGCCGGTCATACCGAATGGGTGACCGAGGGCGATTGCGCCACCATGCACGTTGAGTTTGTCCATGCTGATACCCAAGTGCTTGGCAGATGGGATTACTTGTGCAGCAAATGCTTCGTTGATCTCGACTAGGTCGATGTTGTCAATCGTCATGCCCGCACGCTTTAGCGCTTGGCGGCATGCTTCGATTGGGCCAAGGCCCATGATCTCTGGGTTAAGCCCAGAAACACCCGACGAAATTATGCGTGCAAGTGGCGTGATGCCAAGTTGCTTAGCTTTCTTTGCGCTCATCACCATGACTGCCGCGGCACCATCGTTCAGTGGGCATGCGTTGCCTGCAGTGATCTGGCCGTCGGGGCGGAACACTGGCTTGAGTGCTGCAAGCCCTTCTGCTGTGGTGCCGTCGCGTGGGCCATCATCTTTGCTGACAACCGTGCCGTCTGGAAGTGTGAGCGGCGTAATTTCGCGTTCGAAGAAACCGTTCTGTTGGTTCTTCACAGCCAACTGCTGCGAACGTGCACCGAATGCGTCCATCTCTTCGCGAGTAACACCCTCAACTTCGCGAACGTTTTCTGCAGTCTGGCCCATGGCGATGTAAGCGTCTGGCAAACCTGTTGGTGCAGTCCATATTGGCTGGCCGCCTCCTGCACGCAACTTGGTGCGCTCGCCCGAAGGCTTGAAGATTGCGTTCGGCGCCATGTCGCTTGCGCCGTGCGCGTAACGACTGACTGTCTCTACGCCTGCTGCGATAAAGCAATCGCCTTCGCCAGCGTTGATGGCATGTGCAGCCATGCGAATGGTCTGCAAGCTGGACGAGCAGTAACGGTTAACAGTTACGCCAGGGACATCGTCGAGGCCAGCAAGAATTGCCACCATACGACCAATGTTGAAACCGCCTTCGCCTGCAGGCTGGCCAATGCCAAGCATGAGGTCTTCCACGTCGCTGGCCTTCACCTGTGGAACCTTGGCCATCAGTGCGCGCACAATTTGCGCCGACATGTCGTCCGGGCGCAAGTCGATAAGGCTGCCCTTATTTGCACGACCAATTGGGCTGCGGGCTGTTGCGACAATGACTGCTTCGGACATTTTTGGCTCCGTTCGATCCTGAATGAATAGTTGTAGAACGGTACCATTTGCCCATGGAACTCACCGAAGTGGCGCTCGACAGCATCAACATCTCCGACCCCGAATTTTGGAAAGCCCCCCAGCAATTGCGGGAATCCACATTCGCCACCCTGCGTCGCAAGGCCCCCGTCAAATTCTTTGAGGAAATACCCCTCGTCAACTTCCCCGTTGGGCCCGGCTACTGGGCACTCACCAAGCACGAGGACATCTGGCATGCCAGCCGCAACCCAGACTTGTTCTGCAGCGGCAAGGGCACCAATATCCCCGACCTCACGGTTGAACTCAACGAATTCTTTGGCTCCATGATCAGCATGGACGACCCAAAGCACGTGCGACTGCGCACCATCGTTTCCAAGGGCTTCACACCAAAAGAAATTTCGCGCGTTGAGGAGTACGTGAAAAACAAAGCCCGAACCGTCGTAGATCGAGCGATTGAAAAGTTTGGCGACAGCGAGTTTGATTTTGTCGACAACATCGCCGCACCGTTTCCGCTGCAGATCATTTGCGAAATGATGGGCATTCCAGAAAGCGACGAGCGCCAGATTTTGGACTGGACCAATGTCATCCTTGGCGCCGGAGACCCGGACTTTGGCGGAACTCTTGAGAACCTGATCACTGTTGCGCTTGAGATCTTTGCTTACGCGCAAGCGCTGGGTGAGGCCCGTTTGAAGAACCCAACGGACGACCTCACCAGCGTGATGATGCACTCCATCGTGGACGGCGACCGCATGTCGTCGCAAGAGTTTGGCAGCTTCTTTATCTTGCTTGTGGTTGCAGGAAACGAAACCACACGTAACGCAATCAGCCACGGCATGCGCCAACTTTCGTTGCAACCCGACGAACGCGCTAAGTGGTTCAACAACTTCGATGCCAATACAAAAACTGCCGTCGAAGAAATTGTTCGCTGGGCGTCACCTGTTATTCATTTCCGCCGCACAGCAACCCGCGACACCGAAATTCGTGGAGTCAAAATCAAAGAGGGCGAAAAAATCGTGATGTGGTACAACTCGGCCAACCGCGACGAGGACGTGTATGCAAACCCATACACATTCGATGTCACCCGCGCCGCAGCACCAGCGCAAGTTGGCTTCGGCGCAGGCGGCCCGCACTTCTGCTTGGGCGCAAACCTTGCACGTCGTGAAATTGCCGTGATGTTCGACGAAATTCGTCGACGCATGCCAAACCTGCAGATCACTGGCGAGCCCGCCTACCTGCAAAGCAACTTCATCAACGGCATCAAGCGCATGCCGTGCCGCATCAACCCCTAGGCCACTAGAGGCGCGTGCTCAATATTGGGCAACACGTATTTGGCAAACAAGTCGCACTCGTCTAGGTGCGGGTACCCAGAAAAGATAAATGCATCTATGCCCGCGTCGATCAGTTCGTTGATCTTGGCCGTCACCTGGTCTGGGTCGCCAACGATGGCTACGCCTGCACCACTGCGGGCGCGCCCCACCCCCGCCCACAAATGGCGTTCGATGTACCCATCGGCGTCGGCGTTGTCGCGAAGTTCGCTTTGCCGCGTGACACCGGCCGATTTGGAATCGAGCGACTTGGCGCGAATTGCCTCACCCGTCTCGTCATCCAATCTGGAGAGCAACAGCCTTGCCGCTTCGCGTGCCTCGGCTTCGGTTTCACGAACAACAACGTGAGAGCGCCAGCCATAACGCATTGTGCGGCCGACGGCTGCCGCACGCGATTCGACATCGGTACGAACACTTGCCACATTTGCAGTGATGTCGGGCCACATTAAGTACACGTCGGCAATGTGCGCTGCGCATTCGCGTGCTTCGCTCGACAGCCCGCCGAAGTAAATAGGCGGAGCGCCAAAGCCAAGGCTTGCCTGATTGCGCGAGACCCGGGGCGCATCGATGTGCAGTTGAACAAACTCGCCATCGATATCCACCCTGCCCGTATTGAGCAACGACTTGACCGCGCCGAAGTACTCGGTGGTACGCCGATAACGGGCATCACTGGGAAGCGACTGACCGGGAATGTCGGAGGAGATGGCGTTAATGGTGAGCCGCCCAGCCGAAATGTCCTGCAACGTAGAGATTTGTCGCGCCAATTGCGGGGCCACCACCTCACCCGTACGAACCGCAAGCAACAACTTGATTCGCTCGGTGACAACGCTTGCCGCCGCTGCAAATGTTGTTGCGTCTATTCCTAGTTCGAAACCCGATGGCAGCAATATGTTGTCGAAGCCGTTTTCTTCGGCACGCAACACAATGTCGCTGCAGTGCAGCCACGAGCTTGCAAGCTTTGGGTCGGTTACACCAAGAAACTCGTAATCGTCATCGCACAGCGCCGCAAACCAGGCCAGTTCGACCGGCTTCCTAATGCTGTGTTGCATGACGACGGCTTAAGCGTTGTTTGATAAACGTGCGAGCCGGTATTTCGATCAGTAGATGCGCCCCATAACTCAGGACGATCATTGCCCCTATATCGAACAAGAAAGCAAACGTGCCTCGGCTAGTGAAGCCGAACCACAGAGGCCTGTCGAACATGGCAAGCGGGGCCATAAGAATGTAAAACGCGTACGAACTTTCGCCCAGAAGCACGAGCGGACGTGTAGACAAAAAGCGACTGACTATCGAGGGATGCATTGCAAGGGCGCTAATGAGCATGGCGCTAGGGATTGCGTACACGCTGTCGTATTTCCACGGCGACTCGGCCGGCCATGGTGACGCCATAGTCACAAAAATCCAGACAAGTGAAGAAACCAGCAATGCATTAGTGAGATTCATGGTTGATTTGCCTCGCAGTGACTGCACGAATTTGAAGGCAACGATGCCGAGCATGAAATCGATCAGACGGAATAGCGGCGAACGATAGATCCAACGAAATGCAGACGCAGGATCGTCTGGAGGGTATGCGGCCCAACCACGTTGTTGAAAGTACGCGGCGATTGCTATGAGTGCGGCGCTGCATGCGAAAAATGCAATCACCGAGCTTCGTGTGGATCGCAAAACCTTTCGCGCTGCAACCATCAACAGTGGGAAACACGCGTAGAAGAATAACTCCACCGAGACAGACCACGATGGTGCATTGACTTGAAAAACGAAGTCGAGATTCGGGTGCCATGTCTGCAGCAAAAACACGTGCTGCCACCACGGGCCATCGAGCAAGCCTGGGTCGGGCAAGGCTACGAACAGGAATGCAGCGATGTACAGCGGGTAAATCCGAGCAATGCGGTTGACGTAAAAACTGCGCAACGCGCCCAGTGATAACAGCGACCCCCTGCCGTCGTAGTTGTACGCCAGCACGAAGCCGGACAACACGAAAAACACGGTGACGCCCATGCTTCCACTGGCGAAGAACTGCGTAACCGCTCGTGGCGTGTAACCGCCGGGCACATTGTGATCGAGAACAACCGCCAGGGCAGCGAACCACCTCAGCCCAGTGAGAGCATCTATTTTCTCAGTGGACGGGGGTGTGAGTTCGCTGCGTGTGGCGTTGTTCAAGACGGATCAGGAACAACCGCTGGACGAACCGCAATCGCCACATACGTAGCACGCACCTGCGCGCTGCATGTTGGCCGAGCCGCACGACGAGCAGATTGCGCCAGTTTTTGCTGGTGTCGATGCTGCCGCGTGTGACTGCTGTGCGGAGAGATCCATTTGTGCAACCAAATCCTGAACCGATGGGATGGTCTTTGGATCGCTGATGACGTCTACGCCTTGTGCTGTGTCGGTGACCGACTCTTCAACACCTGGCAACGTTGGCTGCATGCGCTCTTCGCGGGTGTAGATACCCAATTCGGAACGCTCATCGGCCGATAGATACTCGACTGCCAAGCGGCGGAAGAGATAGTCGATGATGGACGATGCCATGCGGATGTCGGAGTCGTCGGTCATGCCGGCTGGCTCGAAGCGGGTGTTGATGAATGCCTCGACGAATGCGCGCAGTGGCACACCGTATTGCAAGCCGTACGACACGCTCTTTGCGAACGAGTCCATGATGCCGGCAAGTGTTGAACCCTGCTTCGACACAGTGAGGAACACTTCGCCTGGGCGACCGTCTTCGTACTCGCCGATAGTGGCAAAGCCCTTGCAGTCTGCAACGCGGAATTCGAATGTGCGGCCACGACGTGAACGTGGAAGCTTCTGACGAACTGGCTGCATCACTACTTTTTCAACAATGCGCTCGACAACTTGTGTTGTCGCAGCGGCTGCATCGGCCGTGCCCTTTTCGCCGTCTTTCTTGGCGGTGGACAATGGCTGACCAACCTTGCAGTTGTCGCGGTAGATAGCAACAGCCTTGATGCCGAGTTCCCACGACAACATGTGCAGTGCTTCGATCTCTTCGATCGTTGCTTCTTCTGGCATGTTCACTGTCTTGGAGATTGCACCCGACAAGAACGGCTGAGCCGCTGCCATCATGCGCACGTGACCTTCGTAGTGAATGGTGTTGTCACCCATTGAGCAGGCGAACACTGGCAAGTGCTCGGCCTTCAAGTCGGGTGAGCCGACGATGGTCTTGTTGGTGTCGATGTATGCAATGACGCGATCGATGACCGGACCTTCGTAGCCCAAGTTCTTCAGTGCGCGTGGCACTGTCTGGTTAACGATGGACATGTTGCCACCGCCAACCAACTTTTTGAACTTGACCAGGCCCAAGTCTGGCTCGATACCAGTGGTGTCACAGTCCATCATGAGGCCGATGGTGCCAGTTGGTGCAAGCACCGTTGCCTGGCTGTTGCGAACGCCGTACTCTTCGCCGTCGCGCACTGCGTTGTCCCATGCGAGGGTTGCAGCGTTGACGAGATCTTGCTGCACAACGTGTGCATTGACGATCTCGGCATTGGCATCACGGTGCATGCGCAACACGTTGAGCATGTAGCGCTCGTTAGCTGCGAAGCCGGCAAATGGCCCCATGCGGCTGGCGATACGTGCGCTCGTGGCGTACGCGTGGCCAGTCATCATCGAGGTAAGTGCACCGGCCCAAGCGCGGCCGCCGTCGGAGTCGTATGGCATACCGAGCGCCATCAAGAGCGCACCAATGTTTGCGTAGCCCAAGCCCAACTGACGGAAGAGGTGGCTGTTCTCGCCAATCTTTTCTGTTGGGTAGTCGGCGTTGCCTACAAGAATTTCCTGTGCGGTGAACATCACTTCGATGGTGTGACGGTATGCGTCTACATCAAAGATGTCGTCATCACTGAGGAACTTCAACAAGTTGATGGATGCAAGGTTGCACGCCGAGTTGTCGATGTGCATGTATTCACTGCATGGGTTGGAACCGTTGATGCGGCCCGTTGCATGCGCGGTGTGCCACTTGTTGATGGTGGTGTCGAACTGCAAGCCTGGGTCGGCGCATTCCCACGAGGCGGTGGCAATTTGGCGCCACAAGTCGCGGGCACGAATGCTGCGAACTGGTGCACCATCCTTAACGGCCTTGTACGTCCAGTCGCGATCTTCTTTGACTGCGTGCATGAACTCGTCGGTGACGCGCACCGAGTTGTTGGCGTTTTGGTACTGGACGGAGAACGAGTCTTTGCCGTCGAGATCCATGTCGAAGCCGGCGTCGCGCAATGCACGTGCCTTTTGCTCTTCGCGGGTCTTGCACCAGATGAACTCTTCGACGTCTGGGTGATCGACGTTCAAAATGACCATCTTCGCGGCACGACGTGTCTTGCCGCCCGACTTGATGGTGCCCGCCGACGAATCGGCGCCACGCATGAAGCTGACTGGGCCGGATGCGGTGCCGCCACCCTTCAGGTGTTCGGCGCTTGAACGAATGTTGGACAAGTTGATGCCTGCGCCCGAACCGCCCTTGAAGATGATTCCTTCTTCGCGGTACCAATTCAGGATGCCGTCCATGGTGTCTTCGGTGGCGAGAATGAAACAAGCGCTTGCCTGTTGTGGAACACCTGGCACGCCAATGTTGAACCACACTGGCGAGTTGAATGCTGCGCGCTGTGTCACCAAAATGAACTTCAGTTCGTCGCGGAAGGATTCGGCCTCTTCGGTGTCGGCGAAATAGCCGCCCTCGATGCCCCAATCGGCGATGGTGTTGGAGACGCGGTCGATGACTTGGCGCAATGAGTGCTCGCGCTCTGGCGTGCCTGGCGTGCCGCGGAAGTACTTCTGGGTGACGATGTTGGTGGCGTTTAGCGACCAGCCCACGGGAAACTCGACGCCGAGTTGTTCGAAGGCAATGCTGCCGTCTTTCCAGTTGTTGATGCGCGCGTCGCGCTTTTCCCACGCCACTTGGTCGTAGGGGTGCACCTCTGGTGTAGTGAACTTGCGTCCGATGCCGATAGTGAGACGCTCTGGTGCGAGTGACATATTGTGGTTTCCTTACTTGTGTTTGTAGTCGTTTGTAGAACTTCTTTTGCTGAAAACTGCTAAATCCCTTTATCCACTGGCTCTGGAGGGATTTCCAAGGGGGTCAGGCCTCCACCGCAGCTAGGGCCAAAAACTCGACCACAACATGTTGTGTTGAAACTGTCCCCTTTGCAGATCCATCCACAACTGGTAGGGATTGATTACAGCATTGTAATTCCCTCTTGTCAATCATCCCTCACTTTTTTTCGGCATTTCATTCCCTTACCCAGTAACGCTTTGCGAGACTTCCAAAAAAGAAATCAAAATGTCATAACTGGCCTCGAATGGGAGGTTACGGCCATACCCCTGTGGGAAGGAAGTGGATAACCCTGTGTATTTCTTTTTCTTTCTGGGGACAGCCTTGTGGACATTGGGCCAAATAGGTGGACAACTACCCCCAGCCTGTTGATAACTCGCTAAACGAGCGCCGAGACCGTGACAGGAATGCCGTTCATCACCGAGTTGCCCGAAAGGGGGTCCATCTCGTTGTGGTCCGTAAGCACGTTGGAGTTAACCCCGGCTCGCTTCGCAGCCACATTCATTTGTGTACCACTCATGTCGTGCCCCCAACCATGCGGAAGGCTGACTACGCGCTCTCGAATGTCCGACGTAAATTCGACAACTGCATCAACGTGACCAACACGGCTTGTAATTCGCGCCTGCTCGCCTTCCTTCAGGCCAACCCGCGCAGCGTCGTTGGGATGCATCTGCAACGTGCAACGCGGTTTGCCTTTCACCAGCACTTCAATGTTGTGCATCCACGAATTGTTTGATCGCAGATGACGACGACCAACTAACACCAACTGCTCATCGTCAACTTCGTGCATCGATTGCTCGAGACGCGGCAAGTCGGCAAGCAGAGCTGGCGGCGCAAGCTCTACTTTGCCACTGACGGTGCGCAACATCTCTGGCAATCGTGGCTCGAGCGGTCCAAAGTCGATGCCGTGCGGGTGTTGCTTCATGTGCTGCAGGCTGATGCCATTGGCGTTTTCGCCGAACCCGTCGCCATATGGCCCTGTGCGCAACATCAAATCCAACATGCGGTCTGCGCCGCGCGCGCCCGTTGCATCAAGTTGTTCGCGCACTTGCTCGGCAGTCAAGCCATTGGTTGGCGAAGAAGAATCTTTCATGATGCTTCCAATAAACGCATCAAGTGTGAAGTCGTCGACAACTGCTGGGTCGACACCAGCGCCCATGCCTTGCGCAATGCCTGCAATCTTCAAAAAGATTTCCCACTCGTCTGGCTGCGAAGGATCACGTTCGAAAACTGGCTCGCTGTAATTAGCCACGTTACGAATTGAAAAACCGGTGAATACCAAATCGAAATGGCTTCGCTCCAGATGCGACGGCGGCGGCAAAATCACATCTGCATAACGTGTTGTTTCGTTGAGATAAATGTCGACCGACACCATGAACTCGAGCGACTTCATTGCATCTTCCAACGCCAGCGTGTTTGGTGTAGACAACACGGGGTTGCCGCCCGCGGTAATCATCGCTTTGATTTGTCCATCGCCCGGCGTTGCAATCTCTTCTGCCAAAACACTGACGGGATACTCGCCTAACGCTTCCGGAAAATTGCGCACCCTCGAATAGCCACGACCAATCTGGAAGCCCTTGCCCGTGCCTTTTGCGCCACGCGTTGTTGGGCCGCCCGCAGCAGGGGTTGGAAACATGACGCCACCCTCGCGATCCAGGTTTCCCGTAATGGTGTTGACCACATCTACCAACCAGCTAGCGGTTGTGCCGAAGCTGACGGTGCACGTGCCAATGCGTCCGTAAACCAAGGCCTTGTCGGCCGCGGCAAACTCGCGCGCCAACCGCTTAATGGTGTCGGCGTCTACGCCCACTGCTTTCGTTACCGCTTCTGCAGTAAACGGTGCAAGTGCTGATGGCAATACATCGAGCCCCGCAATGTGCGGCCTCACGTGATCGCCAACGTTGGCCAAGCCTTCGCTGAAAATGGTGTTTGCAATTGCCGCCAACAACAGCGCGTCTGCACCCGGGCGAATGGCAATCCATTCGTCGGCATTTTCTGCCGTCTTACTCTTGCGCGGGTCGATCACCACAAGTTTTCCACCGCGCTCGCGCATTGCTTCCAAGCGTCCTGGGAAATCTGGCGCGGTGCACAAACTGCCGTTAGATGCATATGGGTTTGCACCCAACATCAAGATGTAATTAGTGCGATCAAGATCGGGTATGGCAACCGAAGCAGAAGTACCGAACATGTAGCCCGAACTCACTTGCTTTGGCAATTGATCCACCGACGACGCGCTGAATCGTTGCCTCGTGCCTAGCGCCTGCAACCACACTCGGTTATAAATCAGTGACGACAAGTTGTGCGCATTTGGGTTGCCCAAGTACACACCGACAGCGCCTCGACCGTGCTTCTCAATCACGCCCATTAGCCCGCGCTCAACTGCTGCCCACGCTTCGTCCCACGTCACTTCAACGTGTTTGCCATCGCGCTTAATCATTGGTTTGCGAAGTCGGTCTGGGTCTTCGTGCAATTGCTTCAGCGTGCTGCCCTTTGGGCAAATGAAACCTTTACTGAACACATCATCACGGTCGCCTCTGATTCGAGCCACGGCCCCGTCTTTTACGGTGATCTCTAAACCACACGTGGCCTCACATAATGGACAAGTACGAAACACTGTGCGCTCTGTTGGCGTCATGGTCATCTCCTTATCGTGCCACAGATAACGCACTGAGCAATAGGCTGAAACGCAGTGCAACGCCTCTTCCCAAACCCAATGAGCAAAATCTCGGTTGAAGAGGCCTACGGCATTGCCCGCAATCGCGTGGCAACCTCAAACGGAGGCACCCGCCCCACCATTGGCATGTGCATGGTGATGAGCATTGACGGCAGCACCGTTGTCGACGGCAACTCGCGCGCCCTTGGCGGCCCAGCCGACTTGGCGGTGCTGCTTGGCCTTCGCAAACTCGCCGACGTCATCATCGTGGGCGCAAGCACCGTTGTTGTCGACGACTATGGCCCACCAAGCAAGCCGGGCCTTCGCGTTGGTGTGGTCACCCGCAGCGCCACTATCGACACCAACATGCCCTTATTCACCAGCGGCTCGGGCTTCCTCATCACCACCGAAACCGCAGCCACGCCAGCAGGTGTCGAATGTGTTCGCGCCGGCACCACAACAATTGATTTGGCTCTGGCCGTTCAACAATTGCAGGGAAACTTTGCCCAACTCGAGGGCGGCCCAACACTGAACGCCGCAATGGTGGAAGCCGACTTAGTCGACGAAATCAATGTGACGGTAAGCCCAAACATTGTTGGCGGCTTGGGCCCACGTTTGGCTGCTGGCGCAACCGACGTGTTGCAGCGTTTCCAACTTGCACACGTGTGCGAAGACGACGGGTTTTTGTTTCTGCGCTACACGCGCTAACAACTATGCGCGTGATGCGCTGGAGTGTTTTTCGAGTAACGCAAGTTCGCGTTTGAAATCGGCTGCGTCGTCAAAGTTTTTGTACACACTTGCAAAACGCATGTATGCAACTTCGTCAATCTCGCGAAGTTGTTCCAGCACAGAGTGACCAACTTGGCTGCTGGTGACGTCGCCACCTTGTAGACGCAATTTGTCCTCGATGCGCTCGGCCATTTCCATAATTGCCAAGTCGTCCACTGGGCGCCCCTTGACTGCGGCCTGAATGCCCGACATCAATTTGGCCCTATCAAACGGCTGTTTCGACCCACCCCGCTTCAGCACAAACAACGGCTGCTCTTCCAGGCGCTCGTAGGTGGTGAAGCGATATCCGCATTGGCTGCAGTTGCGTCGGCGACGAATTGCGCTGCCCTCTTCGGACATACGCGAATCGATCACTTTCGTATCGTCGAACGCACAACTTGGGCAATGCACAAATAACACAGTAGTACCTGCAATAAATGCGATTACGGGATACGAACTTGTTGACCAACTTGAATGGCATCACCATTGAGCACTACAAGTTGTTCGACGAGCTCGGCGATGTTGCCTTCTGGTGCAACACGACGGGCAATTGCCCACAACGTGTCGCCGTGTTGTGCAATGACGAACCGTGGTGCATTGGCAGCCGAACTGTTGGCCGAGCCGGCCTCGGCTTGCGTGCCCGAAAGGGCGCCGAAGGCCAGCGCCCCGACCAAGGCAATGGCTGCCATTGCCACCAAACGCCTGCGGCGGTAGGTAGCCGCCGACACCTTGGGCAACTGAATGGGGGCCGGAGTGGGCATGAGGCGCAAATGAGGAGCCTTGGCGCGAACTGGGCGGGAAACTGGGTGTGTGTGGTGGAGAGCTAAGGCCATGGGGGTTCCTTTGTGTAGAAGGGTTATTCGGGGTTACATCCACCATAGCGAACGGGTGTTCGTAGTTGTTGGATTTAGGCGAACGGGTGTTCTCCGAACAGGTGTTTGACTCGGCGGGCGAACACCCGTACGATGAACCCATGACTTCCGCCCCCCAGCCAGCCCACACCCAGCTCACCGACCGCCAGCGCGGCATCCTCGATTTCATCGAAACCAACATGCGCGACCGCGGCTACCCGCCCTCCGTCCGCGAGATTGGCGAGGCCGTAGGCCTCAGCTCCTCGGCCACCGTGCACAATCACCTGGGCACATTGCAGAAACTGGGCTACCTCCACCGCGACCCAACGAAGCCACGCGCCATCGAAGTTCGTTACGAAGCATCAAGCGGTGTTGCCATGGAGCGCAGGCCGACAAAGCACGTTCCCCTTGTTGGCGACGTTGCCGCAGGCGTCAATGTGCTCGCGCAAGAGAACGTTGAAGAACTCGTTCCCCTCCCAATGGACTTCACCGGTGACGGCGAACTATTCATGCTTCGCGTACGCGGCAACTCCATGATCGACGCTGGCATTCTGGATGGCGACTTCGTCGTCTGCCGTCAGCAAGCCACCGCCAATAACGGCGACATTGTTGTTGCAGGCATTCCCGGCGACGAGGCAACCATCAAGACATTCACAAAGAGCGGCAACAAGATCACGCTCACACCTTCGAACGCCACCATGAAACCAATGGTCTTCGAAACTGGCGAGGTGTCGGTATACGGCAAGCTCGTCACCGTGTTGCGTCGTCTCTAATTTACGAACCTGCAGTAAACGATCGGACTGGTCGAATGCTGAAACCGAACGTCTTACTTAAGTCTTGGCTGGTTCCCGGAAATCCCGAACCTTGTAAGTACGCTCCGAGAGCATTCCCCGCCAACGTTCCCTGTGTCGACGTGAGATAACGCGCAGTATCCACGGTCAGCTCATTGATTGCATAATTACCCGTGAACACTGAGCGCTGCGTGTAAATCGCCAAGGCCTCGTCTCGTGAAGGTAGAAACCAATCGGTTTTCCCACCAATTGTTTTGCCCCGTACATATTCCGCAGCATCATCCGTTCCTGTTGACGAGCAACTCGTAGCAAGTGTGGAGGAGTTTGATGAGCCCGTTCCGATTGCCGTGCCAAGGCCCGAAATTGCTGTTCCTGCACCACACCATTTTGCAGTACCGTCGGGCGCACTGCCGTTCCAATCGTTACGCGCCGCTTCAAACGTCAAGCCAGTGGTATTGCCAGAAGTTGTCGACAAAATGTAGACCACTCCGCCTCCGGGCCCAGTGTCACCAACTGCACAAATACCACCATCAGCACATGCCAACAGGCCTCCAAAAGCTCGCACTGGACGCACATAGTACGTGCCGGTCGACTTGGCGTCGTCTCCCTGAAAGCCGTTATAGAAATGTTGCATCCACGCGACGTTGGCATCGACCTCAGTGGAACTCCAATAACTGACAGCCGAATTACCACTAATCCTAACCCTCTCGCGATATAACTCATTCAGCTCGCCTTTCGATGGCAGATACCAGTCGGAAAGATTGTTTGGTCCGCGATATGCGCGAGCAATCGTTCCCGCCCTATTTGCGGTCGAACTTTGCGCGACAATTGCTTCAGTATTTTTGTAACCGGTACCCACTCCTTCACCTTGCGCGGCAGAGCCAATCAATGTCGACGTGTTGCCTGACCACACATATTGCGCATCGCTCCAGCTATTTGTTCCCGTTGTCGGTGCGGCTTCCAGATATCGGCAAGTTGACGCGAGAGTCGCCCCACAAGAGAAAGTGCCACCTGCAGCTTGAACATAGAACACCACACCCCCGCCTGGCCCCGTTTCACCAACTGCACAAACACCTCCCGCAGCGCAAGACAATGCCGCAACATCCGATGCACGAGAAATGCTGATAGTCACCTTGTTGAAAGCTGGCGCAGACAACACACCTTGACTGTTGGCAACAAACACCCGGTAATACCCGTTAGTTAACACATTCACATCTAACGCAATAGATGTCGGGGTGTTTGCCGTAACTACACCAGATGTCCATCGGTAATAGCGGGCAGACGTGATGTCTGAAACTGTGCTTACAGGTGAAGCACCTTCAATGAGATACACCGTGCCAGCAACATTGGCGGTGACCACGGCTGCTTTAGGAAACGTGCCGCTATCAATAAACGTTGCAGCTAACGAAACTGTTGGCACCACAGCCACAGTTGTAGAAGGTGCAACTGACGTAGTCGTAGTCGTTGTGGTAGTTGAAGTAGTTAGGGCCTTGCGCCAACGCAACCCTTTGACTGCAGTTTGCTTACACACCAACGGAACTGGATCCGAAACAACCTGCCCAACCTTCGAACACACCCCGCCAGGAGCAGGTTGCGGCTTGGCGCCAACCACACCGCCAGCACTTGTCAACATCACACCAAACGCCAACACGGCAACAACAACCACACGATGCAAACGACTCATAACACTGTCCTGTCCTAGGAACCAAACACGAACGTGTGAGAGGTAACCCTCAGACAATAACCGAATGACTACTTATTTAGTCGTTGGGCGAGCAACTCGATGCGATCATCGGGCTGCACCACCGCAACACGAACATTGTTCGAGCCACCCTCACCGTAGAAATCGCCAGGGCTGACGAGCGCGCCGCCTTCCGTTGCCAAACGCTCGGCAAACTCCCAGCCATCCGTTGCGTCGAACCACAAGTAGAAACCGCCGGCTGGCAAATCGATGGTTCGGCCCGACCACTTGCTTAATACCTGGGCGGTGCGTTCCAAACGACGGCGATACACCTGCGCCTGCACCTTTACGCCCTCAACATCGTTGAGTGCAACGACGCCCGCTGCTTGTGCGGGGCCAGGAACCATGAGCCCAGCATGTTTTCGTACTTCTTTTAAGTAGTGAACGATGTCGGCGTCGCCTGCGTAGAAAGCAACGCGCAAACCTGCAAGGTTGGAACGCTTTGATAGCGAGTGCAACGCAATGACACCCTCTGTGCCGTATTGCAATGCAGTGGCTGGCTTGCCTTGCCACGTGAACTCCACATAGCACTCGTCGCTAAACACGGGAACGTTGTTTGCTCTACCCCACTTGACCACTGCCTCCATGTCGTCGAGCGCACCCGTTGGGTTGCTTGGCGAGTTCATCCAGATCATGAGTGCGCGCTTGGCATCGTCGGCACTGATTTTGCTGATGTCGATACCACCCGATGCGGTCATTGGCACGGCAACTGGCCTGCAACCAGAGAGCGTTGCGCCCATTGCATAGCTTGGGTAACTGACGGCTGGAAACAACACGGTGTCACGCGATGGCGTGCGCAACTTCATCCACTGCGGTGTCGTTACAACAAACTCTTTGCTGCCAACTGCTGCGGCAATCTGCGACAACGGGATGTCGATGTCGAACGATCGTTGCATCCAATTACGCGCTGCTGCGCGAAGTGGCTCGATGCCAATAGATGGTGGGTAGCCACGCTCGAGGTTTGATGTGGATAGCGCGGCAATGACAGCCGCACTCGGTGGGTCGCATGGGTCGCCCACGCTTAAGTCGATAACGCCGCCCTGGTGCTTGGCAGCAACAGCCTTAAACGCATCGAGTCTGTCGTACGGGTACGGCGGTGGAACAAAGCCTTCGGTCATGCCACGTCCTTACGAGGAGAAACAACGAACTCACTGAGCCGGCCAGCAGACGCGTCGGCGAGGCGCGCACGAATTCGCATGCCGTCGTCTTCGTTGGCTGTGGACACCACTTCTCCTTCTCTATGCACGGCAGCGACAATATCGCCCCGGTCGTAGGGAACGAGTAATTCGACAACGGCGGTGATGGATCGCATTCTGTCGCCAATGGTTTGCAACAGCTTCTCGATGCCCTCGCCTGAAACTGCAGAGATTGCCACCGACCCCTGATGCAGTTGCACCATTTGCTCGGCGGCTTCGGGCGCCATGTCGGCTTTGTTGAATACCAAGAGTTCGGGAACGTCACCAGCGCCAATTTCCTTCAGCACCAAACGCACTGCGTCTATCTGCCCTTGTGGGTCGACCGATGTGGAGTCGACAACGTGCAAGAGCAAGTCGCTGAGTACTGCAACTTCGAGCGTGCTTTTAAACGACTCGACCAAACCGTGCGGCAGTCGCTTGACGAAACCAACGGTGTCGCTGAGCAACACGGGCTCGCCACCAGGCAACGAAAGCCTGCGTGTGGTTGGGTCGAGCGTTGCGAACAACCTGTTCTCTACTAATACGCCTGCATGAGTGAGGTGATTGAGCAGCGTGCTCTTCCCGGCGTTGGTGTAACCAACGATTGAAACGGCACCAAGCCCACTTCGCGATCGGCTCTTGGCCTGTTCGCGTCGGTTGTTGTGCAGGTTGACGAGGTCGCGGCTGAGTTTGACGATCTTGTCCTGAATTTTTCGTCGGTCAACTTCGAGTTTGGTTTCACCAGGGCCTCGCGAACCGATGCCTGCACCCTGCTGCGACATGGCTTCCGAAATACCTCTGCGCAAACGCGGCAACTTGTAACGAAGCAACGCAAGTTCTACTTGTGCCTTACCCTCAAGCGTGTGTGCATTCTGCGCGAAGATGTCCAGGATTACTGCGGTGCGATCGATGGCGGTACGACCAAGCAACTTTTCTAGGTTGTACTGCTGCCCTGGCGACAATTCGTTATCAAATACCACGGTGTCGGCATCTACTGCCAAACACAATTCCTTAAGTTCTTGCACTTTGCCCTTGCCAATGAAGAACGTTGGGTCGGGTGCTGCCCTGCGTTGCGTCATGCGCGCTGCTTCGTCGGCACCTGCCGTGTCAATCAAGCGCGCAAGTTCGTTAAGGCTCTCGTCGGTTTCTTCTTCGTCATGACCATCAAAAATCACACCAACGAGCACGATGCGCTCGCGAATGCTGCGGTCGATCAGTGTCTGACCGAGCGCCTGCTGGTATGGGTTGCTCACAGAATCAATTCAACCTGGGCGGACTGCATGAATTCGGCTGGGCCGATCAACGTCACATGGCCCGGCTTGGGGCTGTTCACGCGAACCCGAACATCGCCGCCATCCATGTGCACCAATACATCTTCGGCTTTGGCTGGCACAAGGCCCCACTGCACTGCAGCCCACGCACTTGCACATGCACCGGTGCCACAGGCTTGGGTGATGCCAGCGCCACGTTCGTGCACGCGCATGGTGATGGCATTGGTTTCCGGGCCAGGCTCCACTATTTCCAAATTGATTTGCGGCACCATCTCGCCAAGTTGCTGCAATGGAACAACCTTCACATCGTCTACACCAACAACCGCGTGCGGGTTGCCAACCGACAAGTGCGCCACAGGACGCATTGCATCCACGCCCAATGCAGCCCAGTTGCGGGCTTCGGGCAAAGCAGTGATTGGGCCCATGTCCACACTGGCGTCGACCACGCTGCCCTCTGCGTCGCGCGGCGTGACCACCACTTCGCGAAGGCCTGCATCACTGTGCACCATGTAGCGCACTACGCCACTGTGGCCGTACAACATGGTGGCGGCCTGCGCGATGCAACGAATGCCGTTGCCGCTCATCTCGGCAAGCGAGCCGTCGGAGTTATAGAGACGCATCGAAATTTCGTCTTCGGCAACGCGCCCGAGCAACAACAAACCGTCGGCGCCAATGTGTGACTCGCGGTTGCACAGAAGCCGTGCCTGTGCGGGCCAATCGATATTCGAGTGTGCTGCAACCTGCGCTGTTTCAAGCACCAAGAAATCGTTACCCAAGCCATTGTGCTTGGTAATAGTGACGGGAAACGGCGTGCTCATTGCCCTCTATTTCTAGTTCAGGTGCTTGGCCAATACCGCACCGATTTCGGCAACGGGGTTCTTTTCAATGTTCACCCAAGTAATGCGTGGATCGCGGCGGAACCAGCGCTCTTGGCGCACAGCAAACTGGCGAGTGTGGATCACGATGTCGCCAACGGCCTGCTCGAGCGTGCACTTACCCTCTAGGTGCCGCAGCAATTCGGCATAACCCAACGCTTGCTTCGCAGTAATTGACATGTTTCCGCTCTTGCGCAAGTCGCGCACTTCATCGAGGAAGCCCCACTTGAGCATTGCGTTCACTCGCTCGGCAACACGTTTCACCAAAACATCGCGCGGCCACAACAAACCAATTTGCACCACACCATTGTCGGGGTATGCGCCCGTGCCTGGTGCGTTGTCGCTAAATGGTTTGCCGCTGCCCATGCACACTTCAAGCGCGCGCTCAATGCGCCTACGGTTGCTTCGTTCGATGTTTGCTGCTGCCACTGGGTCGAGCGCCTTCAACCGGCGGTACAGCGTGTTCACATCTGGCTCTTCTTGCAATTCGCGCCTGATTTCTGGCCACTCGCCAGGAAACGATAAGTCGTCAATGAGTGATGTGAGATACAAACCCGTGCCCGCAACAACAAGCGCGTTTTTGTCACGCGCATGAATGTCGGCGACTGCAGCGCGTGCTGCTATTTGGTAGTCGGACACCGTGAACCTCGCGCTTGGCTCGACGAGGTCGATGCAATGATGCTCCACCTTCTGCTGGTCTTCCAGGGTTGGCTTGGCCGTGCCAATGTCCATTCGTTTATACACCTGCATGGCATCGCACACCACGATCTCGGTGTTGCCATTGTTGAGCGCAGCCGACATGGCCGAGTCGCTCTTGCCGCTTGCAGTGGGGCCAAGGATGACTATTGGTTTGCGTTCGACACTCATCTATTGGCCAACAGCCTGCACCGAGAGGTGCACTTTGTGTGTTGGCGCGGCACCCACATCAACGAGCGTGCCCGAAAGATGGAACCGTGCTGCGTCTTCAATGCGCACCGAGGCGTACGTGCCGACACGCAATAGCTCGGGCGTTGCAAAGTGCACCAACTTGTTCTGTCGTGTGCGACCAGTCATCTTCTTCTCATCTCGTTTATTCACGCCTTCTACGATGACTTCTTCTACACGCCCAATTCGCTCTTGATGTTTAATCAGCGCCGTGCGATCGAGCACCACTTTGATGCGGTTGTACCTGTCGCCTGCCACTTCTGCATCCACAAACTGATCCTGCATGGTTGCTGCTTGCGTGCCCTCGCGTGGCGAAAAGATGAATAGGTATGCCGAGTCGAACATGGCCTGTGCTGCAACGTCCATGGTTTGCTGAAAGTCTTCTTCGGTCTCGCCTGGGAAGCCAACGATGATGTCGGTGGTAACGGCCAAGTCGGGAATGAGTGCGCGTGCTTCGGCTAAGCGGGCCAGATACTTCTCGGCTGTGTAACCGCGATGCATCAACGACAACACGCGATCCGAGCCCGACTGCAGTGGGTAGTGAAGGTGCTCACACACCGCATCCACCTGCGCCATTGCCTGCAGCGTTTCCAAGTTCATGTCCTTCGGGTGCGGGCTGACATAGCGAACACGGCGAATGCCCTCCACTGCGCCAACAGCGCGAAGCAACTCGCCAAACTGTGGGCGCACTTTCACTGATGTGTCGCCGTCTTTACGGGCGGTAAGTGAGAGGTCGCGGCCGTAGCTGTTCACGTTTTGACCTAATAGAGAAACCTCGGTTACTCCGGTTTGTGCAAGCTGTCGCACCTCGTCCACGATGTCGTTAAATGGGCGGCTGATCTCTTTGCCGCGCACACTTGGCACGATGCAATAGGTGCAGGTGTTGTCGCAGCCAATCTGAATGGTGACCCACGCGTTATAGGACTTCTCGCGGCGCACAGGCAACGCGCTTGGGAACAGCGCGTGATCATCGATAACGGCTTCGTCAAAGATCTCGGTGACTGCACCACGTGTTGCGGCAATGTCGAGCAACTCAACGGCACGATGCACATTGTGGGTGCCCATCACCACGTCGACATAGGGGGCCTTAGAGCGAACCAGTTCTTTATCTTTTTGTGCCAGACAACCGGCAACCATGATTTGGCGCTCGCGGCCTTGGGCAATGCCCGCTTCTTTCCATGGCTTCAACCAGCCAAGTGTGCCGTACAACTTCTCGTCGGCGTTTTCGCGAATACAACAGGTGTTCAACACGATGACGTCTGCGTCATCTTCGCTCTCGACGCGCTGCATGCCGTCTTGCTCGAGCAAGCCTGAAATGCGCTCGGAGTCGTGGGCATTCATCTGGCACCCAAAGGTGCGCACCACATAGTTACGAGTCACAGGTGTAAAAGTTTACCGCCAAGAAAATTGGCAGCCCTGCCGATGAGCGTGTAGGGCGCTCACCGGCAGGAATACATACCGACTAGTGCGGACTAGTCGAGTTCGATTGGCTCGTCGTCTTGTTCGGTAAACGCTGGGGCCTCTGCTCCTGCGGCGTTTACACCAGACTGCTCGCGTACCTTTTCGGCCATTTGCACCATGACTTCTGGGTTTTCGATGAGGAACGTCTTGGCGTTCTCGCGGCCCTGGCCAAGCTGCTCGCCGTCGTAGGTAAACCACGCGCCGGACTTCTTGGCGATGTTCATTTCGACAGCCATGTCGAGCACTGCGCCTTCGCGGCTGATGCCCTTGCCGTACATGATGTCGAATTCGGCTTGACGGAATGGTGGTGCAACCTTGTTCTTCACCACCTTCACGCGTGTGCGTGAACCAACAACTTCTGGGCCGTCTTTGATGGATTCGATACGACGAATGTCGAGACGAACCGACGAATAGAACTTGAGCGCACGGCCACCGGTTGTTGTTTCTGGCGAACCGAACATGACACCAATTTTTTCACGCAACTGGTTGATGAAAATAAGGATGGTGTCGGACTTGTTGAGGTTGGCAGTGAGCTTGCGCAATGCCTGGCTCATCAGTCGTGCTTGCAAGCCCATGTGGCTGTCGCCCATTTCGCCTTCAATTTCGGCACGTGGTGTAAGCGCAGCAACCGAGTCGATGACGATGACGTCGAGTGAACCCGAGCGCACCAACATGTCGGTGATTTCGAGTGCTTGTTCGCCGGTGTCTGGCTGCGAGATGAGCAGGTTGTCGATGTCGACACCAATTGCCTTGGCATAGACAGGGTCGAGTGCGTGCTCGGCGTCGACGTAGGCGCAGATGCCGCCATTGCGTTGGGCTTCGGCCACCACGTGCATTGCAAGCGTTGACTTACCCGATGACTCGGGGCCGAAGATTTCGATGACACGGCCGCGTGGCAAGCCACCAATGCCGAGCGCGATGTCGAGAGGAAGTGCGCCAGTTGGGATGGAGGCGATGGTCATGGAGTCTTTTTCGCCCATGCGCATGATGGAGCCCTTACCGAACTGCTTGTCGATCTGGCCTAGTGCCGCATCGAGGGCCTTGAGGCGATTGCTCGAGGACTCATTGGAGTTGTTCTTTACCTCGTGGTGCTTGCTTTCCTTGCTTGCCATGACTGTTATTCCTGTCTGTTCGGTTTCTTAGTGAAGTTGGCACCCTAAATGGGGGGTGTCGCGGGGTTGATACCTGATGTGTACGTATTTCTCCCGGTGCGACGTAGTCACCATAACCCCGAACAGGTGTTCGGTCAAGCATTCTCAAACCCATACTGGGCTTGGGTTTTACTGTTCGTTCGCGCAGGTTTGGGTTACGGCAGTACGCCAAAGACCACGAGGATGCCGACGATCAGCACGAGCATTCCCGAGAGTCGCGTAAACCACGTGCTTGGCCACGGACGACTGCTTCGCGCAAACCATCCAAGAACGGTGAGCACAATTCCTGGGAGACCTAAGAGAACAAAACCAACTTTGATCATCTGTTCTGGGTCTGTAATGCGCGAACCAAGTATGTCTCCCCACCAACGTGCAACGAAAAGCATCAAGACAACTTTCAAAATTCCTCGCGGCACATAACGATGAACAATCGAGAAGTTTGGAAGCGCATCGTCGACAAGCGCCACCAGTTTTGGAATGAGATAGACAGCGCCGCCAACCCAAAGTGCCCAGTTATTCCCAATAAACACAGAGGCGACAAACACGTATGCGGCAGTGCGCAAGAGCGATGAGATAACAACTTGAACTGGCGAAGGATCTTGCAGTGAAACGGTAGAAAACTCTTTCAAGCGTGTTGGGGCAAGTATGGCAACGGCGTTCTCTAGCAAGTATCGAACAACAAGCGCAATCAACACAACGATTTGAATGTGTGAAACACGATCGGCGAAGTCGGGCTTGATACCAATGAGGCCTGGAAGCGACGAGAACATTGCACCTGCTGCCCATGCACCGAATAGAGCGATGAGAACGACATCAGTTGCTCGTTCCCACACGCCAACAACACCTTGGGCAGTTCGTCGGAATGGGCGTGATGCAGTTGCAAGCAGTGGCACGCCGAAGCTGAATACCCAGATGCCCACCACTCCGCGAATGGAGTCGGACGATTGGACTCCCCCACCAACGAGTATCGCCAACGCGAAAACAACTGATGCCAAATACCCGGAGAACGCATCCAATGTTCCGAGTACCACAACTGCACTCAGCAGCATCAGCGAAGGCATCCTCACATCGAAATTGGTGTTCATTGCCGACATGATGCCAAGAACGACACCCAACAGAGGAAGCATCAGCCACAATGCGCCGAAGCCAGATCGCAAATACGTTGCGTCCACCATCACGCGACTGATTAATGGGGATCGATGCGACAACATGCTCGGTGCCGTCGTCATCAATCGATCGATTACCGAAATTCTTGGCATTCGCAGTTTGTCTTGGCCGGCAATATCCGTTTTGTAATGCTTAACCGCAACGTCGGAGACATCTCCAGAGCCGCGTTCTCCATCTGCATCACTGTCGCCATCTTCGCGCCTACCTGCGCTGCCGCCTGAGGCTCCGCCAAGTGAAGCAAGCGCAAGCAGTGCCACGAGATTGGCCAACAAACCAAGAACTCCCTTGGGGTCCGACTGAGGATCGAATGGAACACCATCAGTAGTTGGTGTTTGCTCGGCAGAAGCATCAACAATCTTTTTGTCGAGCACCACGATGCCTACCGCCGCACTGAGTTCTTGTCCCAGTTTGTTCAGACCAATCATCGTCAGCGTGTGATTTCCAACGGCAGCATCGGGGGGAAGGAAAAACTCTTGCGTGAAGGAACCGGTGTCGTCAGTTTGCGCAGCGCCCAAATACACGGGGTCGGAATTCAACCACACATCAACTTGCGAATTTGGAGCAAAACCGCTGCCCGATACTTCCACCCTGCTGCCCTGCACGACATGCAAGATCGAGTTATCGCTAATCACCCCAGTTACGTCTATCTCCGGTGTGATGTTGATGACTACACCATCGCCGACAGTGACGACGGCCTTGTTGGATGCATCGACCACAACGGAAGCCACTGTGGCATCACCATTGATTGCCGCTGCGGCTTCGCCAGGTGTAACCGCCGCTGCGTCTCCCGTCGGAGCTGTCGTCACAGGGTTAACAGGACGAGGTTTAGCCACTGTTGAGGGCGGCACGACCGTTGCAGGGACGGTTGGTTGAACCGTTACTGGAACTGTTATTGGAACTGTTATTGGAACTGTTATTGGAACTGTTATTGGAACTGTTACTGGAACCGTTGTGGGAACTGTGACAACGCCCGGGCCCCCTGCGTCGGATGGGTTGCTTACTTGTCGGGTGAAACGCTGGATCACTTCCGCAACCACCGGTGCCGCAGAGGCATGTTCGCCAGATGACGATGGAACGTCTGGAGTGAGGTCGAGTACGTCCATTGCTTCATTGAGTGCAGCCACTTCTTCGGCAGTGTCAATTTCGGTGTAACCAAGCGCCTGAAACTCTTCGGCCGTGAGCGCACAGTTGTTATTTGCAATGCCATCTGCGCACAACAGCAATTTGATAACAGCATCGATTAACGCCTGCACTTCGGCAACAGTGTCAGTCTGAACAATGGACATCGCAGCCAGATACTGGTTGATGATTCCAATGTTCTGTGCGTCTACGCCAACCACACCAGCAGCGTTAAACGTTGCAAGGGTCGGAGTCGTGTTCGAACCGGTGTAGTTGCTGATGACTGCCAACGCACTCGCTTGATCGCTACGCACCTGTGTGACAACCGCTTGAATCTCTGCCAGCGAATCCACACCGGTGGTGTCGTCGTTCGTTGCGGCTATTGCATTAATCACCAACTGCAGATTTTGCGAATTGACACCAGTGATGCCAATTGACGTGAACATCGCAACAGTCAACTCTGTATCTGATGCTTCACCAGTAGCCACCACAAAAATTGCGCTGATGATGGTCTCGAGCGGCTTGATCTCGGAATACTCATCCACATCAGATCGCGCTTTCACATCCAGCACTTCGCTCAGCAACGCTGCTTTTCCTGATGTATCAATCGTGCTTAGCCCAATTGCAGCAAACGATGATTCAGTGATGGACGTGTTGTTGTTATCGGTTCCGTCGGCTCCAGCAAGTACTGCAACATATGCCGTTACTGCAGCTTGAATTTCTGCCGTGACATCACTTGCAATTGCCTCGATTAGCGCAAATGCGCTGTTGATCGAACCGATGTTTGCGCTCGTCACGCCCGTTACTTCGGCATTGGCGTAATCCGCAAGCGATGGAACCGTGCTTCCCGATGTGCCGTCGTACTGGCTGATCACATTGATGGCCGCGCTCTTTGCCGCGGCTACTGCGGCTGCGGTCACCGCTCGCAGTTCGGAAATGGTGTCCACGTCTGATCCATCACTAGCGCCGCCGCGTAGCGCGGCAATCACTTGAGCCAAATTGCTTTCGGTCACTCCCGAAATGCCGAGCAGTGCAAAATCGGCAACGGTCAGCGACGGCGATGCGCCAGCCCCAGTTGCTTCGGCAATGACACCCGATACCGCCGCTGCGATTGCTGCTAACTCTGCATAGGTGTCTACCCCGCTTGCAGTTTTGCCATCGAGAACGTTGTTCATCAAACTCACTTCGGCTGACGTGTCAATCGTGCCTAATCCAAGTGCGGCGTAGTTGGTGGCGCTCAGCGTGGCGCCACCGTCGGCAAGACCATTGGCCGCCGCTGTCACCAACGCATAGGCATCCACAACAGCCTGAATCTCTGCTTGCGTATCGGTTACGGTTGCCGACAATTGCGCAACGACACTGTTGATTGCCGCAATGTTGCTCGACGTGACTCCGGAAATCACAGCATTTTGGTAATCGGCAAGAGTTGGGGCCGTGTTCATACCTGTGTAAGCAGCAATCACTGCTTGAGAAGAGGCGCGCGCATTTGCCACACCTTCGTCAATTGCGTTCTGCAGTTTGGCCATGGTGTTAATGCCACTTCCATCGTCTGCCGTGGCAGCAATGGCGGCAAGTACGGCTGCAAGATTTTCAGTGGTCACGCCCGTCATTCCCAATGCCGCAAGATCTTCGGCGGTAAGTGATGGCGATGCAGTCCCACCCGCCGCGACGATGCTGAGGCGATTGACGATGCTGGCCAAATTTGTCAGCTCGGCATACGTATCGATGCTGCTCGACGACCCAACGTCTGCGATCGCATTGAGCAATAGAGCTTCTGCCGTTGTGTCAATGATCGTCAAGCCAAGTGTCTGGAACTGGCTAACAGAAAGCGTCGCTCCACCATTGGCCACACCATCTGCCGCGTTCAGCAACGCTGCGTAGGCATCAACGATTGCCTGCACCTCCGATGCCGTGTCGGTTGCTGTCTGACCTAAGTGTGCAATTGCAGAGTTGATAGCGCCAATGTTGCTTGCACTTACACCACTCACTCCTGCGTCTTCATAGGTTGTAGCGGTTGGTGCAGTATTCGATCCGGTGTAGCTGGAAATTGTTGCCAGTGCGGCATTTGAAGCCGCAACGGATGCATCGACCACCGACAACAACTCGCTCAGCGAGTCGACACCCGAGCCACTGTCTGCAGTTGCAGCGAGCGCAGCAATCACGGCAGCCAAATTGTCGGCATTTACTCCGCTGATACCAATTGCGCCAAGCGCCTCTGGTGTAAGTGCCGGCGATGCGTTTCCGCCCGCAGCAGTTTCGAAAATGCCCGCAACGGTTGCAGCAAGAGCTTCAAGTTCGGACTGTGTATCTACAGCCGATGACGAAAGTTTGTCAATGATGTCGTTAAGCAGCGACGCTTTCGCAGCGGTGTCGATATTGGTGAAACCGTCTGCGCTGTATTGAGACACCGTGAGCGAAATATCGTTGTCGTCTGTGCCGTCTGCGCCGATCAGCGCTCCCGTTTGCACAGCCGACATTGTTCGTGCAGGGTTCGATGAAACGCTCACATTGGTTGCAGGGTCGGTTTGTTTCGCCGTGAACGAATGCGCACCGGCACCAAGGGTTGAAACCGCAAACGACCACAGCCCTCCGCTTCCTACAACCGCGGTTCCTAGCGAAACCGCACCGTCAAAGACTTCAACAGTTGCGCCAACTTCACCCGTACCCGAAAGAGTTGGCGTCAGCGAAAATGTGTTGAGCGCATTCATTGTTGGCGCAGCAGGAGCTGCTGTATCAACCGATAGAGACGCCACAGTCGAATCACTACTGGTGTTACCAGCCGTATCGGTTGCCGATGCGGTAATGCTGTATGCAGCATCTGTTAGCGAGCTCAGCGCAACGCTCCACGCCTCATGTTGGTCGGCAGTGGTTGTTGCAACCAACGAACTTGATGCATACAACTTGACAATTGCCAGCGCTTCAGCAGTGCCAGAAATTGTTGGCGAAGATGAATTCTTTGACAACGGAGATCCGGAAATTTGAGGAGCCGAAGGCCGCGTTGTATCAACAACAACCGCAAGATTTGCGCTGTAGCTGCTGGCGTTTCCTGCTGCATCAATGGTTTGTGCTCGCAACGTATGGGTTGCATCGGAAAGAGTCGAGGCGAAAGTTATTGACCACACTCCGCCAGCCACAACCGTTGAACCAAGTTCGGTAGAGCCGCTGTAAATCTTTATCGTGTCGCCATTTGTTCCCGTACCGCTAAACGTTGGCGTGTTGCGTGCCGTAATGCGGTCGGTTGACGAGGCTCCCGTGTCGGAAGAAGTGGTCAGTGCCAATACAGGAGCCGCAGGAAGTGCGGTATTCACCACGATGGTGAGCGTTGACGAAGAAGTTCCAAGGTTTCCTGCACGATCCTTGATTCGAGCCTTCACCACAATCGAACCATCAGCAAAGGTTCCTGTAGGTGCAACGGTGGCTACTCCTGCAGAGATTGCAGTCGAGTCCAGCATGACTTGCCCAATGACCGTTCCAGCGCTATCGAGCAATTCCAAGATGTCATTTGCGACCGCACTGGTGCCAGCAAGTGAAACAGTGAAGCGAGGCTGCACAACGGAGGTGTTGTTGTCTGTGCTCGATGTTCCCGCATCATCTTCGGCAATCAAGTCGGGTGCGCCTGGCGCAGATTGCCCGGTGGTGTCGATTACTGCAGTAATCGATGTAGAGGCGGCACCAGAAATACCGGCACGTGACTTTGCGCTGGCAGTGAACACATACGTTCCCGATGCAAGAGCAACGCTTGGGCATAATATTGCGTATCCACGTGAAATGTCGCCACTATCCAAAGTGATGACATGCAATTCTTCGCTGCCACCAAACAACACAATGCTGTCGCCTGCAACTAGTAAAGCAGTTTCTGAAAACTTCACACCATCTACTGCAACCCTAAATATCGGACGAGTGTTGCTGGTGACGTTGTCGGAACCAGACGTGCCAGTGTCGCTTCCCAGTTCCATGTCTGGCGCGCCAGGCGTGCCTGGCACGCGATTATCAATGGTGAGTGCAAGCGAAGATGCAGAAGATGCGGTGTTTCCATCGCGAGAAATGGTTGTCGAATAGGTATACAGACCATCATCCAATGAGCCAACGGTAAATCGGTACGTACCAGCATCAACATCGGCGGCATCTAGCGTTCGAGAAGCGACAACCGACCCCGACGCATCGACCAGCTTGAGTACTTGACCTGCTGCATGAATAGGTGCAGTGGTCTTTTCCAATGCAACATCAAGCCGTACGGTGCGATTAAGTGTTCTGTTGTCGCCCTGAGTACCTGAATCATCCGCTGCAAGTAGTACCGGTGTTCCAGGAACTGCGATTGCCGCCAAGTTCATCACCACTGTTCGCGCACGCGAAGCAGTATTTCCCACTGCATCGGTTGCAGTTGCGGTAAACATCACTGGAGTTGTCGACCCAATTGCGGTCCAGTCACTGGATGTAATGACGTACGACCACGTGGTGCCAGAAACTGTTGCACTGGGCGTCGGCGTTACACCTGCGAATGCAAGTGTCACGGTTGCACCTGCCTCAACAGTTCCCGAAACCGTCACACCCGCGTCTTTCTCGGCGCGAGTGACGTTGTCGTTGCCGGCAACCGCAGTCATCGAAACACTTGGAGGCGTGGTGTCAACTCTCCACGTCTTGCTTGTGGATGCCGACGAAGTGTTGCCGGCCGCGTCGGTTGCTGTTGCTGTTATCGCGTGGTCGCCGTCGAGCAGCGTGGGCACCACAAGCGACCACTCGCCGCTCGAGTTTGCAGTTGCTGTACCCAACTGCGTTACGGGAGTACTGCTGTTGTCGACAAGCGCAACCGATGCATTTGCCTCGGCGGTTCCGCTGATTGTGGGAGTTGCGTTCCTGGTAGCAATTGGCGAAGTACCGGTAACAGCTGGCGCATTCGGTGCAAGTGTGTCGATCGTTAGCGTCAATGTCGAACTTGCGCTGCTCGCATTGCCTGCTGCATCGGTGAATGCACCCAATGCAATGGATAGCGAACCGCTGAGTGCATTGCTGCCATTCGTTGGGGTGAATGTCGCCGAATACGTGGTGCCCGAACCAGTGAAACCACTGAGCAGACCGCCAGTAACGGAGATGTCACCGACCACAAAATTGCTCGACGACTCGCTGAGCTCGACTGAGACCGTGGCGGTTTGCCCAATCTTGAACGATGAGCGCGAAATCGTGAGCGCCACTGTTGGCACCACATAGTCCACGGCAAGATTGACCGCAGTGCTGCTCGCCGAAATATTTCCAGCGAGATCGATAAGGCGCGCGGTCAGTACCCCACCCGATGCAATGGCTGCCTGCACTTGCGTAGTTGTTGTCAAGCCAAGCGTGAAACTGAGCGAGGTATCGCCCGAAGAAATAGATGCGTCAGTTGCAATAACTGCAGACCCGAGCAACAGTTCTGCCGAACCGCCAGTTGCCTGCCCCGCAGTAATTGATGCAGTGGCAGTCATGTTGGTATTTGACGCGAGCAAGGTATTCGCTACAACTGTTCCACCGATTGCCGTTGCTGCGAGCGATGTTGGGGCGCTTGGTGCGACAGTGTCGATAACAAGTGCCTTGTTGGCACCGAGCGAACCGCTTGCGCCAGGCGAAGCAAGCGTAAGCACTGCATCGTTGCCCGATGCGTCGCGAATGGTTCCGCCATTAAGGGCAAGTGCCGCATTCGATTGTTGGTCTAAGTCCGAAGATGTATTGCCAGCCTGGACGACGTAGCGGAATGTCAATGTGTTTGTGCCAGAACCACTTGAATACGTTGCGCTCGTATCCGTTGTTCCCGTTTCCAAAAGCAGTGTTGGCACACCGCTACCCGTGGAAACCGTAACGATGTCGTTGAATGCAACGGTGATCGACAAGGTTGCACCTGCACGGTAAGGGCCATCGGCGCTGCTGGAAGATACCGAAGTAACCGATGGTGCCGCAGTGTCTACTGTTGCGCCCAACGTGTTGCTTGCACTATTGGTGTTACCAAACGCGTCAGCAAACGAGCCGGCTTGCACCGAGATCGACATCGACGTAGTGGAGTTTGCAGTGGGAGTGAAAGTAAATGTGTAGCTGGTGCCCGAACCCGCAAAACTGCTTACCGCACCGCCAGCCACCGTCACATCTCCGACTGCGAAGTCGGAGGTTGCTTCGCTCAGCGTTGCCGTGATCGTCGCCGTCTGTCCGGTGAGCAATGCCGACCTGCTGCTTGTGAGCGCAATAGTTGGCGCCGCGTAGTCGATACCAAGCGTTACCCCAGTGCTGGCAAGCGACAAGTTGCCTGCCAAGTCTGCAGTTTTCACGGTGAGCACGCCGCCTGCAGCAACCGCGGCCTGCAGCTCTGCTGTCGTTGTTTTTCCAAGATCAAACGTGACCGAAACATCGCCCGAACCGATTGTCGAGTCGGTAGCAAGCGATACGCCATCTAGGTACAACGTTGCTGTTCCACTTGTTGCTTCGCCCGCAACCACAGTTGCACTTGCCGTGAGGTTGGTATTCGTTGCAGTGAGCTTGTTGGTGCGCACCACTCCACCGATTGGTGTGAGCACGAGCGACGTTGGCGCTTGGGGCGCAACGGTGTCCACTCCAATTGCAGCGTTTGCTGCAAGCGAACCAGTAGCCCCTGGCGACATGAGCGTGATGTTCGCAGCATTTCCTGCCACGTCTCTAATAGACCCGCCGTTTAATGCCAGCGATGAAGTGGTGACAAAATCCAAATCTGTCGTGACATCGCCAGCAACAGTGGTGTACCTAAATGTTGCAACTGCGCCCGAAGCACTGAGGTAACGAGCGGCTTGGTCGGTAGCGCCCATCTCGAGCAGCAGCGTTGGTACGCCACCACCAGTTGTGACAGCAATATTTTCATTGAAGGTAACCGTGACGTCAATGACTGCACCAACTTTGTACAAGCCATTTGTTGTTGGCGACTGCACCGACAGCACACGTGGCGCAGTGGTATCAACAGTGATGTTTAACGAACTTGCAGTGTTGAACACTTCGCTTGCGTTCTTAAACGAACCGGCATCTACCGAGATTGTTGCAGTGCCGGAGAAACCGGTGCTTGGCGTAAACGTGGCCGTGTAGGTGGTGCCAGAACCGGTAAACCCAGAAAGCGTTCCACCAGCAGATGCAATGTCGTCAGCACCAAAGTCGGTGCTTGATTGATCCAACGTAAAGGTAATGGTCGCCGTATTCGCCCCGCCCAATGTTGTTGCAGACGAAGTAATTGTTGCAACAGGGTTTCGGTTGTCCAATGTGTATGTTTGTGGCGTTGTTGATGACGTAGTGCTCGATAGCGCATTTCCTGCAATATCGGTGACTGTTGCCCCCGTAGCAAGCGTCAGCCCGATTACTCCGTTGCGATCAGCGAGGTTGCCTCCAGAAACGGTTACGTCGTACGTTCCCGTTGATCCACTGAGCATTGCAATTCGGGAAACCGTGGCCGTCGACCCAGAAATCGCAAAATCATCTGCCAACAACCCGCTTACTGCCTCCGTAAAGATCAACCTGAAAGTCAACGCATCCAAACCTGTGGTTTCCGATGATGGAGCAAATCGCGAAATGCTGGAGAGCGATGGCGCCGTCGTATCGATGTCGACAGAAGCCGAATTTGAAAATCCAGATGTTCCTGTTTTTACGCCTGTGACAACTGCGCGCGCCCTAAAGGTGTGCGTGCCCGCCGAAATGTTCGATGGCGGAGAAAATGCGTACGCGCCTTCACTAGTTGCAACCGTTGAACCGAGTGGCGTCGAGCTTCCATCGAGATACACGTACACCGTCGCGCCCGCGTCGGCTGCACCTGTCACTTGGGGTGTGAGGTCATTTGTTGGCGTTGCAACCACCACAGTTGGAGTGGCAACCAGCACCGGCACCGGCAACATCCACGAAATGCGGTCTGATGCAGGGCTCTCGTTGCCGCGAAGGTCTACTGCTGTTACGTAGTAGTAGTACGAAATACCGCGGCCCACTGCAATGTGCTCGAACGTACTTACACCCGAAACAACACTGCTGAGCACGCTGAACGAAGACAGCGATGAACAACTTGACGCCACAAGGCCAGAGCAGGAATAGATTCGGTACTCCTTCAAATCTGTTTCCAGGTTGTCCGCCCAATCGAGCGTGATTCCATCTACACCGGCTGCCGTAAGTACGGTTGGCTTTATTGGAACCACTCCATCGATTGCTAACAATTTACTTCCGCTTAATGATGCCGCACTAGCAACTTCCGGCAATGTGAGCACCGCATTATTTCCTGCACGGTCCTTAATGGTGCCGGCTGGAGAAGTTGGAAGAGCGAGCGCAGTCGTGCTCTTGACATCAAGTTCGTCCTTCAAGTCTCCAGTTGCAACCACATAAGTAAATGTCAACGTAGAAGTACCGCTGCCCGACACGTAGTTGACTGTTACATCGCGCGTGCCAGCATCCAGCAGCAATGTTGGTGTACCAGTAACTACTACGGCTTTTGAAAACGCAACGTTGACCGTTATTTCTCTCCCCACGATGTAGTTACCAGATGGATTCGGCGATGAAATACCGGTCACCACTGGTGGCGTGTTGTCTACCGAATACGAAACTGTTAGCGACCCTGCACCCGACTTGAATCCTTGAGTGTGCACCGGAACGGCAACGTCGCTTGCCGTGAAGCTGGAACCGCCACCACCACCGGAATAACCAAGAGTTCCTGTTCGGTCGAGATGCGCCTGGCCCGAGGCCCAACCACCCCAATAACCACCGCCGCCGCCACCGGCATTGGTTTGGCCCGTTGCGCCACCAACACCAAGTGCGTTGCCATACGTTTGCGAACCACCAAAACCAGCGCAATACCCCTGATAGCAACTGTGGTTTCCACCTTCGCCGCCAATTAAACCTCCGCCTACACCACCAAAGTTATTGTTTCCACCTCCACCGCCACCACCAGCAACGAGCACGCGCGTTGCAAGTGATGCGGCTGTGTTCCATGTACTTGGACCCGACACGGTTCCACTTACCGCTGTTGAAGAAATATCCGCATTTGTTCGCGAATACTTAATGGTTGATCCCGTTGTTCCAGTAATAGTTGTGTACGTGCCATCAAACGGTTCGCCAACACCTTGCACAATGATCGTATTGCCGACGCTATATCCATGAGCAAATGCAGTTGTCAGCGTTGCAACATTTGATGCAAGTGCTTTGTTCGTGACAACAAGCCTGTTACGACGAACATCAGTGGCACCACCACCGCCACCACCAGCACCCGCGCCAGAACCGTTACCTCCGCCATTAAAACCACCAATATTTTGAGCACCTGCTGCGCCAACATAGAAATACAGCGTTTCTCCTGGCACTACTTCAAGAGCGCCCTGCGTTCGCCCACCACGACCACCGACGCCAGTGCTACCAGTGCCGCCTTGCGCGCCAGATGCATCGAGTTGCAGCCACAACACGCCAGCAGGAACCACAAAAGTTTGCACCGCACCAGTGGATGCAAAGTCTGTTGTCGTAAGTGTCGTTGGCGTTGCCGAAGCATCACCCGATAGCGGGGTCGCTGTAGTTACACCGTTTTCGGTGACTATGGCCGAAATTCGGTAAAAGTAAGTCGTTCCATTTGTTAACCCGGTGTGCGTGTAGCCCAGTACACCAGCACCAACCGTTGCCAACAATGTTGTTGGTGCCGCAGTCGTACCGCCGTACACGCGATATCCGGACAACGACCCAAGGTTTGACGCATTCCAGCTGACAGCAATAGAAGCATTCAGTGGAGTGGCTTGAACTCCAGTAACGATGGGCGTAGAAGTCCACGAGATGACCGCGCTGCCCGCATCAGAATTCATCCCTTGGGCATGGAAAACAGACGTAACGTCAGCGCTCGTGAAACTAGATCCGCCACCGCCGCCGGAGTAGCCAAGAGTTCCTGTTCGGTCGAGATGCGCCTGGCCCGAGGCCCAACCACCCCAATAACCACCGCCGCCGCCACCGGCATTGGTTTGGCCCGTTGCGCCACCAACACCAAGTGCGTTGCCATACGTTTGCGAACCACCAAAACCAGCGCAATACCCCTGATAGCAACTGTGGTTTCCACCTTCGCCGCCAATCAAGCCTCCGCCTACACCACCAAAGTTATTGTTTCCACCTCCACCGCCGCCACCAGCAACGAGCACGCGTGTTGCAAGTGATGCGGCTGTGTTCCATGCGCTCGGCCCTGACACTGTTCCCGAAGAGGTAGAAGTTGCAAACGTTGCAGTTGAAACCGCATAGGACAATTTCTTGTTTGCGGCGTCAATTGCGGTCAGGGTAAATGTTCCATTGAATTCGGTACCAACACCAGAAACGATGACCGAATCACCAACACTCAGTCCATGAGTCGCTGCAGTCGTCAACGTTGCAGTACTTGACTGAATAATTTTGTTCGTAACTACAAGCTTGTTGCGACGAATATCAGTTGCACCACCACCGCCACCACCAGCACCCGCGCCAGAACCGTTACCGCCGCCATTCCAACCACCAATGTTCAGCGTGGAAGTGAGCGAACCGCCGCCCTTGCCGCCCACATACAGATACAACACTTCGCCAGGAGTAACCGGAATTGCGCCCTGCGCGCGACCACCCGCGCCACCGACACCTGTCGTACCTCTTGCGCCTCCAGCACCAAGTGCATCAATGAATATCTTGTTGACGTTGACAGGAACCGTAAATGTTTGCACAGCACCAGTCGATTCAAACGAAGTTGAACTGCTCAAAGCGGGCGTCGCAGAAACCTCTGTCGAACGTTGCGACTCGATTGAGCCGGTCATGATCGAAACTCGGTAGTAATAGGCGGTTCCGTACGTCAAACTGTTTGCCGACTGAACGACGCCAGATTGAATTGCAGTTGACGCAATGTTTGCAGCGGTGAATGCGAACGACAAGGTGGTATTGGCAACTGCGGTAATTGTTCGAAGCCCGTTGAACGCAGGATCGACTCCGCTTACGGAAACAACTGTGCCAACCGAAAATCCGTGCGCTGAAGCTGTTGTCAGTGTTACCACGTTGCTGGTGAGGGCCTTTTGAGAGACCACAATTGGTGTTGCAAGATGATGGTCGAAAGCATTTATTCCGACAGGCAGTGTTGCTAGCAACGTGGTGGGGTTCTGTGTCGTGCCGCCGTACACCTTGTATTGCGTTACACCTGTAATGTTCGAAGCATCCCAACTAATTGAGTTATATCCACCCCAACCCAGTGCTTCAACACCAGTTGGGTATGCGCGAGTTGGCACCGACAGCGTGAGCACTCCACCGGATTGATTGAAGCCACTGGTGTGAGTTATTCCAGAAATCGTGCGTTGGTCAAGTGACGACAGCGCTGCAGCAGAAGTGAAGCTGGATCCGCCACCGCCACCGGAGTAGCCGCCCGTTGCGACGCGACTTAGTTGCGGCGATTGAGCCGCACCCCAACCGCCCCAATAACCACCGCCACCGCCACCCGAATGAGTTGCTGCCGCGTTTCCACCAACACCAAGAGCATTGCCATACGTTTGGGAGCCACCAAGACCGGAACAGTTTTCACTTGCAGCACCATTTGCACAGCTATTGCTTCCACCCTGACCAGCAACGAGCCCGCCACCAATACCACCAACCTTGTCGTTGCCGCCACCGCCCGCACCACCGGCAACCACTACGCGAGTGGCAAGTGACGCTGCAGTGTCCCAAGCACTTGGACCAGAAACTGTTCCCGAAGACGAAGCAGCAGTAAATGAAGATGTCGACACCGCATACGACAAGGTCTTGTTTGTGGCGTTGATTGCGGTCAGGGTAAATGTTCCATTGAATTCGGTACCAACACCAGAAACGATGACCGAATCACCAACACTCAGTCCATGAGTCGCTGCAGTCGTCAACGTTGCAGTACTTGACTGAATAATTTTGTTCGTTACAACAAGCTTGTTGCGACGAATATCAGTAGCGCCACCACCGCCGCCGCCCTGCCCCACAGCGGAACCGTTACCGCCACCGTTCCAACCACCAACGTGTTGCGTGGCATTGAGCGAACCTCCGCCCCTGCCACCTACATACAGATACAACACTTCGCCAGACGTAACCGGAATTGCGCCCTGCACGCGACCACCGAAACCGCCGATACCAGTCCCACCCCTGCCACCACCAGCACCTTGCGCATCAAACTGCAGCCACGACACGCCAGCCGGCACCGTGAAGGTTTGCACTCCACCAGTTGCATCAAACGTTGTGTCCTGAGTAAAAATTGGAGTTGCATAACGCTGCGTGGAAGAACCCGATTCGCATGTTGTGTTGCATGTCTGTGCGGCATCGGTATACAACGCAGAGATTTCGTAGTAGTAGGTGGTGTTAATGGCAAGTTGTTTCGTGCGCGAGACAACAGCGGCAGGGCTTATGGATGCCAACGCCACGTTCGCGTTTGTTCGCGCGTACTTAATGGTTGTTCCCGTCGTGCCTGTTGTGGCCGTATAAGTGCCGTCGAACGGTTCGCCGGCACCTTGCACAATGAATTCGTTGCCAACAGCGATTCCATGCGTAGAGCTCGTCGTAAGCGTTGCCACATTTGTGGCGAGTGATTTTGTTGTTACTGAAAATGTGTTTCCGTGGTGTACAAAACTTTGTGCCAGACGATCAGGTACATCAATGTTGTTCGTCAGCACGCCTTGTGAAGTACCCCACGAGATTCTGTACCCCGAAACGATGGGTTGCGGTGAAGGCGTCCAACTCAACACCACCTGTGCCTGATAGCCATAGGCATCGAAATTGGTAGGAGCGCTAATCGAGCCGCCTTGTTGCGCATAAATTTCTAGTTTTCCGTTGCCCGACTTTGCACCTTGAGAGTGCGTAACAAAACTGAGGTTGCTGGCAGTCCAACTTGAGCCACCTCCACCGCCGGAGTAACCACCCGTTTCCGAGCGCCACTGCTGCGGGCTTTGTCCAGAGGCATAACCACCCCAATAACCGCCGCCACCTGCACCGGCCCCCGTCACCGTTGCCGAAGCACCAACCCCTAAGGCATTGCCATACGTTTGCGAACCACCAAGGCCAGCACAGTATGAAGGACAACCGTGGTTTGCACCTTCACCGCCAGTCAGCCCACCACCGGCACCTCCCACACGCACGTTGTGGCCAATACCACCGCCGCCGCCAGCAACTACCACTCGTCGATCGAGGTTTGCAGTGGTCAGGTTGCGAATGACTGCACCATTCACTGTTGAAGATGCCTGATCGAGTTCGACCTTCGCATACGAAAAAGTTGTTGAGGTAACTGCCGTTACTGAATATGTCCCGTCGTAGAGAGCACCGACGCCAGCGACGACAACCGAGTTGCCAACAGCAAAGCCATGAGCAACAGATGTTGTCAACGTTGCTACTCGTGACGTCAGCACCGCATTTGTTACCGAAGTGCCTCTGCGAATGTCTGTCGCACCACCACCACCGCCACCAATTCCTCCAGAACTGTTTCCTGTTCCGCCACCGTTCCATCCGCCCACACTTGGCGCTTGGTACCTCGCAGGATGATTGTCACCGCCACCACCGCCAACGAACACAAATAGGGTTTCACCTGCTGTCACCGGCATCGTGGCAGAAACAATGCCACCCAGACCACCTACCGCCGAAGCACTGCCACCTTGCGCACCTTGCGCGCTGACATTGATACGGCTAACACCCGCCGGCACGGTGTACGACTGAATGGTTTCTGTGAAGTCGAAACTTGTTGCTGCAGTAAACCGCGGAGTGTCCGACACCTCTGCAGAAAAATCTGAAAGACATTCCGCCAAGCAATCCTGATTCATATCCGTGAACACAGCAGCGATGGAATAGAAATAGCGCGTACCCATGGCGCGGCTGGTATGAACATATTCCACGACATCGCGGCCAGCAACATTGATCACATTCGTGAGTGCGCCCGATGCAGTGCCCCACTTAATTCGATAACCAGTGGTTTCCTGATTTGTCGACGCAGCCCACGAAACATGAACACGAGTGTTCCAACCATAAGCAGCGAGGTCTACTGGCGTGGAAACTGCTGCGGTTTGCGCAGTAGTAATGGTGAGCAAACCGTTGCCATTGCGGAAGCCCTGGGTATGCGTCGCAAACACAATGTCGGACGCTGTCCAGCTTGAACCACCGCCACCACCCGAATACCCATCAGTACCGCGAGCATCTGGCTGACCGGATTGACCACCGGAATAGCCGCCGCGATAACCGCCACCGCCACCACCAGAATTAGTTGTCGTTGCGTTTCCACCAACACCAAAAGCATTTCCGAATGTTTGCGAACCACCCAAACCACCGCAATAGGTGCCACACGAATGCGACCCACCCACACCGCCAACCAACCCGCCACCTGCACCGCCTACATATGCAGCGTGCCCAACGCCGCCACCGCCGCCGGCAACCAACACTCGCTGCGAAAGCCCGAGGGCAGGGTTTAAGTAGAACACCGCACCATCAACAGTGGAAGAAGTTACGTTGGCAGCTTCTTTCGCGTAAGTAAACGTGTTGGTGGTTACTGCAGTAATGATGTAACTGCCATTAAAGGTGTCACTTAAACCTGCAACCACAACATAGTTACTCACTGCAAAGCCGTGAGCAACAGACGTGGTGAGTGTTGCAAAATTACTGGTGAGCGCCGCATTCGTGACGGTAAACCCGCGACGAATATCGGTTGCGCCACCGCCACCAGAGCCGTTACCTACTCCCGCACCACCGCCATTTCGCCCACCAGTGATTGGCACTTTGTACGTAAATGGGTAGTGATTGCCACCACCACCACCAACATAAATAAACAGTGTTTCGCCAGGTGTTACGGGAACCGTTGCTTGCAATCGCCCGCCAAAACCACCGGCAATGGCACCGGAAGATCCGCCAGCACCACCTTGCGCGTCAACCTGAATTTTGGTTACATCGGGTGGAACTTTGTAGGTGTGCGTGCCGTCGTTGAACTCGAAAGTTTGCGAGTTGCCCACTTTTCCATCAACCGTGATTGTCGATGTGTACGACGAAAGACATGACGTTCCGCACGGCTGAGTGATGTCGGTATAAATGGCAGCGATCTTGTAGAAGTAGTTCTGCCCAAGCACCAAGTTGTTTGTTCGTTGCACCAAACCAGTTGGTGAGACCGCAGTTGCAGACACGGCCGTTCCCGTTCGTGCATAAGTAAATGTCTTCGTTGTTGGAACTGACGCAATGGTGTAGATGCCGTTGAACACAGCGTCAACACCTGTTACCGAAACCTGTTGACCAATTGCTAATCCATGATCAACCGAAGTTGTCAGTGTTGCAACCGTTGTGGTCATTGACTTTGAACTAACGGCAAATGGTCGGCTGGAATGCGTAAACGAGCGAACGTCTCCGCCAGCAACATCGATCTGATTGACAGTTGTGTTGTCGGTACCCCATTTAATTCGATAGCCCGTTACGCCATCCACGACTGGAGCGGCCCAAGTAAGTTCTGTCGTCCTCGACCACGCGGTGCCCGCAAATGAAGTGGGTGTCGGCATGGTGGCAGCGTTTGGAAGCGAAATCTTTAACGAACCATTTCCCGTTGCTAGCGAATATGCCTGGGTGTGCACCACGCCGAATACACCTGCATCAACGAATGAGGACCCACCGCCGCCGCCGCCATAATCGGCTCCACCTCGACCGCCGTAATAACCGCCACCGCCACCGCCAGCATTGGTTGTTCCATTGCCACCAACGGCAAGTGCATTGCCAGTTGATTGCGTGCCGCCAGCAGCACCCGCAACGCCCCAGCCTGTTGCCGTTTCTCCAATGAGTTCTCCGCCACCGCCCGCCTTGGCGTGCGAACCCGCACCGCCACCGCCACCAGCAACCAAAATTCGGCGAGCCAGACCGAGTGATGGCAACGTTTGAATTACCGCACCTGACAATCCAGTCGTTTCACTCGTGGTTGATCCACCCGTTTTTGTGTACGTAAAAGTTGTGGTCGTTGGAACAGCCAAAACGGTGTAGGTGCCGTCGTAGGTTGTGCCGATATTCGCCACAAGAATTGCATTTCCAACAGCAAAGCCGTGCGCAGTTGTAGTCGTCAATGTTGCAGTGGTGCCCGACATCGAAGCTTTCGTTACAGAAAAACCTCGACGTATGTCGGATGCTCCGCCACCACCCATGCCCGGCGCAGTTCCGGCACCACCACCGTTCCAACCCACCGCATTCGTGCCGGAAGTACCACCGACGAAAACAAACAACACTTCACCCTGCGTGGTGGGAATGGATGCCTGTACGCGACCACCCAATCCGCCGGTGATTGTTGCAGTGGAACCACCTGCAGCACCAACAGCATCCACAAGAATTGATGTGACTCCTGTTGGAACTGTGTAGGTCTGAATTGCGCCTGTGTTTGCAAAATTCGTGCTTGCCAAGAATTGCGTTTGTGCCGAAACAACCGATGCATAGTCGCTAATACAGGCAGTGGTGCACGACTGCGCGTTATTGGTGTAGATATACGCAATTTGGTAGTAATACGTTTGACCGATCGTGAGCGACTCTGCTCGTTGCGCATTTCCTGCAGTGGTCAGCGCAACCGAAGTTACGTTTGCTGCAGTTCGTGAGTACGTAAACGTTGTTGAGGTGACTGTACGGATTACATGTGTTCCGTTGAATGTTGCGTCCACCCCCGAAACAGCGACCGAATCGCCAACCACCAAACCGTGCGCAGTGCCGGTGGTGAGCGTTGCGATATTCGATGCAAGTGCCTTATTGGTCACCCGCACCGGCGAACCCGAATGCACAAAGCTATTTACTGTTCTGCCAGCAACGGTGAACTGGTTTGTAAGCGCACTTGCATCGGTGCCCCACTTGATCGACACTCCGGTGATCGATGCGTCGACAGGCAAAGGCCACTTCAACGAAACCGAGCGCACTCCAGCAGCGGCAGTGAGCGAACCCGGGCTGAGTGGGTTGCTGGCGATTTCAACGATGCCGCTTCCGCACAGTTTTTCTTGTTCGGCGTCACACGAATCATCAGCAAACGGCCGAACTGATGCTTTGTTCGTGAGCATCGAAATGAGTTCAAGCGGCTTCGCGTTCGGATGCAAAGCCGACAAGCGGGCAAGTGCAGCCGTAACGTGTGCCGCCGACATCGATGTTCCTTGTCGATAGGCATACGAATCATCGCCTGGTTCGCGCTCTCCCGAATTGGAAAGTGAATACACACCAAGGTCTCCACTTGCGTTGACGTCGCCGCCAGGAGCAGAGATGTCGATACCTTCACCGAAGTTTGAATACGCGGCGCGCTTGCCGGTTGCATCGGTTGCACCAACCGCAACAACGTTATTGCAATTGGCAGGCGCATAGTCGCGCACATCACTGTTGGCGTTACCTGCAGCAACGGCAACAACACTGCCATTGGCAACTGCTGCATCAATCGCCTTTTGAAATGTTTCACTGCAAGCGGCCTTAGTCGTAAACGACAGGTTGATTACTTGAGCTGGATTTGGGTTGTCTTCAACACCCTCGACGCTTCCACCCGACGCCCAAATAATTGAGGCAGCAATATCTGAAGACAAACCACCGCGCCAACTCAGTGCGCGCACGGGAAGAATGTCGACGAGTGGAACCAAGCCTGCAATTCCGTTTGCGTTATTTACTTCCGCGCCAATGATTCCTGCAACGTGGGTTCCGTGCCAACTGCTGTTGCGCACTGGCGCTACTTCGCGCCAATCACCGGGGTCAAGTGCGTTGTTGTCCCAACCCACGGGGCCGTACTCATCTTCGTCGACATAGTCACCATCGAATGCGACCTCATCACCATCTGCTTGCCGTGCTGCCGCCAACTCGGCCCTGCTTGACACGAAGTCGTATCCAGGCAACACACGGGATCCAAAATCCGAATGGCGAGTAATGCCAGTGTCAATTACTGCAACCGTTACGCCCTTGCCCAAGTCCTTTGGGCCTCGACCAAAGGTTGAGGGAAATAGTTTTGATCCGCCAACGCCGAATTCAGACCACATGTTCCACTGTCGGTCGAGGTAATCGGGGTCAAGATTCTCGGCTGTTGGCTCGGCGCTGGCAGTGGTGACCACCTGGTCGACTTCTGCCCATTTCACCCGTTCGTCAGCTTCAAGCTCGGCCACAATTTGAGCAGCGGTTGCAACGGATACTGGCTCGCTGAGTTCTACAGTGCGCAGGCCATCGCCCAAGTCCACCTCGGGCACCAGTTCTATGCCACTTACCGAACTGGATCCGGTTGCCACACCCGGCGCCTCGGTTGAGGCAACACCGTCTTCGTACTGCACAACCAAACGCCCGACTACCCCGTCAAGACCGTTGGTCGGTGCAACCTCGAATGGGCCTGCCAACTCACTCAGCCCTGATTCGTTCTCGGCAAAGAATCGAACCTCGTACACCTTTCCATTCAGCAGACCGCCCAAGACAGCTGTGGTCTTGGGGGCATCAATACGAAACTCGACTTCGCCCGGAGAAACCAGCGCCAAATAGGCAGTGGGCTGTGGGGTCCCTTCTTCGGGTTCGTCCCAAGTCAGAACGATTGAATTGTCACCACCAGTAGCAACCACGTTGCGCGGAGTTGCTGGACAACTGGTGGTGACAACATCGGATTCCTCGGTTGGCACCGTTGTGCTCGTCGTGGAAGAAATTGGAGTAGTTGTCGAAGTGGACGACGTAGACGAAGTGGACGACGTAGACGAAGTGGACGACGTAGACGAAGTGGACGACGTAGACGACGTAGACGACGTAGACGAAGTGCTCGAAGTGGAGGTCGTTGGAGTAGTCGTCGACGTGGTCGAAGTAGACGATGTGCTCGATGTGCTCGATGTGCTCGATGTGCTTGAATCTTCGGTCGCAAGCCTCGTTACCGACAGAGTCTCAACTACCTCCGTGGTGGTAGTACTCGAGGTCGAAGAAGTTGAAGTGCTGGAAGTACTCGACGTTGGAACACTCGAGGTCGAAGAAGTTGAAGTGCTGGAAGTACTCGACGTCGGAACACTTGACGTTGAGGAAGTCGACGTTGTTGACTCGGTCGGAGGCTCCTCGACGATTGGCGTTTCGGTGCATACGCGCACGGGCTCAGACTGCTCCGCGGCGCTTGCCTGAGCGACAGGAAACAATGCAACAATCGCAGCAAATGACGCGATAAGGGAACCGAGACGCCTGAGTGCGCGCGCGCACCAAAAACGATTGATTCCAAGCACTCCGCGCATGGAATGAAACTTAAGAATCTAAAAAAAATTAACGCAAATCTAAAAGTGTTATAACCAGACGAAATTCCAAAAAGATTTTGCAGCTTCGAAACTCAACTGTTGGTCGAGGGTCGGAAAGACATTTTTCAAACTCTCAATTGAATATTTTTATCTCTCAACTGAATCTTTTTATCTCTCACTCGATACTTGAGGGTTGTATAAAACCCAATTGCTGAGCGCTATTTAGCGTGTGCGGCAGCGTCGGCCAGTTCTTCGTCAGTGAGTGGATTCATGCGCAAATCCACCGCCAGCCACACGGTGTAACTGGTGGGGAAACCACCGATGCCAACGATGAGCGCAACAGAACACACGACAGCAACAAGCGGCCATGTTGGAATGTTTGGATACGTAGCAATAACACCGACTCCCATCACGAACAACAACGATCCACCGGTGAGCATGATGTTCATTGCGGCTGCGCCAAGTTGGAAACCTTCTAAGTTGCGCTCCCATTTGAAGCCGCATGTTTTGCAACGATCTTGTCGTGCAATCCACCCAGTGAAGAATGCGCCTTTGCCACCGCAATGCGCGCAGCGACGGAATACTCCCCTCAACAACATTTTTGGCAGGCCGGCAGAGCGCGAAGCGTTGTTCACGCAGTTAATTCTTGCACGAATGCATCGAACACATCTGCGTAATGCAGTGCGTCGGCATCAGTGTGCATGACCGAAATGAGCCACTGCTCATCTAGTCCTGGCGGCAACAACACACCACGATTAATTCCGTGAATCCATTGCGCAAACGCAAGATCAAAATCGGTTGCTTTGTAGTCGCGATAGTTGCGAATCTGTTTTTCGGCCCACGTGACACAACCCTTGGCACCAAACTTCACAACATGAGCAGGCAACGATGCATCGCTGATGATCTCGGACACCGCATTGACCAACAATGTGTTTCGTGCAATCGTCAAATCAGTTGTGGCTGGTGTGCACACTTCGGACAACACCGCTTTTGCAGCGGCCATGCACAACGGGTTGCCGTTGTACGTGCCCAGGTGCACCACTTTGCCTTCGGTAATCAAGTCCATCAGTTCTTGCTTGCCACCAAATGCGCCAAGTGGCAAACCTCCACCAATTGATTTTGCTAGTGCAACTAAATCGGGCGTGACACCCACTGCCCCAGTTGCGCCGCCCCAGCTGGCTGTGATGCCAGTTTTCACTTCGTCAAAAATAAGCAACGTGCCGTAGCGCTGAGTGATCTCGCGCACTTGTTGCAAGTAGCCCTCGTCGGGCAAGCAGATGCCGATGTTTTCCATGACCGGCTCGACAATGAAGCATGCAACTTCACGGCTCTTTAACACGCGCTCCAGAGCCTCTGGGCTGTTGTACGGAATGACGATGGTGTCGTTAACAACAGTGGAAGAAATGCCAGCAGACGATGGAACAGAATGAGGTGCGTCGGCAGGGCCTGCCAAATGCAGTGGTGGCTTCATGCTCACCATTACTTCGTCGTGATGGCCGTGATAACCGCCTTCTACTTTGACGATCTTGTCGCGGCCTGTTGCGGCGCGTGCAACGCGAATGGCGTCCATGGTGGATTCGGTGCCCGAGTTGGTGAAACGCCACATGGGCAAGCCGTAACGAGCAGCCAACATTTCGGCTACATCGGCATTGGCCTCGCATGGGTTAACAAACAACGTTCCTTCACCAAGCTGCTGCTGCACTGCAGCCAACACTGCTGGGTGTCGGTGACCGACGAAGAGAGCTCCAAAGCCCATGTCGAAGTCGGTGTATTCGTTGCCGTCTACGTCGAACATCTTCGAGCCGTCGGCCGAAGCAATAACTACCGGGTACGGGTCGTACGCCTGGAAACTGGAAGGAACACCGAGCGGCAGCACTTTTCGAGCTCGGGCGTTGGCTCGCTGTGATCCAGCCGTTCGCTCGGCATACTTGGCCAATTCTCGTTGTGTTATCTCTTTAGCCCTATCGGCTAACGAGCCTCGCAGCGTGGAATCCATCGCTGACATGGTTATCAACTCCAGTAAATTTCGTCATTGTCAGCCTACACTGATTCCGTCGTGGTGGGCGTAGCTCAGTTGGTTAGAGCGCCAGGTTGTGGTCCTGGAGGCCGGGGGTTCGAGACCCCTCGTCCACCCCATAAATCTCAAGGGTTTGCCGAAATATAGGTTTTCGGTACTCTTATCAGTGACGAGGCACAAAAGTACAGAATAAAACCGCGTGGTTGAAAATGACGGCACTTATGTGCCGTCATTTTTATTTCCACACTCGCACTTTCCAGTACACATTTCACTGGTGCCTTGATGGTGTAACGGCAGCATGCGTGCCTCGTCAGCCACGTGGTGCCGGTTCGATTCCAGTTCATGGCTCCAACAAAACGAACGATGAAGTAGTCGCGAAGCTTCTTACCTGGAAATGACGAATCAGGAAAACATCAAGTAGTCAAGACCGGCAGGGCAACCTGTCGGTCTTGTTCATTTCTTGCCGTGCCTGCCTGCGCCAAGTTGCGGTCCTAGATGCCGGGGTTTGAGGTCGATCGTCCGCCCCGTAAATCTTTAGGGTTCCCGGAAGTACAGGTATTCGGTACTCTTACGAGTGACGAAACACGCTGGATAATTCCAGAAACCTCGTGGTTAGAAATGGCGACACTTCGGTGTCGCCATTTTTATTTCCACGGACACACTTGCGGTAGCCTTTGATTTGGCGAAATGCACTCTGGAAATTCCAGACAAACCCTGCAATATGAAAATGGTGGCACCTAGGTGCCACCATTTTCATTTCTCGCGATGCTCACGGGCGCCCCTTTTCGTCAATTTTCGCTGGGTCATACGGTGTTATATGCTCTCGGGGTTAGTAGTTGCCCCTCTAGCTCAGTTGGTTAGAGCAACGGACTCTTAATCCGCAGGTCCTCGGTTCGAATCCGAGGGGGGGCACTATTTCGGCGTTACCGCTAGAAGTGTTTCCGTTATTTTGATTGGGTTCTATGTTTGCGTGGTGTGCGCTAGTAGTGCCTAAATCGCTGTGCTTTTCTAAATTCGGTGCGCGTTTGGTGCGCGCTTTGCTTTGAATCAAATCCTTAGCGGCATTGGCCGTGCCGCCGTTTTGGTTTTCGCCAATGGCCTGCAATGTGCGCGTTTGGTCATTTGCCATTAGCCGGTCAAGGGTCGCCCCGATTTCATTGCTTGCGCCTCGGTCGGCCGTTGGCAGAAATGCGGCATATATGTTCAAAGTGGTTGCGGGCGATGCGTGCCCCAAGCGCCCTGCAACGATGTGCACCGGTGTGCCGATTTCCAATTGGTAGGCGGCGGCGCTGTGGCGTAAATCGTGCAAGCGGCATTTCGGTAGGTCGGCGCGCTGTGTGGCGGCGTGGAATCGGTCAAGCAATGTGGCGGGCTTGATTAGTCGGCCGTCTAGGTCGGTGGCCACAAATTCGAAATTTGGCAAACCCAAAGCTTCGGCGGCGGCGGCTTGCTGATTCTTTAGAAATGCCAACGCGATCACCGTGCCGGAATCAATCGCGATGGTGCGCCTACCCGCTTTGGTTTTCGGTGTGGTGGTGGTGACGGTGTACCCGTCAGATACCCGCGCCTGCCGAATGGTCACCGTTGCGCCCCGTTCCAAATCAACCAATTCGACATCAGCCCAACGCAAGCCAAGCAACTCACCGCGGCGCATACCGGTAGCGATGACCAAGCGCCAAAGCGCATAGCAATAGTCATCAGCGGCCGCGGCAACGGTCAAGAAATGTGCGAATTGTGCCGACTCCCAAACCTGCAAATCTCGCCGCACCCATTTTGGTAATTCGATGTGATCGGCGGGGTTGCTTGGTATGTGCCCACGCCTACGCGCCGTTTCCAACGCATTACGCAAAGTGGCAACGATGTTGCGCACACTCTTAGGCGATAGCGCCCCGCCTGCATTGCCGTTTACGCCTCGGCGGCCGTGGTCAAGTAAATCGGCGGCGAATCGGGCAACCGTTTCGGGTTTCAATTTTGCAAGCATCAGCGGCCGATCAGATTGGTTGCACAGCATCGGCAGAATGTAGGCATTGATGTTGGTGCGCGTTTCGGCGATGGTGGTTGCTTTGCGGCCACTATTTGCCCGCCGATATTCATCTAGCCACGCCGTCAAGTAATCAGCAAGCGAAATTTTGGCGGGGTTGATGCCTTTGCCGCTGTCAATTTCGGCAATGTGCGAAATCATAAACCGTTGCGCATCGGCTTTGGTTTTGAAACCTTGCGCGGATTTCCAACGCCGGTTGCCGTTGCTGTCTAAGTAACTAAATCGATAGCACCAAGCGTTATTGCGTTTGGTAATCGTGCCGCGTTGCTGACTCATTTAGTGCCCCGTTTCTTTGCTTTGATTTTCGGTAGGTATCCGGCTTTGCGTGCCATCGAGATCATTTGCTGTGCGGTAGTTGCAGGCCGTTGGCCGTTGGTTTGAATTTCAATCCATTCCGCAATTGGCTTATAACCGCGGCCGACTTTGCCCAATTGATCTGCAATGGTGAATAGGTCGGCAATGCGCTTCAATGCTTGCGGTGATTTCATTGGTGCGGCATCAGCGCGATGGATTGCTTCCACTTGCGTTGGCGCGCTAAGAGCTTTGGCGGTTTTCTTTACTTGCATTGCCTCGCCGCCGATGCGCGTAAATACAACATCGGGCGAATTTCTAAATTTCATAAATCGTGGCGCGTCACCAATTTTCATCGTTAGGGTTTTTGACTTACCGCCACCCAAATCAATTGTTTCCGTAATTTCATCAACTGCCGTGGTGGTTGCAGTAAACGCGCTTGCCTTTATGGCCGCCATAAGGATTTTGCGCATTGGCAAATTGTCTAGCGATATTTGGCCTTGCGTAATCCAATCGGTAATCGAGGCCAATGTTCCGCGCGTACCTATGCCAATCCATTGAATTGTGAGGGGTGCACCGGTGATCGGGGTTTGCGCCGTTTCAATTTCGATTGGGTGGCGAAATCCTTTGATTTCAAACCTTGCAGGCGCGAAATATCCGGTGACCGTAACCGTTTTGCCCCGATTCGCTTTGGTTACTTTGGGGCGTTCAACAATTGTGCGCTTTAGTGCCTCGGCTGATGGTTGCCCCGATGCGCCAAACCTTGGTTCAATCATCGTCACGGTGTAAGCGTGGCCATCGTGGCGAAATGTGTTGCTTGGTTGCGAGGCCATCGGTTGCCTACTTTGGGTTATTGGTCGGTTATCGGTTTATACGCAAGTTATCTATTGCGTACTAGCGCACCGTAGCGCATTATTGGTTCTATGACAACTACCACCAATAATCTAGAAAGCACAGCAAGCCGCGAATCCATCGTTTCTGACTTGCTTGATGGTCAATTACCGACAATCAGCGCCGTGAATCTGCTTGATGACCCAAGCATTATCACGATTACGGTCACCCAAGCGGCCGCGATCATCGGCGTTTCAGCCGCAACCGCACACAACGCACACAAGCGCACAGGTGAATTGATTGCCGGTGTGCGCGTCATTCGCTGTGGCCGCCGCTGTGTCGTCTCTACAGCCGCCCTACGCGCCGCATTGGGGCGCAATAACCAAATCTAAGGAATTCGCGTCACCACGGCCAACCGATGATGACCGTGGCGCGCTATTCCGCGGATTACCCAAACTCTACCGAATCGATGCAACACCGATGACCACCGAAAAGAAAAATGCAATTTCAGACTTGACCAAAGGCCAATGCGCCGCGATTATTGAATACGCCTACAAGCAATCGCCAAAGCTTCATAAAGTATCGCATCGCGCATTTCGTTCAATTGTTGGCGAGGTTGGCCATCGCGATCGGATTCAGAAAAATCGTGAGGGCAAACCGATTGGACATTGGTGCGATTCAACACTTGAACAATTAGCCGATGCCACCGGCCACAAGGTCGGTGCGGTGCGCGATGTGCTTTGGTTGGCAACTGAGGTTGGCGTAGTGCGAACAGTTAGCCGCGGCGGCAAAGGTACGGCCACCAAGCGCACTATTGACCTACACCAAATGCAGGTTCTGTTGAATGAGTTATGCGCGGAATATCCGCACCTAACCGATGAGGATTGGGGCGGAATATGGCGCAATAAGCGCGGAATGATGCCCGATATGCGCGGTGCTGATACCGCACCTCTAATAAGTAACCAAGATATTTACCAAGTAACGCGCAAAGCCAACGCGCTCGATAGCGGCGCTATAGGCAATGCGCTTCAAACCACGCCCCAATGCGATGCGTGCGCAAGTACCGGTTGGGTTCAACCCGCCGATGGTCGGCTTGGAGTAATCCGATGTAAGTGCCGTAATCCCGATTCTTTATAGGCCAATCGATACGCCCCCGAGCCCCCTGCAACTCTTTACCAAGCACCAATTTTTTGGGCGTTCATCTCTAGCCCCCGTCTCGCGCTTTTCTATATACGCAAAGCCCGTTTTTTTATTTGGCGTGGCAAAGCCCCCGCAAGCTTCTTTTCCTATATTTCAATAATGCACCAATAATCGCGGATAGAGATTCAACTTGGGTCGGGGTCAAACTTGGTTTTGCATAAAGAAACCGCAACACCGTGCGCGTTTGGTGCGCGCTTACTTATCTTTATTGGGTTTGCGCCGTGCTGACTTTGGTTCGAATCCGAGGGGGGGCACTAAGTGCGTGTAAAGGCACTGACCACCTCAACGTGAGGTGTGTGCGGAAACAAGTCGAGCACCGTGATGCTGTCGCAGGTGTAGCCCGCGTTCATGAGCAGTCGAATATCGCGTGCTCCCGCTACCGCGTCGCAACTAACCAGCACCACTTTGCTTGCTTCGGTGAGTGCAAGGTTTTCTACCCCAGCGGCACCAAGGCCGTTACGGGCCGGGTCGGCAATGACGAGGCCGGCAACCTGGGGGCTCCATTGTTCGAATGCAATTTGCTGAATGTTGACGGCGTGCTCGTGCAAGTTGCGCCGTGCATCTGCACAAGCCGACGGGCTTGATTCGACAATGGTGACGGGCACATCGTTGTCGACAAGCGTTGCGGTGAACAAACCGCCGCCGCCGTATGCGTCGACAACTAAGCCAAGTTGCCCGGTGAGTGCTTCTTCGCCGGCTGCATCGTTTACTGCCGACACCAACATTTCTGCTGCTTGCGGAGACGCCTGAAAAAACGCAGACATTGAAACTTGCAGCGCAACGTCGTGCACGTGTTCGTGCACCACTGCCATGCGGCCAATCTCGGTGTGTTTTGGCAGGCCGGTGATGGTTGCTCCCTGGGCCTCTTCGCCGTCTTCGTTGTGCAACCAGGCGCCAATTTCGCCCGTGGCTACTGCGCAACGAAGCGTTACTTCGGTTGCGCCCTTCACGCGCACGTCGGCAATGAAGCTGTTTAACAGCGGATGCGCGATGAGGCAGGTTGGTGTGTCGATGACGTCGTGCGAGTTGGCGCGGCGGAAGCCCAACTTTCCTTCGGCATTGACAGCCATGCGCACGGTGGTGCGGGTGCCGGCCGAGGCAACTTGCCCGCCCACGGTGATGTCGGCGTCGTTGATCTTTGCGGTGCGCTTGAGCGCTTCACGAACGATCTGCACCTTTGCATCCATGTGTTGCGAAACATCAAGGTGTTGCCACGAACAACCGCCGCAGCCGCGCTCGACGTTTGGGCATGGGGGCGTCACACGATGGGCAGAGGGCTCGATGATGGCGGCCACTTCGCCACGCGCGAAGTCTTTCTTGGCTTGGGTGATCTGTACGTCGACCAACTCGCCTGGAAGCGCGCCCGGCACAAACACCACACGGCCATCGGCCAGGTGCCCAAGTGCGTCTCCGCCAGCAACCAACCGCTCGAAACGCACATGCTCGTTATTCACTGCATCTCACTCTACGAGCCAAATGTTGGGCAACTAGGATGATCGTCGTGACGCTGCCAATTCAGATTGCGCCTTCGGTGCTTCCCGTCGATTTCTCCAAATTGGGTGAAGCCGTTGTTGCGCTCGACGAAGCAGGTGTCGACCTCATTCAGTGGGATGTGATGGACGGACAATTTGTTCCTAACCTCACGTTTGGCCCCGACGTCATTGCCTCAACCCGTTCGCTCACCAAGTTGCCGTTTGAGGCGCACCTGATGGTGCTGACGCCCGATGTGATGGCCAAGCGTTATGTCGAAGCCGGCTGCCAACGCTTGATTGTGCATGTCGAGGCTTGCACTCACCTGCATCGCACACTTGGCAACATTCGCGAACTTGGCGCAACTGCTGCAGTGGCACTCAACCCATCAACGCCCGCAAGTGAAATTGCCAACGTGCTCGACTTGATCGACATGGTGTTGGTCATGACGGTGAACCCTGGCTTCGGTGGCCAGAGTTACATCCAAACGATGGAACCAAAGATTCGTGAAGTGCGCAACATGATTCGTGACGCTGGCTTGGATGACGCCGTCAACGTTGAAGTTGACGGCGGCATCTCAAACAAGACCATTGCTGGCGCAGCCAAGGCTGGTGCCAACGTGCTCATCGCCGGCAGCGCATTGTTCAAAGAACCAAAAGGTTTGAAGCACGCTGTCAGCGAATTGCGTGCGGCTGCTACAGCCGCATTTGTTGGCTAACTTCCGATTACTCCACCGTTTTTGCGTGTGATCACAATGGTGCAGTCGCGTGGAACTGGGCCGCCCAAGCCTTGGTACTCCGCTGGGAAGTTGCTGATTGATGGGTCTCCATCGCCAGGGTGCTGCAGGTTGACAAACATGGTGCGACGATCGGGGGTCACCGTCACGCCAGTTACTTCAGAGCCCTTCACACCGGTGAACAAGCGCTTGAATTCTTTCGTTACTCCGCTTGCTACCAACATCTGGTCGTTTTGCTTGCCTGGTTGTTCTCCGTCGGTCTGAACGAACACGCGGTTGTCTGGGTCTACCCAGATGCCGTCTGGCGAACCGAACATTTGGCCGCCTGCGTCGGTGACGTCCTTGGAAAGTGCAAACACTTCCCACGTGAACGTTCCACCCAGGTGATCGTTGGCATCTTTCCAACGAATGATGTGGCCGTAGGTGTTCGCTGCAACTGGGTTTGCCTTGTCGACACCTGCCCTACCGGTGGTGCCGCGTTGCGTGTTGTTGGTGAGCGTGACGTACATTTCGCCTGTTGGCGCACCAGCAATCCACTCTGGCCTGTCCATCTTCGTTGCGCCAACAAGGTCGGCTGCCAAGCGGGTGTGAACAAGAATCTTGTCCAGCGTCCACGAGGAAAGCTGTGCGGTCTTTGGGCTCAGTTCGATCCAAACACCAGTTCCGTTGTCGTCGAAGCGAGCAACATATAGCGTTCCTTCGTCCAGTGGGCTCACGCCTTCTTTGATCATCGTCTTCCAGTTAGCACGCGAAACAAACTTGTACACGTAGTCGAAACGCTCGTCGTCTCCCATGTAAACAACTGCGCGGCCACCTTTTCCGATGACCAATTCGGCGCCTTCATGCTTGATGCGACCCAATGCGGTGCGCTTGATTGGTGCTGATTTCGGATCGTTCGGGTCCACTTCTACTACCCAACCGAAACGGTTGATTTCGTTTGCGTACGAGGCGTCTGCCAAGTCGAATCGTGGATCAAACTTGTGCCATTCATAGCCAAATCCGCCGGCACTGACGCCGTAGCGAGCTTGTTCCGCACTTGCTTTCCATGTTTTTGATGTCGTACCGAAATAACCGTTGAAGTTTTCCTCGCAGGTGAGGTACGTGCCCCATGGTGTCTTTCCGTTTGCACAGTTGTTCAGCGTGCCTTGAATTTTGTTGCCGGCGGCATTGACAAGCAACGCGCTCGTTGCTGCAGGGCCGCTCATCTTGGCAACGGTGTTGCCGTGAATGCGACGGTTCTTGGCGCTCTTCGCAATCTTCCACTTCTTGCCAGACTTCTCGATAGCTACAACGGACATGCCGTGTGCGGCTTGCGAAAGACGAACGTCGGCCAGGCTGGTTGGAACACTCTTGCCCATAACGTGCGGTGTTGTGCCATATTCGTGGTTGATGCAGAGCAAGCCCTTCTTATCGTCGCCGAAATACCACATGCCGTCGTGGCCGATACCGATGCTCTTTTCTTGCTGCGCGGCATTGAAACCAACGTAATCAAATGACGTGCCGCTGCCGTCAAGCTTTTCGCGCCATGGGATGAGCACGCTGTAGGTGTACTCCGGTGCGATGGTTGGCATTGCGCTGTTCTGCAGCGGAATCGAGGTGAAGCCGATCTTTGGTGCCTTGGCTGCAACTTTTGCGCCAACGGCTGCACCCTTTGAAGCTGATGCCGATGCGGCCGAGCCACCCATAAAGGTGAGTGCTGCGCCTGCGAGGCTGCCAACAATAAGTTTGCGGCGCGACATGTAGGTGTTCAAAACATCTTCGAACTCGCGGTTATCTGAATGATTGCTGAATTCTTCGCTCATTGTTGTTCTCCCTTGATGTGGTTGTTGCACGCAAGGTAAACGAGCCAAGTGAATGGTGATTTTCGCTAGAGCAAAAAAGATGCGATTTTTAGGTGAACTTTAGGAAACAAAAACTTTTCTTTTCTTCCTAACGCCGTTTCGTTTTCTTTTTTGTGCGGCTTATCCCCCGCTGGGCACCAATAAGCGATTTGCGGTAGAGCACCACGCCGAACAGGCCTGCAACCACAAAGGCAACCGAGAACAACACCACGAAAACAATGAGCAACTTGTTGTTCAGCAGCGGCGACAACACCCCTGTATCGATGGGCTCCCCGTCTTCGCGCAAGGTACGAATTGGGTCTTCAAAGTTTGGGCACACTGCAGCCGAGTCGTTGACGCCAACGACGGCGTTGCCGCCGAATAGTGGCGAATCTTGCCGCACGCGCGAAACGAGCAGTGGCGAGAATGGGTCGCTTGCAGCACCGACGATGTAGCGGGTGCCAACATCCAAAAACTTGGTGTCCTGCCCGTACCGAACATCAACAAGGTTTTCGGTGATGTAACCGGCAGGCGTGCCGGCCAACAATTTGTCGACACGAAACGTTGCGGTTGCATCTTCAATCTTGATAATTTCGCCAGCAAACACCATTTGCGGCACGGGCGGTATTGCGCAACCCGTAGGGATAGTGGTGACGGCCGACAACGTGTTGGGCAACGTAACGAGTGGTGCGTCGACAACAATGCCCTGCTCGTCGGGCACCTCGTCGGTTAACGGGATGGTATCGGTTGATGGCGGCACCGTTGCACCAACAACAGTTGGCGCTGCCAAAACAAACAGTGCGGTGCATGCGGCGATGCATGCACGAAACGCAAGACGAACCACGGGTTTACCTACCAATGAAACGTGGCTCTCGCTTTTCGAGAAATGCGGCCATTGCTTCGGCGGTGTCTTTGGTGCCGAAGTTGAGTGCTTGCGCGGCGCCTTCATCTTCAAGTGCCTGCTCGAGCGTGACGTTGGACGAATTGTTGAGCATGCGCTTCGATTGCGCAAGTGCAATGGGTGGGCCTGCGGCAAGGCGCTTGGCCCAGTCGGCAACGAAAGCATCGATGTCGGCATCAGCCACCACGCGATTGACAAGACCAATGCGCTCGGCTTCCTGCGCACCAATGATCTCGGCAAGTAGCGCCAACTCTTTTGCACGATGCATGCCAACGCGGCGTGGAAGAACCCAGCTGCCACCAAAGTCCAGCGACAGGCCACGCTTGGCAAATATCTCGGAGAAGCGTGCGGTGTCGGAGGCAACCACCAAGTCGCAAATGAGGGCCATGTTGCAGCCCGCACCAACGGCAACGCCACGAACCTTGGCAATGGTGGGTTGCGGAATGCGGGCAAGCGACATGCACACCTCGGTGATGTTGCGCATGGACGCCAGCGCATGTGTTTCGGCCCGACGGGCGTCGCCGCTGCTTAAGTCGGCGCCGCTGCAAAACTCGCCGCCTGCGCCTGTCAGCACCATCACGCGGTCGTCGGGGTTAGATCCGATTTCTAAGAATGTCTGTTTCAGTTCGGCCCACATGGTGCCGTTGGCCGCGTTCTTTTTCGATGGGCGGTTCATGGTCACGGTCACAATGCCGTCTTGGCGCAAAACCTCGAGTGTCTCCATCACACAGACGATACTGAGTGGATGGGATTCAATCCGCATCGCAAGCATGTACGCCGCGCAAGCGACTACATCATTGTTGCCTCGGCAATGGTGGCCATTGTTGCCCTGCTTGCATGGGCTTTGGCCGGCTAACAATCGTGGGTATTTGGGACGGCCAGTTTGGCGAAGTGGAAGTGCGCCGTGTGCAGCCGTACGAAGCGTTGAAGGTGTATGTGTGCCCTGGTTGCAACCGCGACATTCCCGAAGGGATGGGCCACTACGTGTGCGTGCCGAGCGACGCGGCCGACTTGCGTCGCCACTGGCACTACGGGTGCTGGGACAATCGCGTGGTGTCGCAAAACTAAAACGCGTCGAGCAGCATGTCGAGTTGCGTGCCAAGCACGCACGCCACATCGAAACGCACGCACTGTACTTGATGCGCGAGAGGGTCGTTGGCGTCGCGCAATGCTTGCCGATAGTCGGCGGTTGCTCTACGAATCTTCAGTTGCTTGGCAACTGTCACTGCCTCGGCTGGAGTGCCCATCGCGTTTGTTGCGCGCGCCTTCACTTCGCACACCACCAACACGCCGCCAAGCGTTGCAACAACATCCAGTTCGCCGCGCTTGCTTCGCCAGTTGCGCGCAACAATCAAGTAACCGTGTTGTTGATACCAACGTGCAACGTGTTGTTCGGCCCACTGGCCGCGCGCCACGCGCGCTTGTGCCGAAGCGGCTAGATGTCGAGTGGCGGAAGTTCTTCGACGTTGAGGTCTTTGAAACTGAGCACGCGCACTCTCGGCACGAACCGGCTCTTTCGGTACATGTCCCACACCCACGCGTCGCTTAAGACCACTTCCAAAATTGGGCGCGGCCCGTCGGACAACACCTTCACATCAACATTGTTGGCCAGGTAAAACCGGCGATCAGTTTCGATTGCATACTTGAACATGCTGACAACGTCTTGATATTCCTGAGCCAGCTGCAACTCGCGCTCGGCCTCGAAATTTTCGAGATCGTCAGTGTTCAATGTGTACCAAAAATTGCAGTGTTGGCAATTATTGGTCGTCGCGCTTTTCGCGGACCTTGGCAGCCTTGCCCTTACGGTCGCGCAAGTAGTTGAGCTTGGCGCGACGAACGTCTCCGCGCTTCACCAACTCGAGCTTGGCAACTGATGGGCTGTGCATTGGGAAGGTGCGCTCGACACCCACGCCGTAGGACAACTTGCGAACGGTGTATGCCTCGGAGATGCCCGAGCCGGCAATGGAAACTACGTTGCCTTGGAAAATCTGGATGCGCTCTTTGCCACCTTCAACAACGCGCACGTGCACCTTGACTTCGTCGCCAGGGCCGATCTTTGGAATATCGGTGCGCTTGTATTGGTTGTCGACGAGGTCGGTGCTCTTCATGAGGATTTCCTTTAAATAGTGAAGTGTGAAGGATACGGGAGAGGCGGGAACTCTTCCAACAGGCGTTGCTCTGTTTGGGTTAGCGGACCCCTTTTGGCCATCAGGTCGGGGCGCTTGGCAATGGTGCGATGGAGGGCCTGAGCAAGCCTCCAGCGCTCGATCTGCGCGTGGTTGCCGCCGCGCAGCACCTCGGGCACGCCGAAGCCGCGGAAGTCGGCTGGGCGCGTGAAGTGCGGCTCTTCGAGCAGACCCGATTGCCCAAAACTTTCAGTAATTGGCGACACCGCGTTGCCCATCACGCCGGGCAGCAACCGAGTGACGGCTTCGATGATGAGACACGCGCCAACTTCACCGCCGGCCAGCACTACGTCGCCTACCGATACTTCTTCGTCGATGAGATGTTCGCGAATGCGGTGATCGATGCCCTCGTAGCGGCCGCACAACAGGCTGAAGCCGTCGAGTGCAGACAACGAGTTGGCAAAGTGTTGATCAAATGGGCGCCCACCCGGCGACAGCAACAACAGCGGGCGCGGCGGGTTGGCTTTTTCTACCGAGGTAAACACGGGCTCGGCCGACAGCACCATGCCTGCACCGCCACCGAACGGCGCGTCGTCCACGCTGTGGTGCACGTCTGTTGTGTGTTCGCGCAAATCGTGGCAGCGCAAATCCACAATCTTTTCATTGCGCGCACGGCCCAACAAACTCTCGGAACAAAATGCGTCCACCAAGTTGGGGAACAATGTGAAGACATCAATCCGCATCGAAAAGCCCTTCAGGAGCATCGATCACAATTCGGCCGTTTTCGTTGGACACAATGAACGGCGTTGGAACAAGGAAACCATTATCAAGTTCCATGATTGGGTGCGCGGGGTTGTCGATCACGCCAACACATGTACCGAACTGCGTGCCGCTTGCATCGGTCACGACGCTGCCAACAAGTTGGTGCACCCACACCACGCTTGGGTCGTCAATTGCTTCGCCATACACATCGCTATTAGTTAAGCGCTCGGCAATGTTGCGGTCGTCCATGCCGGCAAACGACAACAGCCAACGCTCGCCTTGCGGTTTCGCTGTTGCAATTTCGTACCACGTGCCAGCAACCCACAATTTGGATTTTGGCGAGGTGCGTTGCGGATGACTCGAGAAGAAGTCGACATACATTGCGCCACGAACACCGTGGGGTCGGCCAATGCGGCCAACATGCAGCAAACCAGTTGGTGGCTGTTGATCAGTCGTCGACGAAGTCGACATCAATTTCTACGCCGTCACGAACTGCGGCTGCGCGCACAACTGCGCGGATGCTCATTGCGGTGCGACCGCGACGGCCGATAACGCGGCCCAAGTCGCCTTCGCCAACGCGAACTTCGAGCAGAATTTTGTCGCCATCGGGGAAACCTTCAACCTTGACGGCCTCTGGGTTGTCGACGATGGAACGAACGACGTGATCGAGCACGGCGGTTGCTACAGGAGCAGGAACGAGATTTGCAGAATCAGTCACGAGTAATGGAAAGAACTACTTGGACTTCTTGGATGCGGTGAACTCTGCCCAGACGCCCGAAATTTCGAGCAGTTTCTTGACACGATCGCTTGGCAATGCGCCTTGCTTCAGCCACTTCATGGCCTTCTCGTTATCAACAGTGAGCGCTGATGGCTCGGACTGTGGGTGGTAGTTACCAACGATTTCGAGGAAACGGCCATCGCGCGCAGAGCGCGTATCGGCAGCAACGATGCGGTAATGCGGTTGCTTTGTTTTACCTACTCGGGTGAGGCGAAGCTTTACGGACATGGCGGTCAGGCTATCGGGAACCAGGCCGCGAGCCCAACGCCGCAGCCAGATCGGCAGGGATTCCTGCCATGGGGCCACCCTTCTTGCCGCCCTTGCCAGCCATGCCCCCCATGCGCTTCATCATCTTTTGCATCTCGGAGAATTGCTTCACCAGCTTGTTGACGTCGGAAACCTGGGTTCCACTGCCCTTCGCAATGCGCGTGCGCCGCGAGCCGTTGATGATCTCGGGCTTGCGTCGCTCCTCCTTGGTCATGGAGTAAATGATTGCCTCGGTCACCGTCAACATGTCATCCGAGATCTGGGCGTTCTTCATTTCTTTCGTCACGCCGGGCAACATTCCCATCACGTTGGTGAGCGAGCCCATCTTCTTGATTTGTTGTAACTGATCGAGGAAGTCGTCGAGCGTAAATTCGCCCTCAAACATTTTCGCCGCTGCGGCCTCGGCCTGTTCTTTTTCAAAGACTTTTTCGGCTTGTTCGATCAGCGTGAGCACGTCGCCCATGCCCAAGATTCGGCTTGCCATGCGGTCGGGGTGGAACTGCTCGAAGGCGTCCATCTTTTCGCCGGTTGCCGCAAACGCAATTGGTTTGCCAATCACTTCTTTCACCGACAGCGCCGCACCACCGCGCGCATCGCCGTCCAACTTGGAAAGAATCACGGCGCTGATCGACAACGTTTCGTCAAAAGCTTTCGCAACCGTCACTGCGTCTTGCCCCGTCATTGCATCCACAACGAGGAACGTGTAGTCGGGCTTCACGGCGGCAGAGATGTCGCTGACTTGCTGCATCATTTCGGCGTCGATAGCTAAGCGGCCCGCGGTGTCCACAATCAACACATCGCGGCCAATGCGTTTTGCTTCTGCCAAACCTGCGGCCGCGGTTGCGACCGGGTCGCCCGGTGCGGAGAACACAGGAACATTGATTTGTGCGCCAAGCACTTTCAATTGCTCCACTGCAGCGGGGCGTTGCAAGTCGGCACCAACCAACATTGGGTTGCGCCCCTGCGCCTTAAACCATGCGGCCAACTTTGCAGCACTGGTGGTTTTACCGGAACCCTGCAAGCCCGCCATCAACACCACCGTTGGAGGTTGCGACGCATACGCAATCTTCAGTGTTTCGCCACCAAGCATCGCCACCAATTCGGCGTTAACAATTTTGATGATCTGTTGGCCCGGGTCGAGCGCCTCGGCAACCTTTGCACCAATGGCCTGCACCCGAATGCGTTCGACAACATTGCGAACAACACCAATGTTGACGTCGGCTTCCAGCAATGCCGTGCGAATCTCGGCCAGCATCTCGTTTACGTCGGCCTCGGTCAGCCGCCCCTTTGCGCGTAGGCGCTTAAAGACCCCGCCTAATCGGTCGCCAAGTGAATCAAACATCGTGCTGCCGAAGGCTACCGAACAAGCTTCATAACGTCACGGTGACACAGTTTGCGAAAGGGCTTTTTCTATTGCGCTACGCAGGGGCTCGGTGCGATCGGCCACTCCAAATGGCGACAGGTGGTCAGTATCGAACCACAGCGGATTGTTGTCGTCGTCTACATAACGGCAGGTGTCGGCCGTGCACAAGCCAGTGGTGATCTCGGCCAAATGGTAACGACCCTCACTCGACCGAGCGATCTTGTCCAATTGCTTTGCAACCTCGGCATTTGTTTGTGTCGCACCGCGCTGGATGGGTAAACGAGGAGAATTCAACAACAAACTTGGGCTTGCCTGCTCGGGCGACACCGCAGGCGTATCCAGCACCTGCAATACCGAGATGCCGGCTGCGTTCAGTTCGTTAATGATTGCAGCAACACCAGACACATACTCGTTACGTTCGGCTTCGCTCATCTGCGGCTGAGGACAGCCAGCACCCACTCGGTAGCACTGAAATAACACCACCAACTTCGGTTGCAGTGCAAGGGCGCGCTGCAACGTTGTTTCCACCCATGCATCGCAAAAATCGAACTGCCTACCTACCTTGAAGCGGGCGAACGTGCATCCAGCCCCCGTATCGGCCGACCACGACAGCCCCAGCGAATCGGCTGCAGCACCGAACCCAAACGCGAGCCCACGAGCATGCGAGTCGCCAACAAGTATCAGCTGGCTATCCGAAGCTTCGCCATTGTTACAGCTGTACGTAAAACCATCGCCGTTCGCTGCGCACCTGTCGCTTGGCGCATCCCACGGTGCAGTGGCCACAGCAACCACTTCGCGCTTCAGCACATCGTTAGCAACAGTTTGTGCAACACCAAACACACCAACTGCGGCGACGAGCGCAAACACGGCAACCGACGCCCCAAGTGCCACACGCGCACGCTTCATAAACTGTTCGACATCAATAGCAAGTGAACGAGTTTCAATGAACCGATACGACAGCTCGGTGCACCCGATAGAGACCAATACCGCAATTGTTCTGCTCGCTACCGAGGAGTCAAACTTGAGAGCCGCGAACGATAGCAATGGAAAGTGCCAGAGATAGAGCGAGTACGAACGGTTTCCTATGGCCGTAAGCACTTTCAGCCCATCGAAACCGACAAGCACCAAGAGGCCGGTAACCACAGTTACACCAACGCGGCTTGGTGCGAAAAAGTTGGTGGACGCACCTCCATCAACTGCTAACAGCGCTAGAAGCAGCGCAAGTAACGCCAGTTCAAATGCCGCACGCAACTGGCGGTTTTTCAATTGCCATTTACGGGCCGTACCGACTGCGCATGCCGCACCAACCAAAAACTGCCAGGCGCGAGAGAGCGGGCTGAAAAATGCAAACGACTCCGCATCATTTTTGATTTGGTCGATAAACGAAGTGCCAGATTGGGTAAACACCTGTGTGACTGGAAACGAGGTAACGAGCCACCAAGTAAACGCCAAGCTGCTTGCGGCAAGTGCCACCACCCCAATAAACACATTTCGGCTTCGTACTTTTACCGTTGAACGTTTCGACAGAACCACGATAAGTGCGATGAATACTGGAAATACCACGTAGAACTGCTCCTCCAGCGAAAGCGACCACGTGTGCAAGAAGTACGACGCCGACTTCTCTGGATCGAAGTACCCACCGACACCAGAGAAGTAATGGAAGTTCGCAAAGAACCCAAGCGCAGAAAATGCTTGTTGAGCAACGGAGCGGTGCGCAATGAACGGGCCAAACAGCCAAAACAGCAGCATCGAAACTGCAAGCATTGTCAGCAGCGGCAGGAACAAACGCCGCACGCGCCGCACATAAAACTTGGGAATGCTGATGGTGCCCGTGCGCTCGCCTTCGCGCAACAACGTTGCACAAATCACGTAACCCGAAATGACCAGAAACATGTCGACACCCAAAAAGCCCGAGCGCACGGGCAACCCTGCGTGATACGCGATGACGGCAAGCACGGCAACAGCACGCAATACCTGCACATCACTTCTGTGGTGCGACGCCTCGGTCTTCACAGCGCGTCGACTTAGAACAGCGCGTCGACGAATTCGATGGGGTTAAACGCCACTAGGTCGTCGATGGTTTCGCCAAGCCCCACCAACTTGATGGGGATACCCAACTCGGTCTCGATTGCAAAGACAATGCCGCCCTTTGCCGAGCCGTCCAGTTTGGTGAGCACGATTCCCGTCACCTGCGTAGCCTCGGCAAACACTCGCGCCTGACTCAAACCGTTTTGCCCGGTTGTTGCATCAATCACTAACAACACTTCGGTCACCGTGCCCGCGCCCTTTTCAGCAACGCGGCGAACCTTGCGCAACTCTTCCATCAAGTTGGTGTTGCTCTGCAACCGGCCCGCCGTGTCGGCCAGCACCAAGTCGATGTTGCGCGCGTTTGCTGCCTGCACCGCATCGAATATGACCGACGATGGGTCGCCGCCTTCAGCGCCTCGAATAATTTCGGCACCAGAGCGCTCGGCCCATGTTGCAAGCTGCTCGCCTGCTGCGGCGCGGAAGGTATCGCCCGCAGCCATTAACACCGTGCGACCAATGCCAATTTGTTGCGCCGAAATCTTTCCAATGCTGGTGGTCTTGCCCGCACCGTTAACGCCAACCATCAACCAGATGTTTGGGCCATCAACACTTGGGTCGAATCGCAGTTCGCGATCGGTTGAAACAAGATGCGAGCTCATGTCTTGGCGCAAGGCATCAATCAGTTGCTGCGGCGACACAATCTCTTTGCTCTTCACTCGGGTGCGCAACGGTTGCATCAGTTCTTGCGCCACGCGCACGCCAACGTCGGCTCGCAACAGCGCCTCTTCCAGCTCGTCCCACGTGGTGTCCGAAATCTCGCTGCGCGTAAGTACCGACGTAACGGCGCCACCAAATGCGCTTCGCGCTTTCGACAACCTGTCTCGAACACTCGCCTTCTCTACGACAGCGACTACTTCTTCTACCGCTTCTTCAACTACCACTTTCTCAGCTACTAATTTCTCAACAACGGCGGTTTTAGTAATCGGTGTGGCGCGCTGCACCAATGGCGCGGCCGGCTTGCGGCGATTCAGCCAAACAACGCCAAAGCCAAAGACCAAGACAACAACGGCCAACACCAAAAAGATGATGGGAAGCGAAATGTTGTTCATGAATGCTCCACGCTAGGCGGAGGCTTTGCTCGCGCGCTCGACAATTACGCGCGACGAACCGCCCGGCTGCATTGTCACACCAAGCAGGCAGTCGCCCGCTTCCATGGTGCGCTTCTGGTGACTGACAATCAGCAGCTGCGCGTCTTGACGGAATTCGTGCACAAGGCTGAGGAATCGGTGCAAGTTCACATCGTCGAGCGCGGCTTCCACTTCGTCCATTACATAGAACGGTGAAGGGCGGCTGCGGAACACGGCAAAAAGGAACGCAAGAGCAACGAGCGAACGCTCGCCACCCGATAACAGCGACAGCTTCTTCACGTTCTTGCCGCTTGGCTTGGCCTCTACTTCAATACCGGTGTTCAGCAAATCGTTTGGCGTGGTCAGCGTCAGTTTGCCCTGGCCGCCAGGGAACAACATGCCGAACAACTTCTCGAAGTTGTCGCTCACGTCGCTGAATGCGGAAGCAAACGTCGTCTGAATTTCCATGTCTACTTGCTTGATCACCTTGATCAATTCGCGTCGCGTGTTCTTCACGTCTTCCAACTGCTCTTCCAAGAACGTGTGACGCTTCTGCAACTCGTCGTATTCCTCGAGAGCCAGCGGGTTAATTGGGCCCATCAAGCGAAGCTCGCGCTCCAACTCGCGCACACGCGAAATCGGCGAAACGTTTTCTGGCAACTCGGGCATTGGCGTATCGATTGCCGCTTGTGGTTCGCACGAGTGGTCGCGGCGCAGCGCCTCCACCGTTCCCTCGAGGCGCATCTTTACTTCGGCCTCTTCTACTTCAATACGGCGGTTTCTTTCGCGGCGCTCCTCGAGGCCTTGCTCGTTCGTGGTGCGCTCTTTACGTGCTTCGTCTAGGCGCTGCGAGATTGCACGCACTTCGTCGCTTTGCCTGCGGCGCACTTCTTGCAACTCGGCCTGGCGTGCATCCAACAACCTTGCGTTGTCTGCTGCCACCTTCGTCAGTCGGTTCAGTGCAGTGAGGCTTGCCTCAACCTTGGTGCGTCGTTCGGCTGCAACAACGCGAGCCTCCACGTCGGCATTGAGGCGGGCTTCAACATCGGCGAGGCGCGACTCTAGGAATTGTCGGCGCTCTTGCAAGCCTGCAGTCTTTACTTCCAAGTCGTTGCGCAATACCGACAACAAACCCTGCAACTCGGCTTGCACCAAACGCAGCGCGTCGTATGCACTCGAAAGCTTCTGGTTGTTTTGCAGAGCCGATGCACGGTGACGCTCGAGCAACGTAAGCGACGATGCATGCGCGTCACGTGTTTGCGACATGCGTGTGCGTGCTGCTTGCAAATCTGTCTGTGTGCGCTTCAACGCATCGGCTGCGCGCTCGGCTCGCAATTGCGCTTCTTCCAGCGCAGCAGCAGTTACGCCGCTTGCGCCAATGCGCAGACCCGACGACGCGAACTTGTCGCCCTCGCCCGTAATCACCACTGCTTCCGGGTGCGCAAGTGCAGCATCCACAGCATCAGCCCACGACTGAACGAACACCACCCTGCTTAACAACACGTCGAGCAAACGATTGACTTGTGTTTCGTGCTCGCCAGCCTTTGCTCGCACACTTGTGCGCAGGCTTGAACCGTTATTGATCGTTGGCGTGGAAGGCACAGTGGTAATGGCATTCAGTGCAAGCACAGCCCCAACCCGGCCGCTTTGTCGCAACTCTTGCAAGGCCCGGCGGGCTGCGTCCACGTTGCGCGCAACCATTGCCGACAGCGCGTCGCCAAGTGCTACCTGCACAGCAACACGGCGCTCGGCGTCTATCTCGATCAGTTCAGAAAGCGAGCCAATGGCGCCCTCCACATCGCGCAACACCGTTGCGCTGGAACGGTTTGCGTCCATTGCCATCTGCAGCGCTTCTGCGCGTGCAGCCGAAATGTTGGCGTCGGATTGCGCGGTGCCAAACAGCGCCATTGCCGAATCCAGCGCGGCTTCGGCCGATGCGCGCGCGGTGTCGGCTTCGCTTAAGCGTTGCGCAAGTTCGCCTTCGTTGCGCCCGTCGGCTTCAACAACATTGCGCAAACGGTCGATGTCTTCGTTCAGCCCGCGGCCGCGCGCTGTAAGTTCGCCAACTTTTTGTGTTGCGCGTCGGGCTTCTTCCAATGTGGAAACGTGATCGCCGGAAAGTGTTCCTTCGGCATCCACCGCGGCAACTGCAGCAATCTGTTCAGACACAGTGCCAAGTTCGTTACGCAACTGCGCTGCGTCGGCTTCCAGTGTTGCAATAACGCCCGAGTCCATCAGTTGTCCGCGGTCGCGCTCGGTCGAGCGATGACGCTCGGCAAGCACGGCCAGCAAGCCGCGTGCACGCCCGCGCAATTGCTCGATGCGAACCAACTCGTCGTTTACACCGCTGTCGCCGCGCGCACTCAGTTGTGCTTCTGCCGCCATCACCGTGGTGTCCAGCGCCGACAACTTGGCACGCAAGCCGCGCTCGGCTTCTTCGCCAGCCAGTTTGTCGGCTGCAAGGTTCTTCAGGCGCGAAGTGAAGCCCTGAATTTCGCGACCAGCCAAGAACATTTGCAACGAGCGCATTTCGGTAATCAATGCACCGTGACGGCGCGCGGCATCGGCCTGTCGTTCTAGCGGCCGCAAGTTGCGTCGCACTTCGCGCAGCAAGTCTTGCGCGCGCATCAAGTTGCCTTCGGTTGCCTCAAGGCGGCGTTCTGCTTTTTCTTTTCGCTTGCGGTGCTTCAACACACCCGCTGCTTCTTCAATAATTCCGCGTCGGTCTTCTGGGCGTGCATTCAGCACCGCATCGATTTGGCCCTGGCTGATGATGACGTGTTGCTGGCGGCCAACGCCTGCATCCGACAACAGTTCTTGCACGTCGAGCAAACGACACTCCACGCCATTGATCGCATATTCGCTTTCGCCGCTGCGGAACAAAATGCGGCTGACGGTTACTTCCGTAAATTCGATTGGCAACAAACCGGCCGAGTTGTCGATGGTCAGCATTACTTCCGCACGGCCAAGTGCCGGGCGCTTCGCCGTGCCCGCGAAAATAACGTCGTCCATCTTTTGGCTGCGCACCGAACTTGGTGCCTGGGCGCCAAGCACCCACGCAATGGCATCCACCACGTTGGATTTGCCCGAACCGTTTGGCCCCACCACAACGGTGACACCTGGTTCGAGCTCCATCACCGTGGTATCTGCAAAGGACTTGAAGCCCTTGAGGGTTAGCGATTTAAGGAACACGTCAATCGGCGAGAATACTTGAAAACGTGCCCCTGCAAGGCATTTGAAACCGGCCTAACGCTGGCAAACAGGGCAATAACAGGTGGTGCGCCCAGCAATAATCGTCCGAGAAATCCGTGCCTTTTTACAGGTGAGACATTGCAGGCCTGCCCGCCCATACACCCGGTGCTCCAACTGAAACCAGCCGGTATCGCCTTCGATGTCTACATATTGCGTGTCTTCAAGCGTGCTGCCCCCAGCCTCGATGGCCTTATTCAGCACATGCGTGATTGCCTCGCACAACCGCGTGCATGTGGCAAGAGTCAATACGCCAGGAATGCGCCGCGGGCTAAGGCGCGCACGGTGCAAAATCTCGTCGGCATAAATGTTGCCAATGCCCGCAACAACATGTTGGTCGAGCAACGTTGCTTTCAGGCTTCCCCGCTTGCCTTTCAATCGCTCGCGAAGTATTTGCGGCGTCAGCTCGTCTTCAATCGGGTCGATACCAAGCTTGGCAAGTTCGGGCATTTGTGTCGCGGCCTGCTGCGGGTCGAACACCACCACTTCGCCAAACGTTCGGGGGTCCACAAACCACATCTCGCTTGCGGGCCCGTTGTCGTCTGCATCCAAATGCATCACCACATGCGTGTGCGGCGGGCGCGTTGCACCTGCCTCTGCCACCAACACTCGCCCACTCATGCGCAAATGAATCATCATCTGCTCGCCCGAATCAAGCGAACACAACAAATACTTTCCGCGCCTTCCAACATGCGTGATGCGCACGCCCGACAAGCCATCGATCAGCGCTTCTTTGCTGGTGCGTCGCACCGTTCGTTCGCGGCCAACTTCAACACGGGCAATGCGCTTGCCAACAACGTGCCGAGCAATGCCTCGCCGAACCGTTTCTACTTCCGGCAACTCGGGCATTGGCTATTGCAGCTGTTGGCTGTATTCGCGTTGCAGCGTGTCGCACGCAATTTCGGCAGCGATTTGCTCTGCTGCTTTTTTGGAACGGCCCTCGCCGCTACCTAGTTCGCGCTCGCCAATAATGACGGTTGCATAAAACATCTTCTCGTGGTCGGGGCCTTCATCAACGACTCGGTAGTGCACGTGTTGGTCTAACAACCTGGAAGCAAGCTCTTGTAACCGTGTCTTTGCATCCAACCGATCAAGCCCGCCAACCGCATCTGCAATGCGCGGCGCCATCAACGCACTGACAACGCTGTGCGCAACGGTTGGGCCCGCATCCAAATACACGGCACCAATAACGGCCTCAAATGCATCCGACAAAATCGATGTCTTTTCATTGCCACCCGCAGCGGCCTCGCCCTTGCCCAACATGATGCACGAACCAATATCCAAATCAACGGCCATCTCGGCAAGCGCAATGGCGTTCACCACACTCTTGCGCAAGTCGGTCAGTTTTCCTTCTGGCAAGTCGCTGTGTTGCGTGTACACAATGTCGGCAACTACCCAACCAACAATTGCGTCACCCAAAAACTCCAGCCGCTCGTTGGACTCGAACCCATCGTGTTCCGAAATCCATGAACGATGACGCATGGCCGTTGCCAACAACGCTTCGTCGGCAAACGTGTGCCCCACTCGGCGGGCAAGTGCCTGCAGCGGTTGCGTCATTGGGTGCTCAGCGCCTCGGATATCAACGAGACCATGTTGCAATCAACCATGTCCTTGGCCACTTTGATGCCATTCAACATTGCGCGCGCGCTCGATGAGCCGTGCGAAATGATGCACACGCCATCTACTCCCAACAAGATTGCGCCACCTGTGGAGTCGGGGTCGAACTTTGCATACAAGTTCAAAAGAGCCGGCATCAACGCCTCGGTGTGCTCTTTATATTGCGGCTCGCCGATAGAGGCAAATAGTTCTTTCACAATCATGCGCATGGTGCCTTCAAGTGTTTTCAGCGCAACGTTGCCCGTGAAACCGTCGGTAACCACCACGTCGACATCGGGCGTCATTATGTCGCGGCCTTCAACGTTGCCAATGAAGTTGATGCCACTTGCAACACTGAGCAACTCAAACGTCTCTTTGCGCAACGTGTCGCCCTTGCCTGGCTCTTCACCAATCGACAACAAACCAACGCGTGGTTTTTCAATACCAAAACGTGCACGCGCATACACCGTGCCCATCAACGCAAACTGCGTCATCCATGCAGCCTCTACTTCGGCGTTTGCACCCGCGTCCAACATCACTGTTGGCGTGCTGCCAGGCACGGGAATGGGTGTTGCAATTGCTGGGCGCTTCACGCCTTTAATGCGGCCCATGCGCAACAACGCGCTGGCCATGGTTGCGCCGGTGTTGCCGGCAGAAATCATTGCGCTTGCTTTGCCGTCGCGCACCAACTCGGCACTGACCACAAGCGTGGAATCTTTTTTGTTGCGCACGGACGACGCTGGGTCTTCGTGCATGTCAATAAATTCGGTTGCAACATGCAACGGCAGTTCGCCAATGTCTTGTAAATCGGCAGGGCCAACAAGCAATACGGGAATGCCTTCGGCCGCGGCCTGCTTGGCACCTGCAACTATTTCGGCTGGGGCTTTATCGCCACCAAGCGCATCAACTGCAACGGGCAACATGGTTGAGCCCTTCAGTAATTACTAGCCAACGTCGACAGCGACGCGACCCTTGTACCAACCGCAATTGCCGCACACTGTGTGTGGCATCTTGGAGGTGCTGCATCGTGGGCAAACACTGCGCGCTGGGGTGCCGAGTTTCCAGGCGCCTGCCATGTGGCTGCGGCCCTTCATCTTGGACTTTTTCTTCTTTGGTACTGGCATAGCGCACTCGTCTTTCGCTCGTTAAAACTTGGTCGGCGAAACGATCAACAATTCGCCGGCTGTTTAGGATATCGGCTCTTAGTCGAGCTCACCCCGTAGTTGGTCGAGAATGGCCCACCGCTCATCCGTGCGCTGAGCCTGACACCCGCAGGGTGCCGTGGTTAGGTCGGCCCCGCATTGCGGGCACAGCCCTGGGCAATCTGGCCGACACAGGGGCGCATCGGCCATAGCCAGCAACAGTGTTTCCCGCGCCATGCCCGTGAGATCCAGTTGTTCGCCCGTCATTGGGTACGCATCTGGGTTGTCCACAACTTGCTGATACAACTCGTCCACTTCGGCGGTGGCCACCAGGTGCAACTCGCGCAAACAGCGCCTGCATGCCGTTGCCCACTTGCCGGCAACGGTCCCGTTCACCACAATTCCGCCGCTCACACTTTCCAAATGCAAATCAACATCGATCTGGTCGGTGTCGGCAATGCGCGCATCATCAAACGCAAACACGCTTGCGGGAACAATCAGCTGAATGTCTTTCAGCGTGCCTTGCCGCCGCGTGAGCTCGACAACGTTAACGAGAAGTGGGCTTGCCATAACTACACCGACCGCTTGAAACCGATTTAGTACAAATCGGTTTCGGCGTGATCAAAAAACGTCGCGCCATCAACATCACCGCTGGTGTTGTCAACCTGTGCTGGCACTTCTGGTGCCGCACCAACAATGCGCAAACGCTCGCGGCCTTGCGCAACCGTGCGTGTGAGCCTGTCGAGCAAGATTTCAAAACTGCCCAATCGCTGATCCAGGAAGTCTTCGGTTTCGTTCTTCAAACGACGCGAATCGGCTTCGCCTGCTTCAAGAATTTGACGTGCTCGCAACTCGGCAGCACGCACCACTTCAGTGCGTTGCACCATGCGCTCGGCTTGCACGCGCGCTGCTTCAACAATCTCGTCGGCTTCGCGCTGCGTCTTGGCCATAAATTCGGCGCGCTCCTTCAACATCCAACGCGCTTGGCGAATTTCTTCTGGCATGCAGGCCTGCGCATCTTGCAACAATGCCACCACGTGGTCGCGGTCAATACGCGGCGTGCTCGACAACGGCACGTTGGGTGCCGATGCAATGGTGTGAATCACGTCTTCCAAAATGGATTCGGTGTCGCCCAATTCAACTTGTACTGGTTCGTCGATCGTTCCGCTGTCGTCGTAACTCATGACTTTGCTCCCTTGTTTTTCTTTGCTAGCAACGCCTGCTGCACTGGTGCAGTCACCATTGGCGTCTTGATGGTGCCACCCGACAGCGTGAACTGGCGAATGTACCTACTACTTATATAGGAGTGCTCTGGGCGCGAAAACAGCAGCACGGTCTCTACCCCGCTGGCCGCATGGTTCATCTGCGCCATTTGCTGCTCGATATCGAAGTCGGCACCGGAGCGGGCGCTCTTCACAATCAGGCTGGCTTCAATCTTGGCTGCCGCATCCACCGTGAGGCCCACATATTTCTCGACGCACACCTTCTTGCCCAGGTGCGTTACCGACTGGCGAATGAGCTCGGCTCGTTCGTCGGCCGTAAACATGGATGAGTCTTTGTCGGGGTTATGCATCACGCCAATCACCAAGTCGCCAAACAGCGCCACAGCCTGCTCGACCACGTCGAGGTGCCCCAAATGAAAGGGGTCGAAACTGCCGGGGTAAAACGCAACGGCCATAACGCCTTCTACGCTAACCGCTGCAGGAACGAGACGTACGCGCGCCCGTATCGCTTCACCCTGGTCACCTCAAAGCCTGCGATAGGTGGGTTTTCCAGCGTCATGTCGCGGTCGCTTTCGGCCACCACCAAGTCGGCATCGATCTGGGCCAGCAACGCATTCCATTTCTTGAAGTCGTATGGCGGGTCGGCCAACACCACGGTTGCGTCGCGCACCAACCCAATGTTCGACATCACATCGCCACGCACCACGGTGGATCGGTCTTCCAAACCCAACGTTGCAAGGTTGTTGCGCAACACTTCCAGTGCGTCACGATCTCGTTCGATAAACGTGCAGTGTGCTGCCCCGCGCGACAACGCCTCAATGCCAAGCGCACCGCTTCCCGCAAACGCATCCACCATTCGCGCACCAACCACCACACCCAAACTGCCCAGCGCATTAAACGTTGCCTCGCGCGCTTTGTCGGTGGTGGGCCTTGTCTTCGTTCCCTCGGGGGCGTCAATTCGCCTGCCTCGCAACTCTCCCGCTACCACTCGCATGGCGTTCACGCTATTGCCAACATCCTTCGTTCATCAGTGGTTGAATGAACACGTGTATAACGACGAGGACCACGAGTCGTTCGGCCCAGCCGAGCCACCGTCCGAGTCGATTACCTGCGTGGATTGCGGCGGCACCTGCCACCTGCTCACTCACCCACCGGAAGACAACCTCTGGCAAGTTGGCGACGTGGTTGCCTACCGCTGCTCGGATTGCCTCGACCGCTGGGATCTGGTGCTTGCCCCTTTGGGCGAATAACCCTTTACGACTAAAGGCACACATTGCCCACCTGATGTAAATATTCCTCACACCTGCGCTATGTTTTTGTGATGAAACTTCACATAAATCGTTTCGCGATTACCGCGCTTACTCTTTCTGTTGTTGTCATAGCGGTGCCCCCAACACCCCAGTCGCTGGCCACCGCTCCAACGCCTGTTGTCGAATACCTTGCAAGCGGTTACACCAGCGGTGCAACTACCTGGACCAACACGGGCTCTAATGGCGCAACAGGCAACGGCACCGCACCAACTGGCGGTATGACCACCGCAGCATCGCCGGCTCAAGTGGTATTTGCGGGAAAAGAATCGTCGAACAGCGACCGCGTCACGGGCACCATCGGCTCAACCGCAAGCACCGACTTCGTGTCTATCGAGATGTGGCTGTACATGGACGACAATGGTTCTACACAGAACACCTATGGCTCGATGCTCTTTTCGTGGAGTGAACCCAGCTCTTTCAACTACAACGTGTATCACTACAGCGACTACCTCGGTTTCAACACGTTTGGCAGCGAGGTCTATGGAATTAACGCCACAACCCTAAAAACTGGCTGGCACCACTTCGTATTTGTCATGAACGACAGCACCACTTCACAAACCGGTCAAAAAATCTACGTCGACGGTGTCGCCCAAAGCTTGCTGTGCAGAACGGGCGCCTGCAGCGATAGCAATGACCAGCGTGTGTTTAACAGCAGTGGCAACTTCCTGCTTATGGACAACGATTATTCGTCACCCGTGTGGAATGCAAAAGGCAAACTTGGCGAGGTTCGAATCTATGCCAGCGAAATCACGTTGGCCGACGCCCTAGCCAAGTACGACGCGACAAAGGCCACTTACCAAACAAGTGACATGCCCCCAACTGTCACATTGGCCGCATCCGCAGCCACGTCAACTTCTACCGCCATCTCGTTCACCATCACGGGCAACGAAGACATCAACTGTGCCACCCTGTCCACTGCTTCAGGCACCGACTTTACGTACACAAACATTTCTGCAATTGCTTCGATCGTTCAAACATCGGCCAGGGTGTGCACCATCAACGCAACATCCACAGCCACTTCTGGTGGCGGCCCAAAAACTTCCACATTGACCGCAGCAGGGACCTTCTCAATCACCGACACGGGAACCCCAGGCAACGCACAGACCACATTAATCGGCTCACCGCAATCAACCATAGTCACCATCTCGTCATCCGACACCACCCCACCAACTGTTTCGTCGGTCAATTCATCCTCAACAAATGGTTCGTATAAGGCAACCTCAACAATCTCTATTCAAGTCAACTTCAACGAAGCCGTCACGGTTACTGGCACGCCACAACTCACCCTCGAAACCGGCACAACCGACCGTGTTGTCAACTATGCATCCGGCAGCGGCACCACTGCCCTCACATTCACGTACACCGTGCAGGCTGGCGACACCAGCAACGACTTGGACTATGTAGGAACCACTTCGCTGGCCCTCAACTCTGGCACCATCCGAGACGCGGCTGGCAATAACGCAACGCTCACGCTTGCTTCGCCTAGTGCAGCTAACTCACTTGGTGCAAACAAGGCCCTCGTCATCGATACCACAGCACCAACCATCACGTTGGCCGCAAGCCCATCCACTTCAACATCCACCACCATCACTTTCACCGTCACTGGCGACGAAGCCATCACATGTTCCACGCTGTCGACTTCGGCAGGCACCGACTTCACACTGACCAACATTTCTGCAATCAACTCAATCGCTCAAACCTCTGGCACGGTGTGCACAATCACTGCAACATCCACCGCTCTGGCCGATGATGTGCCAGTCAGTTCTACCCTCACTGCTGCAGCCGGGTTTTCCATGACCGATACCGTCGGCAATGCCCAAACCACCCTTGTTGGTTCGCCACAGACTGTTGTTGTCACCGTTGCATCTCCAACAACAACGACAACGACAACGACAACCGCACCACCTGCTCCTGCACCAACAACCACCGTTGCACCTCCAACCACAACCACAACTACAACAACAGTTGCTCGCACCCGCACACTGAGCATTACTGGTGCCGCCGCGTCGTACCCCGTCTTAGCCATCGGGCCGTCGTTACTTGCAACACCATCTTCGGGTGGCGGCGTAGTTACGTGGACAACCAACACGCCCGATATTTGTTCGGCGCTTAACGTCACCGGCCTCAGCGCAACATCGGCATCCAACACCGTGTTTCGTGTTGGCTATCTCAACTCGGCGGGCACCTGCACAATGTCCGCCTCAATCGCCGCAACCGACACACACGATGCTGCAACAGCCAGCGTCAGTTTCGAAGTGACGAAGTTAATTGCCCGCGTTGGCATCAAAGTTGGCGGAAAGATCAACAACACTCCACTTCGAGCCGCAAGCACCTGGTCGTCTGTTGAAGGCGAGACCATTTCGTTTTGGGCAACTGTTTCAATGCCATTCGGAACAAAAAAGCTTGTTACCGAAGCAAACGACGATGTGCGATTCGTCAATCTCACTCCAACGGTGTGCTCGTTAAGCGAGCCCACGAAGGAGCCATTTGGAAAGCGCGCCTACGCCACCTTCCTCTCAAGCGGAGTGTGCGAAGTAGACCTACTGCTTCCCACCAACTCCCAACGCACACGCGCAGTGCCAACCAGCACCGCGAAGGCCACGCTGACTGCGGCCACCCGAACGCTGTCGTTTCCGCAAAGCACCACAATCGGAAGTATTTCACCAACCGATTTCAATGGCATGACCATTACGGCACGCGTCAGCGCTGGTGCTTCCGAGGGTGAAATATCGCATGCTTCTTCTACAACCAGCGTCTGCACGATCGATCGCGTAAGTGGCAAGCTCACCGTGCTCGCTACTGGTGTTTGCACCGTGTACGCCTCGGTTCCAGCAACCATCAACTATTCGGCAGCGGCCGCCACGCCACTAAGTTTCACGGTTTCCATCAAGCCCGTTGTCGCCCCAACAACAACGCCTGCATCACCTACAACGCTGAAAGGGCCCGGCGCTTCGCTCGCACCGTTCAGCCCTTCCACCACCACTCCAACTGTCAAGGTGATGGTCGACTCTCAAATCGTGATCAATAGCGATACAACCGAATTCGTGATTACGGCCGACTCCATCTCGAGCATTGCTCGCAACATCAACATCACTACTGGCCTCGTTCGCGTTCGAACATCAGGTGGAACATGGTCCAGCCACAACATCGAGAATCTGACCGATATACGACTTCCGGTGAATGCCACATCAAGCGCACTCGAAATCGAGTTCATTGCTAATGGCGCCGAGCCCATCAAGTACTCGGTCCCCCTCTCTGGCCGACAGGGCGGAACTAGTTGGGTGCAACTTGCGCTGGTGTTCTTCGGCGGCCTGGGCGCCATGTGGATGTTCATCTTCATTATGAGGCGCCGCAGGAAAGACGACCAGCTGCCGCCACCTCCACCGCCACAACTGATTTAGACTTTCCCTCGGGGGAAGTCATGCCAGCAAAAGTTGCAGACGCAGAGAAGCGCATTCGTGCGTGCACAATTGCGGAAATTGAAAAGAACGGCATCGTCGGCATGCGCGTCGCCAACATCGCAAAGAAAGCCGAAGTTTCTGTTCCTCTTATTTACAAACTTTTTGGCGACCGCGAGCAGTTGCTGGCAACGGTGCTGAGCGAGACAATCGAAGACTTCTACCTCAACGACATCAACAACATTCGCGCGCTTGTCGAAGCCACCAAAACCGACATCACCGTTGATGTACTGCTACAGGCCCTACCCATGCCTTCAGACGCCTTTCGTTTGAGGCAGCGCAAGTTGCGCACACTGATCTTCGCTTCCAGTTACGAGAGCCCAAAACTGCGCAAGGCAGTAGGTAAAGCCCAGCAAACCATCCAACATGCAACTCGGGAGTTGATTCACCTCGTTCGAGAACGATCTGGATCCAAGATCCAAGTTGACGAGGAAGTCGTTGCCTTTGCTGTGCAGGCCATGGGGTTCTCATTCAGCATCCACGACGTCAACCCCGACAAGCCCCTGAGCGATACCGCCTACCGGGCGTTCATGGCTGACTTCCTGAATCGCTATTTACTGACGTAGACAAAAAGTTAAGTTAATTTATTTCTCCAGACCACCCAAGGCCTCCCCGCTCTCTATATTTGTTATATGAGCGTAAACAATTTTAATAATGGGACCGATTCCAAGAAGCGAATCTTGGACAGCGCTCGCAAGGAAATTCTTGAAAAAGGCATCATCGGCATGCGCGTGCAAGATGTTGCAAAGGGCGCCGACACTTCCATCACACTCATCTACCGCTACTTCGTCGACCGTAATGGTGTACTCGCCCGTGTTTTGGGCGACATGTACGACGATTTCCGTCTGTCGTTTCAAACCAAAGTAGAAGCATGGCTTGCCGTTAACGATTCGCTCTCACTCGAAGACTTTGCACGACTCATGCCAAACCCTGCCGAAGAAACAAAACATGCACGAGACTTTCGCTTGCAAGTGCTTGCAACCGCACTCGAAAACCCCGAGTTGAACGAACGCATCAAAGCCGTCACCACGTCTACCTATCGCTGGATGCGCGACACCATCGAAGCAAACCGCCACAAACTGCCGGCAGAAGAGCGCGGTTTCGACGCCCGCTTCATGACCATCATCATGTTCAACTTGATGTTCGTCTATTACGACTTGGTGGATGAAGACAAGATCTCGGCCGACGATTACCGAGCAATGCTGGTCAACCAAATTCGCAATTCGGCCCAAAGAACTGTTAGCTCTTAAAGAGAAATTCCTCTTCCTCAGGGGTAAGCAGCAACTCCAGTTCGTCACGCAGGCCGGCATGCCCGCCCAAAGTTGGGTCGCTATCCACTATGGAAAACGCAGCCTCGCGGGCCATGTCAATCAAGTCGCGGTCGCGTCGTAACGATGCCAGCTTCAAATCGCTTGCACCCTTCTGCGCCGTGTTCATAATCGTTCCTTCTCCGCGCAACTCCAAGTCCACCTCGGCCAAATAAAACCCGTCGGTCGAATCCACCAGCGCATCCACCCGTGGCGACGACGTCTCGGGGTCGCTTGTTTGCAACCAACATTTGGACGCAATCTTTCCGCGCCCTACTCGCCCACGCAATTGGTGCAACTGCGCAATGCCAAACCTGTCGGCATCCAGCACCACCATCATCGTTGCGTTCGGCACGTCGACACCCACCTCAATCACTGTGGTTGCCACCAACACGTCTAACTCGCGGTCGCGAAACCTGTTCATCGTTAGCTCTTTGTCGCTCGACGACATGCGCCCGTGCAACAACCCCAACCGCAAACCCTGCAGCTCTTCTTGGCCCAAGCGTTCGAACACTTGCTCGGCCGACGCAACTTCCAACTTGTCGCTTTCCTCAATCAACGGGCACACCACAAAACCTTGCTGCCCCGCCGCAACCGCGTCGCGCATTTCGCCCCACATCATTTGCTCCAACAACGGCCCCGCCGCCCACTTCGTCACAATCGGGGTTCGCCCTGGCGGCAGTTCGTCCAACACACTCACGTCCAAGTCGCCGTACACCGTCATTGCTGCTGTTCGCGGAATAGGTGTCGCCGTCATCACCAACACATCGGGCGTTGAAGCATCGGCTCCCTTCTTGCCAAGCGCCGCGCGCTGCTCCACACCAAACCGGTGCTGCTCGTCAATCACCACCACACCCAGGCTGGCAAACTGCACCCCGTCCTGAATCAGTGCGTGTGTACCTATAAGTACGTCTATTTGCCCGCTAGCCAAATCACTCAATAGTTGCCTTCGCCTCTCGCCTGTTACACGGCTTGTCAGCAACTCCACTCGCAACTGCCTGTCGCCAAACAAGTTGTTTGGATCTGGCACCTGCAGCCCGTCAAGCAACTGAGACACACCAACAAAATGTTGTTCGGCCAACACTTCGGTTGGCGCCATCAACGCGCCTTGATGCCCGCCTTGCACCGCTGCCAACATTGCCGCCACCGCAACCACTGTCTTTCCACTACCCACATCGCCTTGCAACAACCTGTGCATGGGGTGCGGGCCGGCAAGGTCGGTTTCTATTTCGCCAATCACTCGCGCTTGCGCACCAGTCAAGGGAAACGGCAACGCCGCAACAAATCGTTTCTGCAATTCGCCACCAACCACATGGAGAATGCCCGTGCTGTCACGCTCGAACGCACGCTTGCGCGCCACCAACACCAACTGCACGCGCAGCAGTTCGTCAAACGCCAATCGTTTGCGCGCGTCGTCCTTCCTCGTCAACGTGTCGGGCAGGTGTATGCCCCACAACGCAGTGGTTCGATCCACAAGCCCATAGGTTTCGCACACCTGCTGCGGCACCGGGTCGAGCAACCCCCGCACCTTGCATCGCTCCAGTGCGTTTTCTATCCAACCCGCCAACTCCCACGTGCTCACATTGGCCTTATCGCTTTGCGGGTAAATCGGCACAATGCGCCCCGTGCGGTCGCCAATCAAATCAACAATCGGGTTCGTCATTTGCAACGCGCCCTTGTACATGTCGGCTTTGCCAAACATGGCCACCTGCAACCCCTCATACATCTGCTTCGCTCGCCATGGCTGATTAAAAAATGTTGCGGTCAACCTGCCCGTGCCGTCGCCTACCGACACCGACACCATGGTGCGCCCACCCTTCATCGGCCGCTTGCTCACACTGCGCACTTCCACCAACACCAACGCTTCTTGCCCCGGCACCAAGTCGCTCACTCGCGCCTCTGCGGTGCGGTCTACCCATCGCCTCGGGTACGTGGTCAACAACTCCAACACGTTGTCGATACCAAATTCGTGCAGCGCAGCCTTGCGCTTTTCTCCTACGCCCTTGAGGATCTCTACATCCAGCCCCTCAAGTTCGCGCAGCGTGATTGGCTCGGTCACGCCCCGCCTCGTTTATTCAACACCAAACAAAAATGGGTACAGCGGTTGCCCGCCTGCATGCACTTCAACTTCTACATCGGGGTGATTCTCCGACAAGTACGCAATCACTTCTTCAATCTGTCGTGATGTTGCCAAGTCGCCCGTAATCATGGTCAATAACTCGCGCCCCGGCGTTATCAACGCGTCCAGCAATTGCGTTGTTGCAGCCACCATCGTGCCGCCCACCGCAACCACGCCGTCGCCGCGCACCAAACCAATCCAGTCGCCATTCTTCACTGGCCCCACATCGGTGTTCGTGTCGCGCACTGCCTGCGTGATTTCACCCGTCGCAACCGCCTCGGCCGCACCCGTCATCGCCTCAGCGTTCACTGCCGCATCAGCCTCTGGGTCGTAAAACACCAACGCCGCCAAAGCCTCGGCCATAGAGCACGTTGGCACCACGCGCACATCTTTCTTCGTCAGTGCATTGATCTGATTAGCAACAGGAATGATGTTCTTGTTGTTCGGCAAGATCACCACTTGCTGCGCATTCATGTGTTCAACAGCGTCCAACAACTCGGCTGTCGATGGGTTCATTGTTTGCCCACCTGTCACCACACCTTGCACATTCATCTGCCCAAACAACTCGGCCAACCCGTCGCCACTACACACCGCCACCACCGCGCAGTTCACTGGCGGCAGTTGCTTCACTGCCGGCCTTCGCACCGGCGCTGTGTGCTCTACACCCAACTCGGCTTCGCGTTGCGCATGCTCTTCGGCAACTTCTTCAAACAAATCCGTTACGCGAATCTTGAACGGCTTTCCACCCAACTCCAACGGCGCCTCAATTGCCGCACCAATGTCGTTGGTGTGCACGTGGCAGTTGTATAGCCCGTCGCCACCAACCACCACGATCGAGTCGCCAATCTTGCCCCACGCCTCCATAAACGCTTTCGACTTCGCGTCTTCAATGTTCAACAAGAACATCACTTCGTAACGCAACTCGCTCACGTCCACCACGCCATCGTTTGCCGCACGCTGCATCACGCGCTCCAACTGTTCCGACGTTGGCCCCGCAACATCTTCAGGCTCCGGCAACGGCTCGCCGTCCACCACATGCAACGCCGAGTCCATCAACAACAAGAACCCCGCACCACCCGCATCAACAACGCCCGCATCCTTCAACACCGGCAATTGCTCTGGCGTGTTGGCAAGCGCTGTGCGCCCCGCTGCCCGCGCCACATGCAACATTGCTGCCAACGTTGCACCATCGTGCGCCGCACGTTGCGCCGCATCGGCCGTCTCGCGCACCACCGTCAAAATCGTTCCTTCAATCGGTTTCAACACCGCTTCGTATGCAGCAACACTTGCTGCCTTCAACGCATCGGCCAACTTGGTTGCCGTTGGCGGCGTGTTCGTGCGCATCGTTGCTGCAAGCCCCCGCAAAATCTGGCTCAGGATCACACCACTATTTCCACGCGCCCCCATCAACGACCCGTGGCTAATTGCCTCGCATGTTGTCTCCAACCCCGCGTCGGCCCCTTCAAGCTCGGCCACCACCGCATCCAACGTGCGGGTCATGTTGGTGCCCGTGTCGCCATCGGGCACTGGGTACACGTTCAGTCGGTTGATGCCCTCTTGGTGCGCGCGCATGGTGTCACGAAAGGTGATCACCGTTTCACGTAAGGCGTCAGCCCCAAATTGCTCGAGTACGGGCATTGACAAATCGTACAGAATCGGCGCCCCCAGCCAAGATCGGGCCGTGTGATGGCTGTCATCACCTTCCCAGATATACCCCCAAATCGCCCCTGTCAATATGTCTCCAGCCCCTCCTTTCTGACACAATTTCAGACAGACAAAAAGCCAGCCAACCGGCAGGCCAAATGGAGGCAGCAATGCAAGGTGTAGTCAAGGCCTACGACCCAACAAGTGGTGATGGCGTCATCATGTGCGACTCCGACATGAACGATTATGAACTTGCACCAAACGCCCTCGACGGCTCCATCTTTCGCATGCTTCGCCAAGGCCAACGCGTCATCTTCCAACTCAATGCCAACAAGCAAGCAACACAGCTCAGCCTTGGCTCCGAAATCGACATGAAAACTCCGGGCTACTAACCATGAGCGGCAAAACACAAAACGCAGCACTTAAACAATGGGTAAACGATTGGGCCGACATCTTGCAGCCCGACGACGTCTACTGGTGCGACGGCAGCGAAAAGGAATACAACGATCTCTGCGAAGACTTGGTCCTTGCAGGCACCTTCACCAAACTGAACGAATCCACACGCCCCAACTCCTATTGGGCACACTCCGATCCGGGCGATGTCGCCCGCGTTGAAGACCGCACCTACATCTGCTCAACAAACCAAATCGATGCAGGCCCCAACAACAACTGGCGCGACCCCAACGAGATGCGCGCCGAAATGAAGAAGCTCTACACCGGCGCCATGCGCGGCCGCATGATGTACGTCGTCCCCTTCAGCATGGGCCCACTCGGTTCCCCCATCGCACACATCGGCGTGCAACTCACCGACAGCGCCTACGTTGCCGTCAGCATGCGAATCATGACCCGCATGGGCCAAGGCGCACTCGATGCCCTCGGCAACAATCAGTGGGTTCCCTGCGTGCACTCCGTCGGCGCCCCACTTGCACCCGGCCAAAAAGATGTCTCCTGGCCATGCAACCCCGACAACAAATACATCGTGCACTTCCCCGAAACCCGCGAAATCCAAAGCTTCGGTTCCGGCTACGGCGGCAACGCCCTCCTCGGCAAAAAGTGTTTCGCTCTTCGCATTGCTTCCGTCATGGCCCGCGACAACGGCTGGCTCGCCGAGCACATGCTCATTCTCAAACTCACCAACCCACAAAACGAATCCAAATACATCGCCGCCGCATTCCCATCCGCCTGCGGCAAAACCAACCTCGCCATGCTCGTCCCAACCATCCCAGGCTGGAAAGCCGAAACCATTGGTGACGACATCTGCTGGATGAAGTACGGCCCCGACGGCCAGCTCTACGCCATCAACCCCGAGGCCGGCTTCTTCGGCGTCGCCCCCTTCACCAGCGACGAAACAAACCTCAACGCCATGCGCACCATGTGGGGCAACTCCATCTTCACCAACACCGCCCTCACATCTGAAGGCGACGTCTGGTGGGAAGGCATGACCAAGGAAACTCCATCCGGAATCACCGACTGGAAGAACAACGCCTGGACAAAAGACAACGAAGCACCCGCAGCCCACCCCAACGCACGCTTCACCACCCCCGCCAGCCAGTGCCCCAGCATTGCCCCCGAATGGCAAGACCCAAATGGCGTCCCCATCTCTGCAATCCTCTTCGGTGGCCGCCGCCGCACCACTGTCCCACTCGTGACCCAAGCCTTCGACTGGAACCACGGTGTCTTCCTCGGCTCCATCATGGCCTCCGAAACCACCGCCGCCGCCGGCGGCACTGTCGGCAAGCTCCGCTTCGACCCAATGGCCATGCTCCCCTTCTGCGGCTACAACATGGCCGACTACTTCAAGCATTGGCTCCAAGTAGGAACAAAGACCGATAAAGAAAAACTCCCCCAAATCTTCTTCGTCAACTGGTTCCGCCGCGACGAAGCGGGCAACTTCATGTGGCCGGGCTACGGCGAAAACAGCCGTGTCCTCAAATGGGTCTTCGACCGCCTCAACGGCACCGCCGAAGCAAAACAAACCCCCATCGGCTACCTCCCCACCACCGACTCCCTCGATACAAACGGCCTCCACATCAACGCCCAAGATCTCGAGGCCATCACCTCGGTGGACGTCCCGGGCTGGCGCGAGGCCGTCCCCCAAATCCGCGACCACTACGCCGCCTTCGGTGACCGCCTGCCAAGCGAACTTGCAACTGCGCTAGATGCTCTGGAGAGTTCGCTAAATTAAGCACTCTTTAAACATGAATTTTAGGACACCGTTATGTAAGCGCTTCAATGGCTCGCTGTAATTGAATTTTTGATTTTGGTGGTTCAGTTGACACATTTGTGATTTATGAAACCCCAAAGACCTGCGCAACCAACTAAACGATTGTGTTGATCCAGTCGTCAAGTTTTTTCTCGGTATCATGTCCGTTCGCTTGCAGGACGTTAGCGATATCTCCGCCCGTCATCAAAACCACGGGGTGGCCATCTTCACGAATCTCTTCGTAAGCCTGATTCCCGATATACGAAGTTGTGACAAGTACACCAAAGTGATGGCGACGTAATCTACTTATCAATCGGCTGGTCTCTTTTACTCCGACTGAATTCTTTAACGCATAACACTTTGCTTCAAGCGCAAAATCCAACCTGAGGGGATCACTAGTTGGTCCAATGCGCACAACCCCGAAGGCATCACGACCTCCATCCACCGCTTGACGCGTAACTTCTGCATCCATCGGTAACTTGCTGAGCAACCCCCAAAGCGCAAGCGCCACTGGTTCAAAATCATGCGGTTTATCTTCAAAGCGACTATGAATGTGTGCGATGAGTTTAAACCCTGCCTCGTCCTGTGGGAGTTGTTCCTGTTTGGTACGAACTTGAACGACGTTTTCGGACACGAGTGGTTCATATCTTCCAGATGCCACCCACCGCCTATAGTTTTCAGGAGCATTGATCAGCTTGTCTTTACCGAGCATTAGGTCCGATATCCACTGACGTGATATTTCAGGAATATTGAGAACAGTGAAGATGGCCCTGTAGTTCTGAAACCGAGAACCACTCTTGGTTCTCCAAATCGCACTGAGTTGATCATCCGATGTCACACCGATTCCACCCGGCACAACTAGGCCTCGAAACTGTTGACTGAAGCCACTCCATTTCGTGAAGTAAAAGAAAACTGGCAGAGATTCTCTGGCTTTACTCCCATCTCCATAACGAGCGAAAGAGTCCGCGAGGATTTGGTTACCTCCAAGATGTGTGTCATGAAGTTCGCCTGGGCTTCGATTATCACCGAAATAGGTCAATTGCCCCGTGAACGGATTTATTGAGTCTGGCCAGGCTGGCTCGCTTGAGTTTGACGTAAGTGCAACAACAAGCGGACTAGGTAGTGACCCCCGATAACGAAACCCCCCAGTCGTGTGAACTTTCAGAACTTCACCTCTGTCGTTCTCAACCGAGAGCACTTTGCTTATGACTTCGGACTTCAAGTTTCCGATAGTCCCACCTTCGTAGATGGCATCAATTACAAGGGGTGACGTAGTGAGATCATCAAATTTAAAGCTCTTCATCACTCAAGGATTGCACACAACCCCAAGAGCAAGCCACAAACCCAGAGTTTGAAAGTGGCATACCTCTAATTTAGGGGTCCAACGGGTGCTTTCTGGTTCCATCAGGGCTTGCGGATGTTGGATCGCGTGCTAGAAACAAAGAACTCACGGTATCTAGCCAACTGGCACCCTGTCAGCATGATGGATTGTCTATTCAACGCACCGTCGTGACAAATGACCAACACACGGATGCTTGAGAACAGATGTGAAAAGTTGGGCATACGTCAAGGCTTCAAACAAAGTCAGTTAAAGCATTCACCTCTATTTCTTTGGCGCCCCCGCCTCAATTAAACATACAAACTCTGGCTTAGGAATCCGTCTTTCGGAGCAGCAATGGCTCGCTTGTTATGGGACCATGAAATCAAGTTGTTCAATTGGCCAAACAGTTTTGTCGAAAACGACTTTAATCAAGTGGAACTGCTCGCGATCTGCTCCCAAAACAATTCAAAGTTATCTGAGTAAACCTTGATATTGAATTTTCCGCTATTCCAATCTTTCATTTGGATTTCTTTTATTGAAAACGCAGCTTTGGGAACTTGCTTGTACCAGGATTTTGTTGTCGGATCCCAACGATATCCGTCGGTTTTCAGCTCTTCTTTTATTGAGTACGAATTAAACACTCGAATTACATGGTGATCTATTTTGCCAACAGGACTATATGGCAATTCAGACAACGAAATGTGTTCCAATTCAGGAAGATGTCTCAAGCAAGATAGAAAATCACTGGGTTGATCGCTTGACGTAATAATGTAAGTCAATTCCTTTGATCGCGTAGCTGCAACGTAAAAAAGACGCCGTTCTTCTTCAATGATCTTCTCCATACTGCTTCCAAACACTTGATTGAACCTCCAGTCTGGATGAATAAGTGGATACCGTCGTTCAATAGCGTCCATTATGATCACTGCGTCGTTTTCAAGACCTTTGTATCCATGCGCTGTAGAAATAGACACCCTTGAAGAATCTTCTATAGACAAATAGCTCTTCAAATGTTTGAGAAATTTCTCTAGACCCTGATCTATCGTAACTGTAGATTCTTTGTAACGAACAAAATAAGGGACCGAATTGCTTCGACTCAGTAATACAACTTTATTATTGCTATTTCTTTGCAACAATGTACTTAAAATCCTTAAAAGTGCCGGTGTAATCACATCCCCGCCATGTTCTTCCTTCTCAATTCCCGATACTTGAAAATCTTGAAGATCAAAAATCGCGATTGACCCACTTTCATCTTGATGTGGCAGAGCATGAGATCCCTTGCCTTGCATTATGCAATTACCTAGTTTCACGACTGTTTTTGCTGATCGATAATTAGTTGATATCTCCAGTTGCTTGATCTGTCTGAAGTAATTCTCAAATCGTTCGAAATAGACAAGATCCGAACCAGCGAATGAATTAATTGCCTGCCAGTTATCTCCCACACAGAAGAATTCAAGATCTTCGGATTTCTGTCTAGCAGCATTAACTAGGTCATAGAACATTGGAGAAATATCCTGGAATTCATCGATCATGATAAATCGAAGATCAGATAAGTCACCAACTTGTGTTTCCTTAATACGCGAAAAAATAGTTGATCCGCTGTTTACTAAGCCAATTGACTTTTGCATCAACCCGTCAAAATCGTCAACGTGATTTTTCTCAAGCTCACTCAAGTATGATGAAAAAATAGATTTCTGTATCGTTAGAAATTTCTCTTCCACATCAGAATCAGTTTGGTGCCTACTAATCAGTTCCGTCAGCCCATCACCAGAGAGTTGTGCCTTCCTCGCTTGAGCAACAAAGGACTTAGATAGTTCGTCAAAGTGGGTTATTGCTCTCTTGCTTATTCGGCTCCAAATTTCATCATCTGATAACTTTCTCGTTCTGACTCCTAAAGTTTTGAGTTCATCCACTAATCCAGAACAAAAAGACTCGTTGTCGCCTTGATGAATATCAAATTGGTTTCTCTCAATTAGTTTCCATTTGGCCTGGCGCTTCCAATACTTCCGCTTATCTTCAGAAGTTTTGTCATAATCTTTGTCTCCAGACATACCAAAATATTCGAGAATGATCCCACCCCCGTTAGGAAAACTAATTGTAAAATCTGGATGATAGGGCTTGCCATTCAAGAAAAAATTCATCTCATACCGGTATTCAATGTTATTTTCAAAGAGAGTATTAGCAATTAAGCGTTCGCCAAATGACTTTACGTATTCCCCATTCAGTGTTTCCGATGGTTGGTTTCGTTTCATTTTCAAAAATTCGTCTTTTTCAAGGTTGTACCCAGCTTCAATTCTCGCATTCCACTCATCTCGAAAATACCGCAGCATGAATGAGCGAATTCGCATAAACATAACTGGATGTCGAATCTTTTGATCAACAATCTCCGAAACGAAGCGGCTTAATGTCTTTGAGTTTCCAACATCCATCATGATTTCCTCTGTTGGATGCACCAGTGCATAGGCAAGCGCGTGAAAAGTCATGACATATGGACTTTGATCGCCAAGATATTCCTTGATTCGTTTTTGCATTTCTTCAGCAGCTTTTCTGTTAAATGCAAGAAGCAAAATTGATTTGGGTTCAAATCTGCAATGTTGAATGAGAAATACTGCTCGAGTAACAAGAGTTGTAGTCTTCCCACTTCCTGCCCTTGCGGTCAATCGGATATCCCCGCCTATTTCACCGACAGCTAGTGCTTGCTGCTTATCGAGTGAAATGCTCAGGTTTGCTCGTGACCAATTTTGAACAAATCTTGACACAAGCGCATCAACTTCGGATTGTTTAACGACTTTTTGATCTACGAAATTTTGCAGAATCGTTAATGTCTCCATGTATTGATCATTGAGTTGTGAATCTAGATTTTTGCAGAATTCTGTATATTCTTTAAGATGATTTCTTTTATTCCTCTCTTCCAACTCCAACTCTTCTAGTTTTACTCTCTCCTTCTCCAGCAGCCTCACTTCGTCCTTCTCGCGCTGTTCTTTTTCAGCACGAATTTGCTGTTCTTCACGAACAATCTTATTTCGCTTGTATTGGATCCTCGCACTGACTAATTCCCTCAGATTTAACCACTGCTCATTTGTCAACACTCCTTTGATTTTTGCTACTAGGGCGGTTTCTACAAGCGTAAGTTTCTCGTTGTTTGGGTATTCGTTGATAATTGTAGGTATTAGTTCATCAAGGTAATAAGTCTCATAACTTTCCCAGACGCTCCACGTGTTAATGAGAGCATCAATAGCATCATCCGATTCAGCTCCGAGATTGACGGGCATGTTTTCTCCGCATTTGCTTTCGACGATTCCAACTAGCGACTGGCTCTGTCAAAGTTTATGACTACTTATGTTGAGTTCGGGATGTTTAATTAAACTCAAGACTATTCCGACTGGAATTCGTTGATTTCAGAATCCAGTTACGGATTTGCACATACTGTTACCGTCTATGAATTGCAGCGAAAATGACGATACTTGAGCGTGGCAATCCGATACTGGCGATAATGCCTGGCCTAGCTCATTCCGCACGCCTTAGCTTGAGATAAGTACGCCAATTGTTGTGCTCGTGACAAAGCGAGAATTCACCTTTTCCGCCAAACCGTGTTTCTCCTCCGCACACCTCACAGGGGGCAGCTTTAGCACCGTCAAGTTTGAGTTTCCAGATGTCAATCGGCTTTGATTTCTGCTCGTAGTCATCGAGTAGTACCAAAAAGTCCTGAACGATTTGGTCTTGCAGTGGGAGAGAAAGCACAAATGATCTAATCATCAAGATCTTGTCCTGGTCCGATAGTGCTAGGTGAAGAGTTCCACCCGAGTGAAGTTCTACCAACACTTCGTATGGCAGTCTTGATTCCATTTTTTCCTCCTTGATGTTGATGAATGTTCAATCCATCAGGAAGGCCAGAAGTTTTATGCACTTTCGTGCATCACATCCCCTGGCGGGAAGCACCGCGGCCTGGCTGGCTCGGTTGCTGTACTCATTGCTGAGTCACTCTTGATGTTGACCACACACTACACGCAGGTTGCAACACAGTTGTTCCAGATTGGGCCGAAATCAAATCAAGCAAGCTATCGAATGGGCATGCTCCCCTTTTTTTAGGGGCTACAACATGGCCGATTACTTCAAGCATCGGCACGAAATAGAAACAAACACCGAAACAATCAAGCTCCACCAAATCTTCTTCGTCAGCTAGTTCAACCAAGACGATTACTGACGCTTCCTCTGGTCCGGCTACGGCGAGGAAAGCCGTGTCTCCAGACATGTCTTCAACAGCCCCAAAGGCACCGCCAATCGGACAAAAACACCATCGGGCAGGTTCAGATCAACAACCTAGATCTTGAGCCCACACCCCCGAGTAGAAGCCCCTGATCTGGGCGAGGCAGTCCACCGAATTCACGACCACTAAGCCGACTTCAGTAATTGTCTGCCAAACAACCCCGCATCAGCCCTATTCGCTCCTGTGAGGCCGATAAACCAGTACTTTTCATTTACAAAGGTTTCAACAATCACTTACACAGGCGACGCCTGCCCTCGTCGAAATGGACTAACTTCATTGCACCCCATGACTAGTTTAGAACACGTGCCAATTGCCGCTTCCCAAATCAAAACCTATAGAGGCAAGCTCAAATTTTCGACATTGCTTGATACTTTTCGGCTTCTCCCGACGGATCATCTCGCAGATATTTTCCATTTTCTACAAAATCGTGAAACCAAAGCAAAGAAGATTTTTTCACAGCGCGTGAAATCCATCCTTCCCGCAGAGACCTTCAAATTTATCAACAACAAGGAAATAGTTTGGGATGTTCCCTTCCCTCCGACAACAGATCCAAAGTTCACCTTTATTGATCTATTTGCAGGAATAGGTGGCATGCGACTTGCGTTCCAAACACTTGATGGTCAATGTGTTTTCAGCTCCGAATGGGATGAACAAGCAAAAACCACCTACAGAACCAATTTTGGTGAAGTTCCTTATGGCGACATCACGAAACTCAACGAGGAAGAAATTCCAAAACACAATATTTTGGTCGCAGGCTTCCCCTGCCAAGCCTTTTCAATTGCTGGATTTAAGGGCGGCTTTGAAGACACTCGGGGCACTCTGTTTTTTGATGTAGCGAGAATAATTAAGTCAAGGAAACCAGAAGCATTTTTACTTGAAAATGTCAAAGGACTCGTAGGGCACGATAAAGGTCGAACTTTAGAAGTCATTCTTCGCACACTCCGAGAGGACCTTGGTTATTTTGTTCCCGATCCACGCGTGATGAACGCTCAAGATTTTGGCGTACCTCAACACCGTGAACGTATTTTCATCGTGGGGTTCAAGAGCAAGGCGGCGTTCAATCGATTCTCCTATCCAAAACCCACCAAAACTAGAAAAAAAATTGCAGATATCAAAGAAAAGAATGTTGTGCCAGTGAAGTACTACCTATCAGCACAGTACCTCGCAACCCTCAAGGCTCATCGTCAGCGTCACAGCGACAAAGGGAACGGGTTTGGATACGAAGTGCTCTCCGATGACGCAATTGCAAATGCAATAGTTGTAGGCGGCATGGGACGTGAAAGAAACTTACTGGTTGATCATCGATTAAAAGAGTTCACTCCAACAACGAACATTAAAGGACCTGTTAATCGTGAAGGTATTCGCAAAATGACACCACGGGAATGGGCTCGACTACAGGGTTTCCCGGACCGCTTCATAATCCCAGTTTCGGATGCGCAGGCCTATAAACAATTCGGCAACTCAGTTGCTGTGCCAGCCGTAAATGCAACGGCCAGAAAAATACTCAAGGCTCTAGCGATTTAATAGATTATTCAAGCTGGGAATTCCGAAACTTTGCAGGGAAAGAATCACTGCAGATACACCCTTGATTAATGCCTGTAGATTTGTTGGATGTTCCCACCTTCCTACAACCGAGGCGAATGGGCAGAGCTGTATGTACTTGCAAAAGTTCTTTGCGAACAAAATCTCAAAGTACGAGTACATGGTGACATCTCTACAGCAAAGTCTCTAACTGTTACAAGAATTAAACGCGGAACAGAGTCCAACGCTGAATCGTATTTGATTGAAGGTGAATCAATCGTCTGCGAGCATTCGTCTAAACAGGTTCCACGTGAAGAGATTTGCAAACGTATTCACGATTTACTAAAGGGAATAAAACGAGGTAGCGGTATAAATTTTCCCTTAACGGAAGGTAATGAATTATTAGAAATACTGAGTATCTTCCAACTTAAAAAAGGTTCAGGGTTGAAATCGGATATTTTCATTGATGTAATTGACCCTCTAACCGGAACAACGGGAGTGCAGGGTTACACGATCAAGGCACTCCTTGGTTCAAAGCCAACGCTCTTCAACGCATCAGATCCAACGAATTTTACATTTAAAATTGAACCACAACTAACGCCAATTGAGATTAGTGAATACAACAAAAGAAATTCCGAGGGAAAGTTGGTTCATGGAATACGCGACACTGTTGCGAATCTTCTGGAAACGCAACATTCAATAAATCTCAAAAGCATGGACCGTAGATTTAAAGACAACTTAGAACTTCTTGATTCAAAAATGCCAATCTTTATAGCTGAAATACTGCTGGCTTACTATGGCAGGAGAATAGGTAAGGCGACATCGGTAAGAAAAACCGTTGACTATTTGTGCACGTTTAATCCACTGCAAGTTAGTAACCCTCAATTTTGGTATCTGCACAAAATGAAAGACTTTCTTGAGGCCTCGGCATATGGAATGGTAGCTACTGAACCGTTTAACGGTGAGAGAACAGCTGCAGGTGGACTATTGCTGGTTGAAAAGAACGGCGACCTTAACTGTTTCCGGCTTGACGATAAGGATAAAACTCGTGACTATCTCGTTGAACACACCTACCTTGAAACCGCTTCCCGGGGAAAGCATCATTTCGGAGAACTTTCAAATGTTGGAACCGAAACTCACCTCAAATTGAATCTTCAAGTTCGATACAAATAGCAGTTTGATTATCCAGATCAAACTACTTTAAGTTTGCAGAACCTTTAAGGGATGCGAACCGATCTTCCGAACTGAAAAAACACGAAACCCATACAGCTCCGACTTTGTCAGCGGTCTAATTCCAACCTGAGCAAAATTCCAACCCATACTACATTCGCCTTAATGTCTTGAAGCCAACTCGACATACGCGGAGATGACGTCAGGTTCCACATTCTTGTCTAAAATTACTGAGAGATAAGTACTAGCTCTCGTAGCTCCAATGTAAGCCTGCTGCCGCGCAAAGAAGCTTTCAAATTCGCTAAATCCAAATAAGATCACCGCGACCGATTCAAGGCCCTTTGCATCAGCAACTGTTGAGTATCGAACCAAGTCCTCTCTCGGCTCGCTTCCAAGCGGGGAAACTATGTCGCGAAGCTGTGAATCATTCGAAAAATCATGGTGATATAAGCTCAAAAGAAGTATCTCGCTTCTATTAAGGCCTAATGCAACCAATAGATCAATCCTCTTGCGAACTTTGACTGAAATCTCGGCCTGCTCACCGTAGTCGAGAAAAACATCTGGACCGTTTATTCCGCCATTCATCTGATTAACGTACCCAAGCGCACTAGCAGTTGCCGCTATTTGAGTTGTCGTACGTACATTATCTATTAGCTCCAATCTGAATGGATTCCCAGAAATTGAGAATTGGGATTCAAGAGACTCTCCGTCATACATAACTGATTGAAATGGGTCAAGAAACATTCGCCAAGTACCGTTTGCGACCCCACCCTGAAGCAGGTTGTCATAAACTGAAAAGAGTGGACCCATTTGAAGGTCCTGGGCTTCGTCAATGATTAGTACATCCCACTTCTTGTCATAGTACTGAGGTTTCTCTAGAAGTTGTTCAGTGGTCAGAACTTTCACTCGGCTTTCACCAAGATATGTTTTGGCTATACGTTGAGACATAGCCTTTGAACTACACGAATACAGGATTGATTTGTCGATCACTAACTGGCGATCAATTTCATGGATGGCCAATGTTGATTTGCCCGAACCCGCCGGCCCCTTGATCAATAGCCTTGCGTTGCTTTTCGCTGCTACCAGAACTTTTTCTTGTTCTATCGTCGCCGAATATATGAGCTTTGATATCTGATCTATTTCACGTCTTAAGCTTTTGAGCATCGGCACATCGGAGCAAAGACTATTGACTATTTTGTCAATTTGGTTAGAGTTAAGCACCCCATCCTTGCGATTCCGGTGCATCCAATATTGACGCATGTTTTGAACGAGACCCTCAGCTGAGATTTTCAAATTTTTGGAGTCGTAAAGAGCCCTAGAGTCAACACCTAAATCATCAACATTGAGAACACAGTCAGGTGTGACGACCCAGTACCCCATGACTATCTCTTTGATCCAGATGAATCGATTCTGAAGAAACTTTCTTGTTGCCGCCTCCGCGCCGCCTACTTGAGAAAATGGACCCCGGCCAAGGCTTTCTATTTTCCCGTCGCCTCGTTGAACCTCCCAAGCTCCATTTTTTCGGCCTACAGCACCCCCCTTGACCTCAATGAGAAATATTCCTGCTGGGCCAACAACTGTGAAATCTATCTCTGACCAATTCTTATGGTCGTGACGCATAGAACCGAGTGAATGAAGCACGCAATACTGATCGGATAACTTTTCTAACTTTTTAAACATCCAATTTTCTGCACTGCTGGAGTCGTGAGCAGCTTTTGCTGGAATCATCCTGGCCATAAGTATCTAATCTAAGTGACTTGAAAAGAAACCATGGCAGCCATCAGGTGCACCAGTGACCATCCCTCTATCAAGTAACAGATTTCTAAGTTCGCAACTTGTCTCTGACAGCAATGCACAAGCATGGCAGGCACCAAGGTTGGCATTTGCAAATCCATTAGGGCCACTTTCAATGCAAAGTGGATCATTAGAGCACCAGCAACTTCGCTGAAGGGCTTCCTTGAAAGATTTAATAAATCTTCCGCCTTTAGCCATCCCAATGATTCCCCCAAGGGATCCTTGGGAGTCACTGGTTGCGGTGTATATCAGTATTCCCGCCATCTCGTCATCAACATAAACTCTTTCGCGCAATGACGAACTTGGATAACCGCATTCAAGCGACCATTGATCTATCAATGCGTGTGCAAAAGTGTGAATCAATAAAAGTCGAGGAGTGACCGAAGGCAACTGAGCCGTAAGCGCATTTTTTTCCAAACTTGAGGATAAACGTCTAGCTCTTTGTAGTACACGATCGTCAGATTCCCAAGCTCTTATTCTTTCAATATCAAACTCAATGAACAGCCCTTCCCCACTTACTTCAATTGCAGGAAGCCAGTTCTTGTGAGCCGTGGAAAGCTTTGCCTCCACAATCTCATTGGATTCACTATTGGAAAGTCGGTTGAAACCCTTGAGTGCACGAACTTCCCGAAGTCGGCTTACTAACCGCACACGAGAAAACTCACTAGGTATTTGCTCGCTTGCTAACGGTTCCTGGCAAACGAAGTCACGATTGTTTTCCTTGGCAGGAGTAACTCGGCGTAGAGCCTCGTATTCCTGCCGTCGCATCGTTGCTTCCTCAATTTCAATACCGTTCTGTAGTTGCTTTCGATTAGCTACAGCTGCAAGTGCTTCTTCCACTCCGCCAGGTAGCGGATGATTTGCGATCATTCCTTCAAGCGTTTCACGCAATGCTGCTTCGGGAATCACACCGAGAACTCCCCAATATCGATCAACAAACCGGTTAGCTTCACCGCTCCACGGTGGTATCGAAATACTTGATGCTGTACTTGCCTGCCATACACCAGACGCGCCACGCTGTGTACCTCTTGGAATTTTGTCGCACTCTTCCGCATTCGGCATCGGGAGCCAAGCACGATCACCAAAGCATTTTGAAATTGTCTTTAGTGCGTTTTTTCCGAGTGCTCCTTGGAGATTTCTGCTTCTACCGCAACTACAACTCACGACGATGTCGTTCAGACCAGCACTTTTACCCTCATTCTTTAAAAATAGTGTATGTATGCCAGCCCCTTCATCTCCCTGATGAACCCAACGTGAGTATGGAAAGTCGGTTGCATGTCCAGAGTCACAAATAGCTATGAAACGAGAAGGAACAAGTTTGCCACCACACGCTGAACAGAATCCATCCGAATCAGCAGATCGTGCATAGGTATTCAGGCGGGAACAGCCTAAACATGAATACCATTTTGGAAAGCGGATAAGCGGGATATCCTTCGCTGCGTCCTCTTCGCCTGATGGTGGTCGGACAAATCGTTGAACTCCAAGATGTTTTTCAAGCCGAGCTTCGTGGAAGATTTCCTCAGGATTAGGTTCCCCCATTCCGAACCAAAAATCTGTGCCCGCAACCATGAAGGACTCTTCGCCTATAGGGATCAAAGAGCCAGGCCCATAAGTTGAAATAATCTGAGCTTGTCGGACTTTACCGAGTGACACGTTTGCCCTTTCCACTTGCCTCATACAAAGAACATGATCTGTCAACATCGCGCATGCTCATTAAAACTGGTAACGGTCCGCCATATTCATCTTCAAAATCTTCATGAGAAACCAAGAGCACGTTGGGATCTTTGGATTTGAAGTACTTAAGGTCGGATGAGTTTTTCGCCATTTCACACCAATCAGCCACGAAGTCATCCAATTCTCGCCGCGTATCCACTGCTTCAATCGGATCCACTCTGGTGACTCGAGAAATCAAGACGTCTTTAATTGCATCCACTTCAGACAAGTGCTGAAGTATGTTTTTTGCCGAACCATTATTCTGTAGCTCTGGCACAAGATGACGGCAGAGGATAATAAAGGCTGCATGAAGTGCGCGCGACCTGGATCTTGGACTAAATGGTGTCACGCTAGTCGCTTCTACCCTCCTGTACAGTGCAGAGTGATAAGGAAGAAACGACTCATAATGGGATCTATCTCGCGATCTAGTCGAGTTGTAGACGGTAACTACCAGGCCAGGATCTCGTCTTCCGACACGACTAGATGCCTGTATGTACTCAGCGGTTCCCTGGGGTTGGCCTGCCAAAACCATCAAGCCAAGGCGATCAATATCAACGCCTACAGAAATCATGTTTGTAGCAAGAAGGGTTTGAACTGTATCCGAATCGGGCAAACCCACTCTCAATTGCCGAAGATACTTCGGAATATCTGTTGCCGATGCTCTACTAGTTAGTTCTATCTTATTATCACCAGGCTGACGAATATGTGCACTTCCTCCGTTCAGCAAATCAAGCCGGTCAACAACGTCGTCAAGCATGAGAAGCTGGGCAGCAGCAAGAATTCTCAAACTATTAAAATAGGCTACAAGTGTCCAGTAAACATCCCGAACTGAATCTTCCCAATCGCCTAGTGAAGCTTCATGAAACAAGCTCGCATATGTCCTCACTAAAACCGTTGATTGACTGAGCTCTGGCGCCATAACTCCCAAGTACCGTCGAGTTCCCTTCTTCTCTGGCAAACTTTCCACGGCAAAATAGGAATCCCTGGAATCCAAGGCAGAAGGTGGGAATTGGCACACCTCTCGATCAAATACTGATCTAACCTGTTCGGTCGCACGACGGATCGTTGCTGTTGAAGCAACAATCTTGGGCCTTGGGCCAAGTCCCTTTCCATCCTTGGATTTTTGCCGACCAATCTCATCAATTGCAGATTCGTAGAGGCCGGTCAAAGTGCCTAACGGACCAGAAATCAGATGCAGCTCATCTTGGATAATGAGATCCAAGCCAGGATTTTGTCCAGCCATACGATTAAACAAATTTCCAGCTTCTTCCTTAATAGCTAGTAGAGCGAATTTATCAACAGTTCCTATAACCAGATTCGGGCGACGACTGTACAGATCTTCGTCTACCACCAACCATGGAAGTCCCGAAGAAAACTGACAATTGGAATCTGGACATCTAGCCACACATCGGTCTTCAACAATGTGCTCGTAAGGGCCCAACTTGCTTCCGCACCAAACACAGATATTTATCTGAATTGGATTTCCAAACTTACCCACATCGGCATCGGCATTATCCCGGAGAATCTTCAAAGCTTTTTTGGCATTTTCAAGAGTGTTCGGCGTGCCGCCACGACCAACGAAAAGACCCACTTCAAAATGTTCAGACCCCAGTTCGCCAGATCGTTTTCGAATATCTTCACAACAGCACATCAGAAGAGCTGCTCGCTCAAACTGCTGAGTTGTAAGTAGTCGAAGCGTGTATCTCATGATCGCAGCAACGCCATGCGGTGTTTTTCTCATTCTTCTCAACATAAGAGTGAAAGCAATTAGCCCCAAATAGGCCTCCGTCTTTCCGCCACCAGTGGGAAACCACAAAAGATCCGCAATTTCTCGATCATCTGATTCGTTATTCGCTAATCCCTCAAGAGATTGAAGAATAAACATCAACTGAAACGGTCTCCATTTAGCTGGAATCTGGGATGGGTCGAGTTCGGTTCTGCCAGCCAAAACGATCTCACTACGAATTCTTTGCTCAACCATGGCTTCACTCATATAAACAAAAGCTCGAAACGGATTCATATCTGAAGAATCGGAAAGAATGGAGATACCTCTCCTCATTCGAGAAGCAGACCTTCTGCACTCCGCAATATTTGCAGTCGCGACATCAAGCAGATCAACTGGAATGGATTCCAGCAATAACTGCTGTGAATCAATCCAGCCTTCATAATCGGTTACTAAGGCGAGAAATTCTTTGATAATTTCGTCCCTTTGCTTCATGGCTGGCGCGCGCATATCCAAGACCCAACTGTCAATCGCTGGATTTGATTCTGCAAGCCTCAAGTCATATTCGGGTAGAAACGTCGTGCATAGTTTCTTTTCATCAACACTGTCTTTCCAACCAACCGCACACCCATGACCAGTTGCATAATTACGTGTGTGTCTAAACAAAAGTCTACTGAGCTGAGCGTCTTTATCATCTGAGATTGAAGGGACTTGCGATCTGTCAACAAAATTTGCTTCCATCCCGAATGGAATCTCTACGGTGATCTCAGGCTGAAAAAAAATCCCCCCCGATCGAAGCTTCCTATCCATCACTTCCTCTTTGGTATTCACCAAAACTAAAGTCACATTTATATGCCCATAAGCATCAGCATTGCGAATCCGGAAACGGAGTTCAAGACCAGCACAAACATCGACTACTTCAAACTCATTTGTTGGTTGTAATCCAATTGACTTTGGATTAAAAGGAACTGAAGTCCTTTGCCAATCATGGCCAGAGTATTCATATACCCCAACTCGCACACTCACCACGATTTCGGATGTTTCTTTCCCTTTGACAGCAAATGTCAAACCCATAGTGGAGGGAAACCTTAGATTTGCGAGTGTTGTCGGTTCATCAACTTCTTCAACATCCACACCACCGATTGCCACATCATCAACCTGCACTTCTTCAAGAATTTTGCTCAGCGGGTGAAGCATCCCGACTGAGTAAACATCGCAAGGTTGCGTTACTAGAACCTCGTTCTCGGTTTTTGGACCCAAAAGGTGTTCACGAAAACCCTGGGTAATCTGGTCACGAAAGGCGTATTTTGTATTCAATCCGATCATTTAGCTTCCATTCGTTCAAGATGAACCATTCCAACCAATACGGGGACTTTAGCAAGAAAATCTTCCGTCCAATTTTCTTGGAACTGCTTGGGCACCACTATGCAAGTTTGCGTCGACACCCGCAACCCTTTGAGCTTCATTGGTGGATCCTTTTTCCATTCGTTACTTACAGCGAGACAAAAATCTTGCTTCAGCTCTGCAAAGGGGTGCTCTTCGGAGACACAAAAAGCTGCATAGCGTGGCACACCATTCTCAAGCCTCCCTATACTTCGAATCTCAACTTCAACGCCCACCTTCAATTGCGACGAGGTCCGATTGAAGACGAAATCACTCATGTTGACTTCAATAGAGGTTACGAGTTGCGCCTTACCGCGAAAAGCAACATCCAGCCACCTAGTCTTAGCTTGATTTAGGCGTGAATTCCTAGTCAGTCCCGCTACCCCAAGGCGAAGTAAAGATTCCTCGCTGCGTGTCACTGCTACAAATAGCACTCTCGCCTCTTCAAGCTCCCTTTCGCCAACTTTTCTCTCCAAGCCAACAATCACTTTGTCGAACTCCAGCCCTTTTGCCATATGCACAGTCGACAAGCTGAGACAACGAGGGTCACTAATTAATAACTCTCCAGGGATATTTCTGTTCAGAAGATCACGAGAAAGTCCTTCTAATGAGAGCCGCTTTGCGGCTCCCCCGCTGCACCATCTTTCAATGGCTCTTGAAAACTTTTCTTTATCAATAAAACTCGGGATTTTCTCTAGTGCTTCATCTTTGGATTCAACTTTGTCAAGATCTGCAACCCACGATGGAATTCTGAATTCGCTTCGCCGGCTTGCGCACCTATGCTCTATGCCGAGAGTTGAAAGTCGCGTTGACAGCTCCATTACCTCTCGATTATTGCGGACCAATACACCTACTGATCGTTCTGATTCGTTGTAAGCGGAAGCTGCAGCCATTAGATCCGTAACTGAAAGTAGAGCGTTATCCAAGTAATCACGCCAGACGGCATCTATTTCCACCTCTGACGGCGCCACTTTTCTCAGCCCAACTCCAGATGCACGAACCTCTCTTATTCGGTCATTTTTTGATCTATGGTCAATTTCAAGCACGTAGTACTCATCAAACGACTTTTCAGAAATCAACCTAGATAGGAACGACCCAGCAGTGTCCTCTTCGCCGTATTCGTAAATCGTTTGCGCTGGATCACCAAGGACAGTCCATCCTCTAATTAGGTTCATTTTCAAAATAAGTTCAAGAAGTTCTAGTCTCACACCGTAGATATCTTGTGACTCATCAATGACAACGTGTTCAATACCTAGAATCACATCGGTCAAATCACCATTTCTTAAACCATCAATAACTTGCCTGATGCTGTCGTCATAGCTTCCAAATTCATTACCAAGACCAATACCCGCTCTGCTCAGTATTTGAAAGCACCACTTATCTATGGTCTTGATTTCAACTCCCGCAATAACGCCAAGCTGCTGAAGTCTCTCTTTAGTCACACCCGTAGCTGCATTAGTAAAAGTTAGACACAGGACGCTTGACTCAGCGTGTGTCTCATCAGTTTGAAATAGCGAAACGATAGAGGCGACCCTTAAAGCAGCCGTGTACGACTTGCCTGTGCCAGGTCCAGCGACGACTACAACTTTGGAGTCCCACTTTTGGTCAACGACACGTTGCTGAAATGTGTCCAAGGGCTCCATCACTTAGGTTTCTGCACTGTTATCCAGTGAGTTACCAGTCGAATCTTCGTAGGAAGTCCACCAGTCTCCCATCTCTTTATATGCAGCGTCAATATTCATGTTTGTGAAATTATCCGCGATGTCAACGATCAAGCATTCGTTTGTTCCGCCATTCACTGGTCCTCGCAAGCCACGTCCAATCATCTGCAAATAGAGGCTCTTGCTAAACGTAGGTCGAGTTATATAGATTGCTTGAACTTTTGGAGCATCAAATCCGGTTGTTAGAACGCCGTAGTTGGTGAGGACTCGAATTTTCCCACTACGAAAATCACTAATGTGCAACTTGCGAATCCCAGGAGAGGTTTCAGCTGAGACCGAAGCACTCTTGACTCCATTTTTTGCCAGAAGTGCTGCCAACAATTGAGAATGACTCACTGACAAGGCAAAGACAATTACTGGCCAAGAGGGATCAAGCTCAAGAATGCTGGAGATAATTGAAGCGTTTCTGTCTCGATCCTCGGCTAGTTGTTCTTCAACTGCCGCTGGCAACCAAATTGATGGACGCTTTCTTGACGATGCTTCTGTCAGATTTTCATCTTCATCATCACCTGCGACAACGACATCTCCCAGGTCTTCGACAGTAACTCCAGGTAGTTCAATGTGTTTCGCTATTGCAAGAACTTCAATACTCCTCAAATAATCAACATCGGTCATTCCTTGACCAATCACATCGTCTGGAATCCGAATCATTCGCGGACCGAAACGCGCTTCAATCCCCTTCTTCGCAGGAGTTGCAGTAAGTCCTAATACTGGACGCTTGTCAAGGGTTTTACCCTTGAATAGTTTGACTCCAGTTTCTAGCCACGAAAGAATTTTTGTATAAGTGGGACTTCCGCCTCGATGCGCTTCGTCTACAACAACGAGAGAAGCGTCTCGTAGCCAATTGTACTTTTCGTTATCAACTGCTGCGCTCACTACTTTTGCATCAACCGCTACAACTACTTGCCCTGCATACTCATCTGGGATTGATGCTTGCTCAACTGATCTATTGTCCCAAAACCTGTCGAGCGATAGAACGCCTGTCGTCCCAATTTCGGACCATACCTCAGCAAAGGCTTGAATAGCTTGCTCACATAATTCATAAGACTGAGCAATCCAAATAACTGGCTTATTACCAAGCTTTCCCTCAACCATCAATTCAAGAATTGCTTGCACAGTTACTCGAGTCTTACCAGCACCCGTTGGAAGATAGAGAGTCGCACGCCACTTGTTATCTATTTTCCCATTTGCAATGAAGTCTTTAATCTCACTCTTAACCTCTATTTGATATCTATGCAGCGTTATCGGATTGCTTCTACCCTTAACATCTATATGCGCCGCGCGATCTGGTTCTTTAAATCCCGCAAACGCTCTTTCAAACCCGAGCTCTGTAACAAACTGAATTGCGGTTTGGCTCCCCGCCCACGTACCTGGCGGAACCAGGCCCTTGCTAGCCAGAGTGCTTTTTGATTTTTCAAGTAACTGAGGCCCGTAAACCGCAAGTAACATTTCAGCCAAAATGTGTGGGTCATTAGCTTCTGCGACAATTTCGTCAAGCAATTTAACGGGGAGCAAAGATTTCATTTCTTCAACACCAAATAATATTTTTATTTTCTCAACATTCCCTTGCGTATTTCGAACTTTTTTAGAGAGCTCTGTTGTAATGACTCTTTTTGCATTACTGATACACGCATGAATATCATCTTCGCTAAGTTTCAGACTTAACTTTTCATTCGCGGCTCTAAGAATTACTTCATCTGGATGATTTTCATCTTGAGTAACAAACAGAATGTTTTTACCCAATCCATTTCGGGTACTTACACGGATTTGTCCCCTCGCACCCTGAATTACATGTACAAGCGACAGACAGACAACCACATTCACACCAGCAATCAATCTTGGCCGCATTTCATTTAATAGGGGAAATAGATCGGCAAGAAATATTGGTTCATTGGGTGAAGTCGGCTCAAACTCTTGCTGGATGTCTCCCCCGGCCTTAAGACCCCATTCCAAAACCAATGACTCGGCGGCATCTCCATTTGGTGCGAGAACTACTGGCTCACCATTGGCTGCAAGTTTTTCAAAAAACTCTCGATCAACGACGACCGCAACTGCATCGGGTGTTTTAGATTCAACCTTGTTATTCACTTTGCACGGAATGAGATCTGGAGTATTTAGGCTTTTGCAAATCGCACTGAGGCATTCACCAATCAAGTCCGAATCAACTTCACCAAATAGTTTCTGAAGTACCTCAACTAGCACTTCTTCGGATAACTCAGAAAAAACGGATTTGAGTCCACAACCCATAGTTATCTCAGGATCAACTTTGGAGACTGGGGCAACACGACCAAACTGAACCATTGAGGACGAAAGCGTCTTATCAAACTGCCTTGGTCCTAGCGAAGACTCGACCAACCCAAAGTTTCTCGTAAACCAAAATCCTGGCGCTGCTACTGAAATATCAGTGCCCTCGGGTTTCCAAGCTGCATTATCTTGATGGTTTTCTAGTAACCATGTTGTCAATCTTGAACGAGCATTTTCTTTTAGTTCCCGGAGAAGATTTAACTCAGAAGACCATTTAGGAGCAGTTTCAAAAATCCTTTCCTTGCTCTTTTTAGTCACCTTGAACCCTGGTAATTCCTTGCTTAGGTAGCTCATATACCCCTCTTCATCGGGGAACTCCGAAGATGTCTTTTCTGACGACGGGGTTTCGCCCACCCCGAGAAGTTTGAGAACTTCTATGTGACCGTGATGAAATTGAATATCAACGACACGATCATCGTCTCCTTCACCCGATTTCATTATTGGTCCTGGCAGAAACACTTGATTGCAGGGCACGTATGAACCTTCACAGTTGCGAACATGAACTGGTTTTACGTTCGGATGGCGTCCCAATGCACTAACAACGTCTGCCGAAAGCGAGCTACTAGTAGCAAACCAGAATTCACTCCATTTCTCTTCGCTGGGACTTGCAGGCCAAGCAGCAAGCAAAACATCAAAGTCAGCTGCGCCATCAGCCTCCGTGATCAAGCACTCCTCTAGTAAAAACTCACGGATTCCATCGGCTTCCATTATTCGGTGATCAACAATTGGAACATCTGTTCGGGCCGATTTCCCGATTGCGTAAAACACACTTCCTGGCTTAGGAGCGACCAATCGGCCATCCTCGCACAGCAAAACTTTTGCTTCAATCACTTCTTCTCGTTTTTGATAATTCAATGCAGCCAAGGCCTTAATCAGATTTATTGCGATGACTGAATTTTCATGACTTGCTTGCACCACCACTTCTTCCAGCCACGGCACAAGGTTCAAATCCTGTTTGCCAGCCGCATGGTCTGCCTCTTCAAGGACACGTTGAAACTTAGCGAGTCTAAATCTGTTGGCCAGCGCACTTGTATGCGGAAAATTCAACCTACGTCCTTCCGCCTTCGCCCAAAGGTCAAGTAGTTCTAAATTTGAACTAGCTGCATTTATCTCTGCAGGTGGACGACTCAACTTTAATGGACGTTGCAATTTGCCTTCTAGATCAATAATGCTAGGAAGTTCAATCATTGATTCTTGAATTCGATTGTTCAATATTGAACCAGAGTTAGATTTCTCTTCGTTTGCGCGCCCAGGAAGATACTCAAAGTACTTACCAATGTCATCAGGGAAACATGCAATTAGAGCGGGAATTGTTTTCACAACTAACTCGCCAAACTCTCTTAGCAAGTAAGCATTAAACGCGGTCGGGCTCACTGTGGTTCGCTCATTATTTGTATCCCAAGGAGCGTTCATAATGCCTCTCGTGAACGCTTCGTCGCGAGTTGGGAAGAAGCACCAGAATAAACCAAGACTTGAAGCTTGCTGCAAAGGAACCGCCCAAGAAATTGGGACGGGAAGTAGTGCATTAGTTTTCGGATCACGTCTACGATTTGTTTCTATTTGCACTCCAGCATTACCAGCTGAATCTGGAATATTGACTTTGGGTCTGGTAACAACAAGCCAATCTTGCTTTTTGCCGCCACCTTCGTCAACCTGAACCTGACGCAGCTCAATGTCATCACCCAATTCAACCGAAAGAGAATCAATAGGCTGACAGGAAACAACTCGATGCTCGTTGAAATTGTCCTGAATCTCAATTTCCAACGACCCGACATGTTCCGTAAAGATGAGAAATTGTGCAGGGAACGTTTTCAGTGCCGTACTCAATGCACCAAATCTGTCAATGGCGCTAAATCTCTTAGTTGAACTGAATGGCAAATGAATGATTGTTGATGCCCAACTAGACAGCTCACGCAACGTGCTATCTTTCGAAAAATACTCCGATGGGTCTACTGGAAACGGAACTGAAAGTATTGAAACTTCTGGTTTATCTATTGTCCCCATTACTTCTGGCGTAATTCTTTTGACTTCTCCTGCCAGTTTTTCCTCGGGTGTTGGCTCAGCCGTCAGAAAGGTGGTTGCCAATTCAAAAGAAAAATGAACACTTACCGACCTACTGTAAATTCGGGGCTCATCGGTGACTGCTAAAACGGACTTGAATCCTTGCCCATAACGGCCAATCTGGTTTCCGGTTTTGGCAGAAAAAATTGGATATGCGAGTGCTTGAAGTCCTTCAAATGTGAACGGCGCGCCTTCATTTGCGCAGTACAGCCCGTCTTTTGTCAAAACTATTTTGATTCTTCCCGTCGCGCGGCTTGCAGGCAACGCTTCCCCGATCGCATCTGCACCATTTTGTATCAATTCAAATGTTTGTCTGTCCCGATAGTCGCCCTGATAGATCAATGCGACTGTCTTGTAATCGCTCTTCATGACGTTCAGGTCAGTTCTGTAAACTTTTCTTCTTAAACCCATGATTTCATTGGATACCCGTACTGCCAATTCACTCTTTGCATCTTCCCAGCCCATCAGTGCCCCCAGCGATTTTGATTGCTTTAAGAAATGATACTTTATGCCTGTCATAACGATCCGATTAGAATTAGGTTGATGGAACAAAATACAGGAAAAGCTGTTCAAAACGAGTGGAGTGCATTGGATGAACAAATAGCCACCCTAAAATCCACCTCTGATTCGGTTTCTAAAAGCATCTTGAAAATAACGGCAGCAATTATTGAAGGTTCATTCAGGACCTATGAGGACATAGACCTTAAATTACAAACCCAGTTGACTGAAATGAGTTCAAAGATTTCTGCAATTGGAGAACAAGTGAGTGCTCTCAGCAGATCAGATATTGATATCCAGAAGACGGTAGAAACACTCTGTAAAGAACAGATGTTGTCTGACCACATCTTCAAGACGGGCAACTATTTGGTTGTTTACCCTCTCGTCGTTCGATTTGAGAGACGAGCCGATGTACCTCTCATATTAATTGGCTCCACTTTGACTTCATCAATTAGACCGGATTACATAGTGAAACTGATTAAGGAATCTCTTGAGTCACAATTCAACCCTAAGGTATTCGCAAAAAGCCTCCGCACCGCATTCGGACTTCTAAAGCGAAGTGACAAACAAAAAGAAGTCTCTCTCGAGGATATCCGACAAGTTATTTCAATTAGCTACGACTCAACTTCAAAGCTCTCTGTTGAACAGTTCGGAGCTCTATTACAACGACTGTATTCAACGTCAGACAGCGACTTGAAAGCTCAAATACCCCAATTCATCCCCGTAGCATCTGCATCGCAGTCCTACTTGCTCTTTAAAGATGATGGTTCGTCAATAAGCGTTGGAGCTATTTCGTTTGATGAGATTAATCCAAAGTAGATGTCTACTGAATCAATCTGTCCCTCGGAGTGGTTAGACCACTTGCTTAACTTTGATGGCAGCCTTGAATACATCAAAAGTGGAGGATCGTTAATAAGATTTGCAACTGTTTATGGTGACGCAACGCACTCTTCATTATGGGATTACATCGACAGAATCCGGATTGAAAATGGTTTATGGGTGTTTTCAGCAGAAGACAATCCAGATTTCCCTCTCTATCGACCGAACAAGGTGGTAGAAAGCCTCGCCAATAATCTCCCCATGAGCATCGGTGAAATTTTGGATAATTTGGTACAAAAGATTTGGAATTCAATTGGCATTACGGATCCTGGAATAGTTCTCATCAGGGAAGCAGCATCATTCTTGGGAGATGATCAAGAATTTCTCTATAGGCGGTTTAATTCCAACATCCGAGAACTCATGGGCCGGGACCTGGAATCCCAGAATGTTGAAGGGTCTACAGGACGAAACTGGTCGTTCACCAGAGATTTTTCAAATGCTGTAATCAACTCGTGCACCGACATCATTGAGGGAAAGACCGATTCAATTAGGGTTATTGAAAATTGGCTTCAAAATATACCCTCCTCATCAAGGGATCGACGCAAAATCGGAATCATGTCGCCTTTGAAACGTGACAATGCAACAGGTATTTTACGAAGTCTCATATCTCTTTGCACGATGTCAGATTCCTCTCCTTGCATTTTTCATATTGACATTCGTGGCGTAACGGATCCCTCTCTTTTTACTGATTGTGACAGAACTCGCAACTACACACGAACAGCGAGAATCGCAACCTACCAATGGATTCGAGAATTGATTGATCAAACTTCAATGTTCAAGAACACACTTATCATCCTTGAGACTGGTCCTTCATTCACAGATATTTCGCCCAACGGTAAGGGTGTCGGCATGTATGACGCACTCAAGAATCGAATAATTGATGATGTTTTAGTAAATGGTGTTGTTAATTCATCTGCAGTCCTCGTTTCGCTGAATGAAGAAGCCAAGGACTAAAAATTGATTGACACCAATAGAAAGATAATAGAAGCACTCCGAACGGGCGTTCCGACACGAGAGGTTATTGATCTGTTAACCAGCGGCCAAGTAGAGCTGGAAGTGGAATTTGCAAATCTTCTTAAGCAGAAGAAGCAAGGTGTAAAAACTTCAACCAACGGTTTCGTTTTCTTTGGAGGTTTTGGTACTGGTAAATCTCACGTTCTTGAGGCTTTTTCAAAGAAAGCTTTGGATGGGAATTTCGTCGTCAGCAGGGCAACCATCAGCCAAAATGTGAAGCTGGGAACTCCTGCGGACATTATTAAGTCGCTTTTGTCAAATACGCAAACACTGAACCATGTTGAAGATGGTCTTGAGCGACTACTGGGTGATGCCACAGCATCTGGCAATGGCTTCGTTCCGTTAATCACCTGGGTTCAGAATGAAGTGAAGAACGGCGAGATGAGCTCAATTTACCTTGGAATTGCACGTGGATTAGCGAACACACGATATGGAAGTGACCTATTTGAATTGATCATTGAATTTCTTCGAGGTTCATCTGTAGGTGGAGAGTTAAAGAGAGCAATCGGTGATGGTGGATTGATTCTGCCCAAAGCAATATCCCGGCCACGTGAGTCAGCAGCTTTCATAACTCGTCTTTTTATCTCGCTTGGATATGCGGGATGGGTTGTTCTATTTGATGAACTTGAACTTATTCGCCTACTCAATGGACATGTTCTACGGGGTCGTTCTTACGCCGAGCTCGCCCATTGGATGGGATTCAATGGAGAACGCCCCGACCAAGGGCTGACAGTAATTGGATGTATGACTAGTGGATATGTTCAAGAAAGAATAGATTGGACAAACAGCGGACCAAGCGAAATCACGACTATTCCTACACACATCCTTACGTCAAAATCGTCTCATCTGTATTACTCTGCAAAATTTGGCATGGAATCACTTCAGGGATGGGCAGCCGAACCGATCTATCACCTACACCGCCCAACAAAGCTGGATCTCGAAAAGATTCAAGCTGTCCTTAAAGCAACTTACGAAGAGACGTACCGGATCAAGGTGGCCACGCTACCCATCGCTCAGTCAGGTATTGATCCGATGCGCGTCCATATCAGGCGATGGATAGTTACTTGGGATCTGGAGCGACAAGGATTGGAAGTTGATTTACAGGACAATCACGTTGCTCAAGTTTATGTGATTGAAGAAAACTCAGATGGTGACGACGATCCCGATGCAGCCTGATAATCCATTTCATTTAGGAATAAATCGGCATACAAAGTGTCGGTGGTAGTTTTCACTCATGCCAACTGGAGCGAGACTGAACAAGTCAAGATCAAAGGAGTTTGATCTCGTTTTTTGCGCACTCGAAACTTCAGAATCGCAACAAATACTCTTAGAAACCATCAGACTTAACCCGAACGGGCACGACGTCACGGTAGATGACATTCAGATTGAGTACGGAAACATTGAACGACTTTCTGTAGAACTTGATCATTCAATTCACGAATCGCCTTTCAGTTTTAAACCCCAGTTTATTTGTCATGTAGACAGTTTGAAGGGTCGGCGAAAAAAGGAGCTTGAAGTTAAATACGACCTACCATCTCAATCAATTTCAGGACAAAGCTCAAAGGTGGATTTGCTTGTAGTAGATGGTCGCGGTCGTCCCTTTTTTATCTCCTGCAAGGATTCTGATCCAAAGAAATCTGCAAAATTGGGTCAAGTTTCCAAACTCGTCAATTATGGAAAGGCCAAACTTGACGGTGGACTGAATGGAATCTTGCCCCAGAATTTGATCATTCCTGAAGTATTTGATTATCACGAAACTGCATTAACTGAAGACCAATTTCAGAAAAGCGGACCGAACGATAGAGGATTCGCATATTTCAAACACAATTATCCCAAGCAATGGAGTCAAATTGTTGAGGAGAAAAAATTTGAAGCTCTTTGTCAAATAAGGGAATTTGCATCAGCAATAAAACATGACCGAACGAGCCTATTAACATTTATTGCTGACACATTCGCCGGCAATCTAAAGGAATCGCCAGATTTTTATATTTTCATACACGGTCAACTATTGGGGATCACAAAAATTCTGGAATATCTAAGTGCTAAAAAATTTGCGATAGAAATACAAGAGCATTGCCCTCGGAAAAAGACCTCGGTCATAGTTTGGATAATCATTGATGAAATTAGATATTGCTTGACGAAGATTGAACCATCATTTGATGGAGAGAAAGAGACTGTTCGAGAAACAAAAGGAATCATTTTTTACTTCCAACAATATCCAGCAAATGGAAACAACTATAAGAAGTTATTTCTTGATATAACCGAATAAGATTTCTGCGATTTTTTCTACTATTTTTGCATTCACCGCGTTTCCCGCGTGTTCATATGCAATGGAATCTCTTTCGTGAGGGACAAAACTAAGAGGGAACCCCTGCAATTTCATAACCTCCCTAATGGAAGCCTTTCGAATGTATCCTTTTCCATAATGTCTATTTGGAATGAACTCTCTTACATTGACTAAAGGACGATTTTCTTCCTTGCTTGGAAAGTAAATTGGAAGAAATCTTGCCCATACTTTCGTCAAAGTTGGAACCATTCCAAAGGAATGATAACCCTGACCCACGTTCCCTCCCGCGCACAAGTAGGCCTGCCCAACTCGGCGCATTCCGTCGTGATACGACGGGGGCTCATTCATAAATGATCTTAAATTTTTCTCTTGATTCATTGATAATTCAAGATCCGAATTTTTCTCTTTATCTGCTATGTCAATAAATCTGTTGGGTTTATAGCTACCGAAATTAAGTTCAAAATCGTTAGCAAAATCTTTGTGTAGTCCAATGATATATACGCGCTTTCTGACCTGCGGCGAACCCAAATGGCTACTGTCAATTTCAATCCACTTTATGTTGTAATTCTTTAATTTTAATAGATTCTCTTCAAGAAAGTTCATTGATTTACCTATCAGCTGCGGGCGAATTGCCAATTTAGATTGGTAACTCCCACCACCGTTGGTCCGGATTCCAGACACATTTTCAAGAATAAATGATTTTGCACCAAACCCTTTTATGATTTCCTCAATTTTGAAATAAAATTGACCGCGCGGATCCGAAAGTCCTCGCTTCAACCCTGAATTTGAAAAGGGTTGACATGGAAAACCAGCAGTGACTATGTCAGCGACATCCAAAAAATTGCCGAGGTGAATTTTGTTGATATCACCCTGCACCTCACAATTGTGATTCTTGGAGTACGTCTCCTGGCACGACGGTTCAAGTTCTGAGACTAGGAGGGTTTTAACACTTCTATTTATTTTTGCTGCTGCTGATCCAATGCCATAATGGAATCCGCCGATGCCCGCGAATAGATCAACAATCTTGACCTTTGCTTTTGAGTTGACGATACTTTCCTCAACATAGGGCTTCTCTTTTACGGCGTTTTTTGCTATTTGTTGAATTTCACGATTCATGTTGAAGCTCTGATTCTGCGTTTAAAGCCGACGGTGTTTTAACAATTGTGCAATCATTTTGATTGAAAAAGCATAGTGCACAAAGCGAATGGTTGTGGTCGCATTGCGGTCCAAACAATAAACGTTATTTCGAATTCGTTTTGGCATTATTAAGTTTATTTTGAACGCGTCCGCCAAAATACTTCATCTCATCACAAGTGAGACAAAATCGGATCCTTGATTCGCCTAGGTTATTTCCGCTAGTGCATCAAGGATATGTTGGTGAACCCATTATGGCTGTTTCGTGCGAAAAAGATCTAGTTCAGTGCTTCTGTCGTCTTTCTTTGCTCAATGCAAAACTTGTCCGCTTCCACTTATCCACATATCTGTTTCTCGTGCCAAAAGAATTCTGGTCTCAATCAATCAAGTTGATATTGAATAGAAACATAATCGGGAATCAGTAAACATCACTCCAAAGACCCATGCTCTGCGCGGTCAAACCACTTTCTTACGGTTGAACAGCTCAATCAGGCATGATTGTGCTTTCAAACCGGCTATAAAGTTTTGCACCCCTTAGATTTGCGCCCGTACAGAGAAACACATAAAGCAGATTCTTATAATTTTTCTTGGTGTGCTGGGCAAATTCCAATCTTCTTGTAGTGGCAATAATTACACAGCACTGTTACGTTGCATCTGAATTCTTCACTTGCGCACGCTGCTTCAATTTCGCTGCGAGTCTTAACGATCACACTTCTAGCAGTTTCGAGATTGTCAGCTGTAACAACAAGGTCATGCTTCGTCTTCTGCGTGAGATATAGGAGCTCCAACCGAGACGTTTTCTCTTGTTCTGATTCATCCAGCATTAATGCATAACAAAGAAGTTGAAAGAACTTGTCGTCTTCAGACTTGTATTTTGGGTTTGGAATCTTTCCCGTTTTGTAGTCTGAGATCACCACCGTTCCATCCTCCGAGAAGATGAAACGATCTATATAGCCTTTCATCACCACACCAGAGACCGATGCAAGAACCTCTACTTCCATGCCGTCGATCTCTGTCTCTGTGGGGTCCTCTATCGCCCAAAGATTGGTGATCGATTCAAATGCAGCACGTTTGAATTCCAACAAAGTGCCAGTTTTGTTCTCCAGTGATTCAATTTTGTCGGCCCATCCGCCATTGGTCCAGCGATCGGTGGCTATTTTCTTGATCGTTTCCTGTGTCCGATTGAGAGAGTCCTCTTTGTAGAGGAACTCCAAAACTTCGTGAACGAAGGATCCCAAATGCAAGTGCCAAGAAGGTGGTTCCTTGATCTTGTCAATGTACGAGATCTTGAATTTCTGTGGGCAATCACGAAATAATCCAATTGAAGACGGAGACAGATACTCGGGTGGTTCGAACATGGCTTGATCCTAGATGGCCCTACGACAACGATTGGTTCAAAGTTTCCGTACGGAAACTTCAAAGCGTTCAGCAAACTGCTCTGGACCGACAATCACCAAACTCACACGGGCCCTACTCGCGGCAACATACATCTCGTTTTTTTTGATTTCCTCATTGAGTGTCGCAACAATTACATTCTCGGCTTCAATTCCCTTTGCTCGTTTAGCCGTCTCGCACGCAATTGAGATTTCAGTTCTCTCCTCCCATTTACAAAACGAGAACTCATCAGACGCAAGATTGTAGAAAAGGTTACGTTCGGCAGCAGTACCTGTAATGACAACTATGTCCTTCAATTTGATCCCCAACTCTGAAACATACCTTCTTATTGTTGAGAGCACCGCCTCGACTAACGACTCTTCATCTACAACTGGTATGACTTCTACTGGATCACCCTCAGGGCTTGCGCTAGCAGCAATACCTCCCCCTAAGCGACGAACAAAGTTGGCAATCTCCCGTGTATTTCGGCAATTGATTCGCAACTCAGCCAGCGCCCATGGCGAGGAACCTTCCGGCATGAAAAAGCCTCGATCGTAGAGGTCCTGGTTCGGATCCGCCACACACAGAATCTTAGAGTCTTCGTCCACGAGCAATTTCTCAACGATTTCCATCCATTCATCATTGAAATCTTGTCGTTCATCGAGAACAATGGTGTCGAACTTGATTTCAGATTCACCTGCATATTTGTATAGGTGCTCAATCATTTCAACATTCCAGAAATGATCTCGCGCGGCGAGGTCATCTGGTTCCTGCAGCAAAGGAATTCCGGGAAATGCACTGACTGTTCTGAGGAATGGCCCGACAGTCAATGTGGGATATTGAGAGCTGACGGATTGCAGGTACCGCCCCAGCGGATCGTTATAGCAAGAAAGCAAAGTGTTTTTGCCCCCACGTGCAGATTGGTGAGCCCACATCAATGCAAGCCGGGTTTTCCCAGAACCGGCAACACCGGACACCAGAACACGATCATTGATATCAAGCGAACGAAGAGCTCGAATCTGCTCGTCACTGATGCGAGTCATTGAGTCGATTGAGTATCGCATTTGAGCCTCTGGATCCCAAGCGAATTTTGCCGACGGTAATGCGAGTCGATAAAACTCCTCAATTTGTTGCTGGGATAGAGGATGTTTTTTGCCACTCGCATAAATACAGTTGATAACAACGGATTCAATGTTCTCGTACCGTGGATTGAGGAAGAGCATGTCTTCAGTGCATGACGGAGGCAAGTCGCCTTCAATGCTAAGCACATCAGGGAACACAATTGCATGAGCCATGTTTATTTGTTTCAACGTCGCTGAGTTGGCTCGAATGTGGTCGCGCAATGCATACATAGCATTCATTGCTTGCCGAACTGGAGAAGGGTCAAAACGGATTCCGTTTCGATACCACTCCCCTTCTTCAAGAACGATTTTTCCGTCTTTAACTTCCATTGATAGAAAACCATATTTTTCATGCATCAAAAGCACATCAATTTCATACGCTCGCCTTGAGGTCCACAAATCCTGGCGGGTGAAGATGGTCCAAGAGTCGCTTAAGCCATCGGCCAGCACTGCGACGAAGGTCTTCTCTCCACCCTTGAGGCTGGCGAGTATTGATTGATCTGGATGCACTCTTCCCATGGCTCAATTATGGGTCATTTTGATTGTCTTCACACCAGTATTGAGGCTCTCATGGATTTGCCTGTTTCCCAATTCTTGCTTTCTGTTCTTGATAATTCCTTTGATGGTTGCTTGACTTGATTACCTATGGCAACCACATCACTTGAGCCCGGCTGGGGATCCTTAGTTCGAACCATTGCCGCAATGATCACCCTCGCCCCCGAGTACGTCGTAGTTCAGGTTCATACCGATGACGGGCCGGATGGTGGTCCCTATGTTCAGACACTCGTTGAGGAAGATGGTGCTATGACCATTGAGGCAAGTAGTAACACCTTTCTAGACACCCCCATTGATGACCGAGCGATTGAGGTGTTGCACTCCCTCGGATGGAATGACCCAGATCCTGAATTCCAGCTTCCAAACTTCCATCAGTTTCTTCAGGGTGAAGATGTCAAACCCGGATTGATTGCAGAACTACTTGTTCGGACGCTACGAGATGGGTATGCGGTCAATCAGAAAGCATCCTTTGAAATGGCCCCTCTCCAATTGTTTACCGAAGTCATAAACGGCGACTATGGAGACAAACCTGGGATGATTTTCTTTAACGACTCAAGCGATCCTCGCGATACGGCCTAGTTTCATAAATGTCTGCTGTATCGTCGTACTAGCCGTAGTGGGCCTCGGATTGATAAAGATCCCCCATGTTCAAAGAACCAATGCCAAAAAAGTGATTGTTCCATCGTCAAGCTTTTAGCTAGCGTTGATAATTAACGTCTAATGTCTTATCAAAACTTGGTTTGAAAGCGCATAGACGCAGGCTCAGGGGCTGGACATGGGAATTACCTATAAGACCTTGGTAGAAAATGGAAAACACTTTGACCCAACCCAATTGTTGAACCTTACCCCTGCTGAATACTCAAATTTGCTCGCCGACATTGAGAACGAAGATGAATGGTTTACCGAATGGAAACGACTTGGTTTTCTTCGACTGGATTCTGCAAAGAAGTGGAAAGAGCTTGGTTTCAGCCCATTCGACGCGCAGCCATGGTATGACGCTGATCTAATTCAAGCCGAACAAGCCAGTCTTTGGCACGTACTAAACCTCACCCCTCAGGATTATGCCGACTGGACAGCCTTGGGTTTCCATAGTCCAGACGAAGTGTCTGCATGGAAAATGCTAAGAGTGTCTCACGTAGAGGCATCAGTTTGGCGGAGTAAAGGATTTCGTAGTCCATCCGAAGTTTCGTTGGTTCTGAAGATGAATTACAAGTGCCAGGAGCTACCAAGTGGACTCAAGAAGCGGCTCTCAATTGCTGAACTTGCCGAATGGTTCAACAGAGCCGACAATTATGCAGTCACTGTAAGTGAACGCAACAACTGGGTTTCTCAAGGATTTACTCTTGATGAAGCCGCTGAATGGATAGTACGGGGAATCACAGGAGCCAATCTTGCAGAACTCTCAAACTTAGGTTTTTCAATGGAACTGATTCGTCAGACCATCTTTACTTCTAAGCAAGCTGATTTTTCGATAAAGCTGAGGAAACTTTCCGTCCAAGCGGATGAAATCGCCAACTGGACGGAGGTTGCGTTTGAGTTGGGATTGAATGCAACGTCTTCGTATAACTGGTACAGGATCGGGCTAAGCCCGCAGACTGCCAAATCGTGGATTAGGCATGGATTCACCACCGCCGAAGCCACAAAACCATGGATTGATTCCGGCATGGATCCAATTAATGCTTCAACATGGAAGCAGAGCAAAGGAATTGATCCATCGCTAGCACGACAAATCTCAACGATTCTGTCAAACGCGGAATATGAAAGCCTCGTAGAAAAAGGAATCCATACACGTGAAATTGTTGAATGGATCCACGGAGGATGGAATGGCGATTTTCTACAAGAATTGTTAAGCGAGTTTTCCGATTCTCAACGTTTGATCCATTGGCGAAAAAGCTCAATTCCTCTTCGATCTTGGCCAAACTGGGTTGAAATCTCAAAATGTCAACCAGCTGTTGCAATTGCGTGGTACCAATCAGGAATTTCAAGAGTGAAGATGTTTGAATTTCGATTGGAATTGAGATTTGAATTCAAGGATATTCTCACATGGAAAAGTCAAGGTGAATCTGCGAAAGTGGCGATATCGAGGATCCGAAATGGCAAGATCCGACCAATACGGGAGAATACTGCTCCAATAAACAGTTTAAAACGTCTAATAGAACAACCGAAGTCGGAAGTATTCCCTAATTACCATCCCCTTTCTCGGTTCTCAAGCAACGAATGGGTTGAGGAGATTCAAGCAAAAGCTGTCCTGCTCGGAATAAAGCTGCGAAAAGTTCCTAATTCGCCAATTCAATTTTACTTTTCAGACATTGACATACGAATAGAAATCACGATTTCAAACAATCAGGTAGTGGGAACTCTTACTAGCAAAGACACCGCGGTAACTGTGAAATTCAACCCGCTCAACTTTGAGGCAAGACCACAAATTAGGACCTCAATGCAACGGTTGGCATACGGATTGGCGCTTAGTTTGCTCATTGACTCAACGATTGTTTTGGTTAAATCAAGTGCGAACCAAACGCGACTGTTCACTATCGAGCAAACCCAGGGGAGCAACTCAGTAAAAACTGGAATCCGTTATCTTCCGACACTGTCATTCAGATCAGGTTTAAATGAAGTGCGGAAGGGCAGCGGTGCGCCGAGTGCGCTGCATCAAGTCAACGGGCATATTCGAACCTTGTCTGATGGATTTCAACCCTCTGAAGGTGCGCGAAATAATGCTCCAGAGTTCATTCGCCGACGGTTGAAGCCCAACGAGACTTATGTAATCCCCCACATGCGTGGTTCTGGAGAAGCGGTTCGTGAGTACGAAAAACGTTTAAGTAAGTACTCAGCATTAGCCCACGCAATTGCGCATTTAGGTTAACTATGAGGAAATCTTCAATTACAAGCTCCCTTAAACGTCATGAAGGTCAGCCAACCGGTCCAGCGAGCGAATGAATCTCACACCAGGTTTATAAAGACTAGAACTCTGCATTTTGCGCAGCCCCGACTTTCCAAATTTGAGCTAATCCCCAAGTACAGATAACTCTGTACACCCCTCCGATACGGTGATCTTTGCAATCATCCAGACGATCTGAGGGGCTTGGCCCGTTGAAGATCACCAACCGATTTCAAGTCGGTGGTAACGCCAAGTTCGATGAGGAGCATCAATATGAGTAAGGACATCAACTACACACCAGGGCACTCTGTGCACTTTATTCAGGCTCGAAAAGCCTTAGAGGCACTCGGGCAATGGCGGCGAGTAACCGTTATGGATACCGGAGAAGGCGTCATCACCTTGCAAATAGGAGAAAGTGGAGAAAACTACATCTGTAGCGACACCACTCGACTGCGCGATGTACTTGGCACTGGCCGGGTTCCACTTAACCAAGATGGCGAATACTTTGCGATTATCGCACCGCACAACGTACTGATTATCCCCTGTGCAGACGAAGGCAAGGTATTCCCAGCAGCAGCGGGCATTAATGCGACAGTGAGTTACCTAGACGAAGGAGCAGCCCTGTGGTCACCAACCACAGATGGAGCGTGGCACCTCTTCTCGGTTGCATTGATTGCGCAAACGTAGTTGCAGCAGAACTGAGATTATTGCTCTTCGTCTTCGAGGTCTTCCTCGTCGCTGTCTACTTTTTGATCTTCTTCGATGCTTTCCATCAAGTACTGATCGTCAATCATTTCCTGGTGATCTTCCCATGAGCTCATAAAGGAAATATACCTACAGGGTGTCAGATGGTTTTGGTCTTTGGTGGCAGGGCGGCTTGGGGCCTACCAACTATCAACTCTTGAAGAAATGAGGAACTGAACCAGATCATCTTGGGGCTGCCTGATGAATTGATCGAATTCGGTATAGAACTGGTCTATTGATTTACCGAATGCCTGGGAGAACGCCTTCTCCCAACCAAGTTCTTGGATGGCAGGGTAAAAGTTGTTGAGGAAGACATCTGGGTCGTTCTCCACCATCAAGTAGTTGATTGCCCATATCCCAAATACGTAGGGCGTTCGACCGTTCTCAGAATCCATAAGGGTCTTCAGTCGAAGGTTGGGTTCGGCCTCCAACAGCTCCCCCACCTCATACAACGTTTCATATAAGAACCCGGAGAAGGTAGGTATGAGATCAGGTTTATATGTCCCTTTGTCGCTTTCTACGTCTATCTTGCCTTCTTTGCGAAGACGTAAGACGTAGTTCTCGGACATGGCTATTGCGAGACCTTCCATGAACCATCTGGGTTCTAACAGGTCATATTTGAAAAAGGTTTTAGTTGCTTCCTTCATCCAGCCAGTCATCAATTCATAGTCGGCAAAAGGTTTTGCTTCAACGAGGTTTCGGGCTGCTTCTTGAACAGCATGGAAATACTCATGGAAGATCATGACTTGATCTAGTTCAGATGGGACTGGCCATTTACTTGCCAGCCCATGGGGGTATGGCATGACGATATAACCCGAAGGCTTGCTGAATGCCTGAAAGAAAGCCGATGGATCATCGTCCTCATAGGTTTTTCCTGCTTCCTTGGATTGATTGGCAAAGTCGACAAATAGGTAGTTGTTCTTGTCGGCTTTGTAATCGCAATACATGCTCTCGGTTTCGGTCTTCTTACGAATAACGCAGAACTCGTCACGGAAGGTAAGTGCAGCATCGGGATCGAGACCTGTCACCCAGATCTCTAAGTCATTTACTGGCCCCCAGATCTCTTCTGCACCGGCAACGGTGATTCGGACCCTGTCTTGAACCATTGGGTCAATATCTGGAGCGAAATAGATCTGTGTCTTTGGGTATTGATCCGCCGGCAAGGTTGTAGTGGTTGGTGCTGGCGGTGTGGCACTTTGGGCTGATCCACCCTGGCCGCAACCTGCGGGTAGGCAAACAAGACCAATGAGGGCTATTGAGAGATACTTTTTGTGAAGTTTCATCTGCTTAATTTTAGATCACGATCCAAAAATGAAGACCCAAAAATGCACCTACGTGTGTATTTCTCATTTTTCTTGAAATTCTTTGAAAAGAATTTGCAGAAATCTTGAAAAGATACTTGACACGACTCCAAATATTTTTTGATTTAGTGCTTGACAAAAAGCGAAGGTGTTCCTTGCAGGAACCCGGGGACCAACCAGTGCTTCGTGCCGTAGCCCGTGTTGAGCATTGTGTAGAGAACCTCGGGTTCGCCAGAGCGGCCGCAGGCCACCGTGTGGGAGAACTCGTCGTCATCAGCAACGGTGAGAGACATGAAGGCATCACCATTGCCAGAGAGGACTTCAGCAATGAATACGTATTCGGCATAACGCATTTTTGAGTCGGGATTGACGAATGATTGATTACTTGGCAGTTTGAGTGTTTGGCTTCCCCACCCAGAAACAACACGTTCACCGTTGGGGGTGGTGAGTGCCCAATCCACGTTTGGTTCGGTGGTTACCTTGAGCGTGGCTCGAGTGTCTGGGTTGTGTGGGCGGAAATGCACCCTACGAAAATCAATGAGTATGTATGCCCAGAACACCATGGTGCACCAGAACGTGGTGGTAACAGTGGCCTTTTGGCTGGATAACACGATGAGTAGACATATTGCTACGACTACATGGTTGGTGAGCATTCGTTTCTTTTGAAAGAGCTCTTTAAAGGTGAACAATCTGTGGGACAAGACAAACCTCCGTTTAGCCCCTAAAGGTAGGTTCGGGGTGTAACACGAAGAACTCTCAAGATGACCGCTTGCCATCTGGCCCTCAACTAGGCACAAACCTATTAGTCGTGGATCGTTCCGTCTGGCATTTTGGCACCAGTCAATTTCGCTAGTTGGAGATTTACCCCATCAATTAATGCTCCAGTCAAATCTGCTCCCGTCAAGTCAGATCCTACGAAACTGGATCCCCTCAAATCGGATTTTGACAAATCTGCACCGGTCAAATCAGCCTTGTCAAAAACAGTGTTTGACAAATTAAGGTCAGACATGTCTCGTTGAGACAAATCCGCAGAAGAGCAGTCTTTACTCACACTTAAAAAACACTGAGGAAAAGGAGCTATTCTCTCAGGTGCTTTAGTCACCTTTTCGTCTATTTTCTTCTGGGCTTCTTCTACGGCTTTTTTTGTCGCTTGAACAGCTGCTTGCTTGACAGCAACTTTTGCTATGTCGTCCACGCCGCATGCTGTTATCAACGTAAGCGCCATGACCGCAAAAAGTCTCGAATAAAATTTCACGCTAAAGATCCAAGATGTTTCACAGCAATTGACACTATCCCCATTTGCTGACTTGCAAAAATCTTTGTCCCATGCATGCCGTCAGCAGCAGTGCCGCCATTTGTTTCAATGTCTACCAAAAACAACACCAATAAGCAATATAGATAGTTTCTGGATCCTTGAGTAGATGGCCCTCAAGATGGGTATTTGATGCAATTGATGTACTTGTACCAACGGACAGACTTTTGAAGGTTTCAGATTCTCCAGCGCAACACAAGTACACACTTCTCCTGGCTTCAAAACCTTGCTTCACCCTTTTCGTACATTTGAAGCATGTCATTTGAGAGCATGGAAGAAAATGAGCCTTGTGAGTTTTGTGGTAGCCCCGTGCAGTTTTTTGATGATGACTGGATGATGTGTACCGAGTGCGGTGCAGAGTATTCAAATATGGATTACACCTACGATGCGCCAGTCGTTGATTTCGATTGACGATCAGAGGTTGGTTGGTTCATGTATTTCAAGAAATTGAGCGCCAGGTTCGACCAGACAGATTGAGGCTTCTGACCTAAGTGTCGGAATGGGCTAGGAAGCCGTTCAGTAACCCTTTATTGATCGGCATTGCGATGGTGGCGAGCAATGCAGAGCACTTCGTCGATGATGTCGGAGTTAATGGGTGCAGATTGATCGGGAAGGGCCGGGGGTTGGAGGAACTGAGTGAAGTTGGCCTTGAGTGGTGGCGGGATTGGTGAGAAGGCCACGTTGTCGACATGGGTTGCATGAAGGAGCCCCGACTGCACGTGATAGGTGATGTTGTTGTTGGTGAAGGTGAAGTTGCCGGCGGCAACAAGTTGTTGGGCGCTTTGGGTGCGAAGGAGAACTGACTGGAGAGCTTCGATGCGGTTGAGCACGAAGCCCGCTTCTTCGAAGCGTTGGGCCTGAGAGTGTTTGTTCATTTTTTCGGTGAGGGCATCGATGATGGGTTGGGCGTTGCCTTGCATGGTGGCAACTACGCGTTGTACTTCGAGGGCGTAGGTGGTGGGGTCGGCAGTGCCAGAGCAGGGGCAATGCGCAAGGCCTAGTTGGGCGGCAGAGCACATGGGTGCGTCGTCGGGGGCGCGGTAGTTGCGGCCCATACGCACGGTGCAGCGACGTAGGGGCACAACTGACTCGATGGCGTCTACTACTTCGCGGGCCATAGAGCGTGTGGGGATGGGGCCAAGGTACAAGTCGGTAGAGGTGGCGGTAACGCGGGTGGTGATGGTGAGGCGGGGCCACTGCTCGCCCAAGGTGAGGCGCACGTAGCAATACTTGGCCGAGCGGGTGCCGGCAAAGTTGTAGCGGGGGCGCAATTTGGAGATCATGCGTAACTCCAGCACTTCGGCGGTTAATACGTCGGGGGTGGAAACGTAATGGATGGCGTGCATCAACTTGAGGAGAGAGCCAACTTTGCGGCGGGTGTCGGCGGTGCCGAAGTAGCTGCGCACACGGGAACGAATGTTGGTGGCTTTGCCTACATAGAGCACGTCCCCCCTGTTGTCGACAAATAGATAGATGCCGGGTGTGCGGGGAAGATCGACAGTGAGTTTGAGTTTGGATGCCTGAGGGTGCGACCAGATTTTGGACATGGCGGCAAACTCGTCGAGATCGAAAATGCCGAAGCCTGCTGCGCGCTCGATGAGTAGGTGCAGCAAGTCGCCTGTGGCAAGCACGTCGTTGATGGCGCGGTGGCTGGGCTGATGAGCAAAGTTGAACGATGAGGCGAGTGTGGAGAGCTTGCAGTTTTTGACTTCGGCGCCAACGATGCGGCGTGCAAGGCCAACGGTGTCGAGCACGCGGTTGGGCAATGGTTCGTAGTCGTGCATGAGTAATGCTGCGTTGATGAACCCGATGTCGAAGCGGGCGTTGTGGGCAACAAGCACAGAGGTGCCAATGAAGTTGAGCAACGGTTGCAGGGTGTCTTCGATGGGAGGTGCGGTGGCAACCATGGTGTTGGTAATGCCGGTGAGCACGGTGATGAAGGGAGGGATGGCGCAGCCGGGGTTGACAAGTGTGGTGAAACGATCGATCTCGATGCCACCGCGGTATTTGACTGCGCCGATTTCGGTGATGGAGTGATATTCGTGAGAGCCGCCGGTGGTTTCGAGGTCGATAATGCAGAACTCGACATCGTGCAGAGGAATGGATGTGGCCAACGTGTCGGTTGCGCCCTTATCCATTGGGAAAGAGTATCGCGGGGGTATTGCGGGAATGGCAGGGGTGCTTAGGCACGAAAGAGTGTGCCGGCAGCTTCTTCGTAGAGTTTGACTACGGACATCTCCCCCGACTTAGGGCCATAGGTGTCAAGTGCCTTGAGATGTAGTTGCTCGGCAATTTTGGAGACAACGGCATCAATGCCTGTTTTATTGGCGAGGGCAATGCCAAGTTGAATGTCTTTACACACCAAGTCGATGGTGAAGCCTTCGTCGTAGTTGCCTGCCTCGAAGACGCTGTTGATGTCGTACTGCAGGAAGTTGGACTGGGTTGGTGAAGCACACAGCGCTTGTTGCAGCACACGTAAATCGAGGCCAAGTTTGGAGCCGATTGCCAACACTTCGGAAGTGCCGGCGGCGTAGATGAACCACAACAGATTGAGCAGCACTTTGATTCCGTACCCTGCCCCGTTTGGCCCGGCGTAATAGATCTGTTCGGGAATTCCACCGAGGGCACGGAACAAGGGCAAGTGCTGATCGAAGCTTTCTTTGGAACCACCGACAAAAATTTGCAACGATGCCGAATTGCGTGAGGCACCGATTGGGGCCTTGGCAAGAAAAGATACGGGTGCTTCCATGACCGCAATGCCTTTGGGGTCTGCAAGGGCTTTGATTTCGTTGGCAACTTCCACTGATGAGGTGCTCATGTCGATAAACGTGCTTCCAGATTTCATTTGCTGAAGCACACCACCGTTGCCGATCATGATGTCGTGCACGTGATGTGGTGCTGGCAGAACTGTGATGACGACGTCGCTCTTCTGCCCCACTTCTGCTGCAGTGTTGGCCCAGGTTGCACCAAGGGCCAGCAGGTTGTCGGCTTCGGTTGTGTTGAGGCTGTGAACCACCATGTTGTAGCCATGAGATAAGGCGCTGACAGCCATGGGGTTGCCAAGGTTTCCGAGGCCGATGAGGCCGATGGTGGGTACGGCATTAGCGGCAGGTGAAGGCATTTTCTGAAAGTAGCACTTTGCGTCTATTGCTACTATTTCGCAATGAATAATTCTTCGCGCCGCGCATTTCTCTCGGCAACCGTTGCTTCGTTTGCTTGGCTTGTGACGGGTGGGCGTGCCTCGGGTGCCGCGCCGGCAATAAAGGCCGGAGCACCATGTAAAACGAAAGGCCAAGAACGAACGGTTAAAGGCGTTACCTATATATGTAGGAGTGCGAAGGGAAAGCTTGTTTGGCGCAAATCCCCCACCGTGGTGCAGGAGCAGGTGTTTACGGTGCGGGCGCTTGAGAGTGCGGCATTAGTAGTGGGCCAAACAAAAGTTGTTGATGTGCCGGTGCCGTCGGGTGGCACCACGGGTGTTGTTCTCACCCGAACAGAAACTGGCATCACTGCCCTACGTGTTAATTGCACCCATGCAGGGTTTCCTGTGGCGCGGGTTGGCAAGGTGTTGGAGTGCGAACTGCACGGTTCTCAGTTTGAGCCGGGAACTGGTGCGGTTGTTACTGGGCCTGCTGTGCGATCACTGTTTCGCTACGAAGCCACCGAATCGACCGATGGCATCTACGTGACGGTTCGTAACTAGCCCTCAGTATCTTCTCGTTGGGGCGACTTTAACGAGTTAACTGGATTTTGCAGTTCTCTCTATAAGCCAGATCCGAGATTGCCAATTTGAACGTTGCTACCCATCATTTTCACGGAAAGCCCTTCACTGCTGAGTGAAACCGATTCAACGTTAAGCCCCTTAGGTGGCGTCAGACTTCTTTGGCTCCTACTTTTGATTTCATTTTGAAGTTCGGCTGGCAACGACGAAGCCGGAATTTGTTCGCCAAAGAGGGAAATGCTCTGAAGTTCAAAATAGAGCTGGCTGTTTGAGTACTTAGGGATCAAGAGCGCTGTACCCAGCCCACCTCCCCCTACAGACACTTGCAAGTTGTTGCCCACTATTTCTACATCATTAAATTCGGATGAGTTTTTAATTGTTGATGCAGGGATGGTTGCCGTTACTTCCAAAAAGCCAACAGAGGTTGGTTTTACTTTGCTGATATTTGATGCAGATATGTCGAGCGAAACATTTGCCTTGCTCTCTTTAAGAGTGAAGCTCTTGATGTTTATGTCTGCTGATTTAATTGAATCGGAAGCGAGATTACGTGGTAAGTCAGCGAGTGGGATAGAGGCACTAACCCCAGAAGCCTTGGGCATTTCTCGCTCGACCCTGGAAGTGATCTGCGATGAAATGAATTGTTGAACCCCGAGCACCCCGCCCAAAAGGACAACTACAACTGCCGAAACCGCAATTACTTTAATTTTCATTCGTGAAACTTTACAGGCAGTAAGTGAGTTTGAAATTCATCGAGAGTCGAATCCTGTGTGTCAAAGGAAAAGATATCCCTTATATGTTCTATCTAATTTTTTTAGCCTCGCATAATTTAAAGTAGAGGCACTCGACAAGTAGCAACTAGCGCGTAAAGCGCAAGAGAAATTCCAGCTGCCCGCGATCTTCCACGACGATTGCGGAAATACTTGGGTCGGGAATCGACCAGTCGGCGAAGATGATTTCGATTGAGCCATTGACTTCGATGACGTCGTTAGCCAGGCGGGCAATGAGAGTGAGTTCGATGTCTTTTGTGACTCCCCGCAATGTGAGCGTGCCAGTTGCTTGCGTTGTGAGATCGCTTCCCGCCAATGCTTCCGGCGTGAGTGTGATTGGCTGCTTCAACGTGAAGGTTGCAGTTGGATACGTTGCGGTGTCCAGTATTCGGGTGTTTACCTGTTTGTCTCGCCTGCTGCTGTCGCTTTTCAGCGTTGTCATGTCTACCGAAAATTGGGCTTCGGTTACTTGCTCGCCAGCAATGTTGAGTGTGCCCTGCACGGCCGAGGTGCGGCCTACGCCTTCGGTGCTTTGAGCAACGATCACTTCTTTCACGCGGTAACCCACGATGGAGTCTGTTGCAATGGCCCAGGTGCCGTCGACGGCACTTGCCTGAACGGTTGATTCGACCGTTTCTTCGACAATGGTTGTGGCTGCTGAGGGTTCTAACATGAGCGCCTCAGGTGCATCGTCTTTCACCAGGTTGATGTACACCCATGGGCCGGCAACGGCGCCAATGGCAAGCACGGCGACGCCGATGAGCAACTTTTTCACGAGGGGTTTCATGAGCGAGTTACTGACTATTTGTCGGCTTTTTCGCCCTTAACAAATGCTGAAGCTTCGGCGAAACCGTTTGCTTCGAGATCCTTCACGATGTCGGCCTTAACTGCCTGCACCACTCGGTGAGTGCCGTTGCAGTTCTTGTTGGCATCTGTTGTGTATCCGCAGCCGCATGTACCCATGATGATTGTCTCCTATTGACGGGGTTTGATTAAACAGAGAATAGCGATGTTTTTGGTGGCAGTAGCGACTGTGCTGTGGGGCATCGGGATTATGTGCCAAACCCTGCCCCACCCATGAAGCATCATTGGGTGTGACTTCGTTTCGGGAATTGCGGCTGAGGCGAAAAGCCGTACTGAAACTTGCTGGCGAAACCTTTGGCGTGGCCGAGGAGTCGATGCGGTTGCAGCGCAAGGCGCAGAGTAAAGCCTTGGCGGCGAAAGATGCTGCGGGAATGCCACGCGGTGGTGCGTTGGGCTTTTCTACGCCCGAAGACATTGGGCTGATTGTTGCACTTGATGCGGTGATTGAGGCGCGCAATGTGCTGAATGTGGCAAGTAACGAATTGGGCGTGGTGTTGCGAAGAACGAAGCCACACATGGATGCGGTGTCGTCTCGAGGTGTGTTGTTGAAGTTGTTGCTGTCGGGCAACAGACGAAAGATGTTTGCCCACCAGCTGGTGCAGGCAGAAAGCGGAATAGAGATTGCGCAACGGTTGGTTGACACCAGGCTGTCGGCTGCCGTGTTGGATTCGGTTCGCAACCGTGATGCAAGTGCTGCAGATGTGCTTGCCAGGTTTCAGCAAAACTCGGCCGCATTTACGGCGGCATACGAACAGCTAGACGTAGAGCAGCCCACTGCTCGCGGTGAAACGAAAAGCCGTGGTCGACATGGCGACATTCCGTTTGATATTGCCAACCGCGTGGAGATGTCGCCGCTTGATCAAGGGCCGTTGCGTGCGTCATTACGTAGATACCAAGACTTTGGCGCTCGATACCTGGTGGTGCAACAGCGCACCTTGTTGGGTGACGACATGGGGTTGGGCAAGACAGTGCAGGTGTTGGCTGCAATGTGTCATTTGCATGCAAACGGCAACCGAAACTTCTTTGTGGTTGCGCCAAACAGCGTGTTAGTCAATTGGCAACGCGAGGCGGCGAAACATACCGAGCTACCCGCCTACTTGGCGCATGGTGCCGAACGTGAAGAGGTGCTGCGTGAATGGAACCGCAAAGGCGGCATTGCCATTACGTCGTATTCGACATTGCCAAAGATTGCACACTTGATTGGAAACATCGACATGCTGGCGGTGGACGAAGCCCACTACGCAAAGAACCCTGAGGCCAAGCGAACGGTTGCGGTTTCGTCGTTAGCGAAACGTGCCCGCTACGTAACGTTGATGACGGGCACGGCACTTGAAAACAAGGTGGAAGAACTGCAGAACTTGCTGCATATTGCAAGCCCTGGTGCAGTGAGTGTTATTCGGCCAATGCTGCGGGCCGACCGATCATTTGATAAAGCTGGCATTGCGCGACAGTTGGCACATGTGTACTTGCGCCGAACACAAGCCGATGTGTTGACCGAGTTGCCCGAGCGCATTGAGGTGGACGAATGGGTGACGCTGACCGAAGATGACCGCAACGAATACCAAATTCAGCCAGTAAACATCATGCTGAAGCGACGAGCTGCAACCACAAGCGAGGCAAAGTATGAGCGCTTGCAGGACTTGTTGGAGGAGCACAAGGAAGCAGACCGCAAGGTGGTGGTGTTCTCATTTTTCCGACAAGTGCTTGATGATGTCAGTGAGATGTTTGGCAATTGCCCACAGATTTCTGGCGACAACACTTCGGCCGAACGGATGCAGATCATTGATGACTTCAGCGCTGCCCCGGGGTTTGCCGTACTGGCTTGCCAGATAGAGGCAGGCGGCATTGGTATCAACCTGCAGGCTGCTTCGGTTGTGGTGTTGATGGAAGCGCAATTTAAGCCGTCGACAGAGTGGCAGGCCATTGCCCGAGTGCACCGCATGGGTCAAAGCCGAACGGTCAATGTTCACCGCATCTTGGCATCGAACACCATTGAGGAACACTTAGTAAACCTGATTGAAGAAAAGGCCAACTTGTTTAGGGCCTATGCACACGAGAGCGCAATAAAAGACTCGAGCGATATGGCATCCGACCCAACCACGGCCAGCCTTGAACGCGAGTTGCTGGAACTTTTGCGATCAGCACAGTAATTCCCAAATTGGTCAACTAAAGTTTGCTCGTTGCGCTGTTTCGCACGCTTTACGCAGACTATGCCACTTGCCTTGATCCGCCTCTTTGCCTTTGTTGCCATCGTGTTTGGCGCAACCGTGCAAGGACCAAGTGTTGTGTATGCCCACAACAGCCAAGAAACCAGTTCGCCCGCGAGCGGCGAAGCGCTTTCTGCTTCTCCGGCCGAATGGACCGTGGGCTTTGATAAATCGGTGCCCCTTGCTTCGGCCACGGGAGAAGTGATTAACGGCACCGGAGTACGCACGGCACTTGCAGCGCCTAGGCATGGCGTAACCGACAACATCATTGTCTTTGCCATGCCACCCGATTTGCTTGGATCGATTACTGCGCGTTGGCGGCTGGTGGGCGTGGACGGCCATGTGATTTCTGGTCGCATTCCTTTTACCGTCAATGCATCTGCGGCGATTGCGCCGACCGTACCAATGGAGGTTGCGCCAGTTGCACCCGTTGCTGTCGACAGTGAGGAAACCAACGAACCCATTCCTCAGCCCATTCGTCATGTCAACACGCTGTTCAACTACCTCAGTTTGATGGCGTTTGCTGGTGTGTTTGCAACGGAGAGGTTCGTTGCGCAGGGCACGCTTTCGCTGGTGTTGTCTCGACGCTTTGCACTGGTGGGTTCGATTGGACTTGCCGTCACGTCGCTCGTACAAATGCTGATCTTTGTTGACGACATTGGGTTGGAAGGAAGAAGTTGGTTCGCTGAATTTGGTGATGCACTTTCCACAACACCAGGTGGGATGCTGTTTGCGAAGGTGGTAATAGGAATTGTTTTTGTGGCCTTTGCTCGAGGGCTGGTGCGTAACGGCACGTTTTCCGAGGCACGAACGCGGCTACTTGCAGCGGCGGGGTTGATGTATTTGGTTGCACTTTCCTACGTTGGGCATTCACGTTCGGAGGGTGCTCCGTGGTTGGGCATTCCGGTTGATATGGCTCACACAGCCGCGTCGGCGGTGTGGCTAGGTGGGCTGAGTTCATTGGTGTTCATTGTTATTCCCCGAGTGGAAATTGAACCCGCTGTCGCTGCATTTGACCGCTTTGGATTCATTGCGGAACGGGCGGTGGCGGTGCTTGTAGTTACTGGAGTAATTCAAACCCTGCGATTGCATACCAATCCGTTATCAATGCTGACCAACACCCACGGTTTATTGCTTGTACTAAAAATACTTATGGTGGCACTGATGCTGTGGCTGGCGGCGCGTAATAGGCGATCGCTACTTGAACGAAAGCGTCGGGAGACAACGCGACCAAATGTTTTGCGAAGGCTGCTCATTCGTGCGTCGCTGCTGGAGACCGCAATTGGCGGTGCTGTGTTGGCTATGACCTCGGTCTTGGTGGCGACCACCCCGACTTGATATTTACAACCAGTTACTTAGACTCTTATCAAATAAAGCAATCACGAAAGATCGGATTTTTATGAACAAGAAACGAAGTGTTGCAATTCTCAGTGCTGTGCTTATGTCCGTGCTGGCGGCATGTGGCTCGAATAGTTCACAAGATGCCGAACCCGTAGTGGCTGAAGACGCAACCTCTGCAGACGCAATGTTCAATGATGCCGATGTGATGTTTGCTCAGATGATGATCCCCCATCATGAACAGGCAATAGAAATGTCTGACATAGCCCTTGACCCAACTATTGGTGCTGGAGAAAAGGTGTTGGAACTTGCAACGCAAATAAAAAATGCGCAGGATCCAGAAATTGCCCTCATGAAGGACTTGCTCGCGGCATGGGGGCAGCCGCTGGTAGCAGAGGGCGATGTTGACCACTCGACAATGATGAGCGGCATGATGTCTGCAGATGAACTTGCCGAACTTGGCACGCTGACGGGACCAGCATTTGATGCAGCGTGGGCTGCAGCAATGATTGCGCACCACGAGGGTGCTATCGAGATGGCAGAAACTGTGCTTGCTGATGGAAATAACGCCGAGATTCTGACGCTTGCAAAAGCAATCATCGATGCTCAACAAGCGGAAATTGAAACGTTGCGTTCGCTCTAGCGTTTAACTAACTAAACGCTGAGGGCGACCACTTCCCCCTTGAAGACAGCATTGATCTGGAGTTCGCCTCCAAGATGGTCGACGAGTGAATACAACATGGTTAGCGACATCTCGATGACGCCATTTTCTAATTGTGAGATGGTGGATTGGCTGACATTCATCATTTCGGCCATTTGAGATTGGGTGATGTTGAGGCTCTTTCGAAGCTGACAGATGGTCATCTGTCGTTGCTCATGCAGCAGTTTCTTGAAACCGGCGTCCATCTGTTTTGCACGCTTTGGGTCTTTGCGCAGCTCTTCTCGCAAGATTGAGTAGTTCTTTGTGGCGCTCATTTTTCTTCTCCTAACGTCAGCAATGACGGGAATCCTCTACAGATGAATATTAGCCACACTTATACTGTTTTTGTTACAGAAATCTTGGACTTGTTATCAACAAGATGTGTGTAGTGAGGCGTTAGGCGGCTTGGCCCACGAGCATGGCGCGGATGCCGAGGCCCATGATGAAGAGGCCGCCGAAGCCGTAGAGCAAATAGGTGCGGCCCTTGAGTTGAGCGCGATACGAATAGATGACGGCGATGGCGATGATGCCGACGAAACCGTAGAAGGCGTGGAATGCGGGGAACACGGCCTTGTCGCGGTTGACCATGATGACGCCCAAGATGACTTGGACAAACATGGTGAACTGAGCAAGAGCGGTGTACCACCACAGTGCGCGGGTGCGAAGGGAGACGAGTTTGTGGGCGGCGAGGGCCCAGATGCCGGCGAGGGCGTTGCCGATGATGACGACCCATGCCCAGTTGTTGTGCAGGTCGTAGAGGGTTTGGGCGTTCACAGGGTGACCAATCTACCCCACCGTGGTGGTGGCTTCATTGCCGGTGTCGTCGAGGGTGAGGGTGTTGTTAGCGCCTATGTGAAATGTGGTGATGGAACAGTTGTCGAGGTGGGCAACGACCAATTGGGGGTTGTTGGTGACGTGGCCGATGACGGCGTTGATGGCAATGAAGTGGCTGAAGATGACGGTGTCGTGTTTGAGGTTTGCTACGAAGTGCGCGATGGTGTTTTGGTAGTCGACAAATTGTTGGCCAAGTTGTTGCCAGGTGCCGGACATGGCTTGTTGCAGCCAGGGGCCGCGTTGATCGAACGCGATGTTGCTTGGTGTGGGGATTTCGGAAACTTCGGAGTGGATGCTGATTGGTGTTTGCTTTGCTTGGGCAAATGGTTGGGCGGTTTGTTGGCAGCGCAACAGTGGGCTTGAGATGATGTGAACGTTGTTGAGGTGATGCAGTTGTTGTGCTGCGCTGGCTGCTTGTTGGCGGCCCAGTTCGCTTAAGCCTGGGTCGGGGCTTTCGTGCCAGGCCGAATCGGCTTGGCCGTGGCGAACCATATAGATACGTGTCATGAGTGGTTGGTGTTGGTTGATTAGTCAAAGAGCCAGGCGTTGCGGGGTGGGCCGCTCTCGCCCACTTTGATGAACCACTCTTGGCCAAATGACAGTTCGAACATTTCGGCGGTGAGGTTGCCCAAGAAACTGGTGTCGGTTACTTGACTGCCGTGGCACTTGATGGCTTGGCGTTTGAGTTCACAAAATTCGGTGACGTCTACTTGGTGTGAGATGTTGGCTTCGGGTTCGCCCATGGGGTTGCCGTCGTCGGCTGGGTCGTCGGGGTTGAACTTTTCGTCTTCAGGTGCAAATTGCATGAGGCGCTTCCAGTGGTCACGGTTCATGGTCATTTCGAACACGTTTTTCACGTTTGCGATTTGTGCGGCGCGATGGCCAACGTGGTGCACCTTAATGTGGTCTGGGTGGCCATAGTTGCCGTGCCAGTCGTAGGTGGTGAAGACGTCAGCTTGTTCTTCTTTGAGAATGTTGGCAAGTTGTTGTGCGGCGACTTCGGTGTCAGCGTTGATGAATGCGTTGGGGGCTTTGTTTTGTTCCCAACCTGTCATGCCGCTGTCGTCGTAACCCAGCCACACCAAACGGTGCACGCCAAGCACGTTGCAGGATGCTTCCATTTCTTTTTTGCGGAATTGGGCGGTGGTTTCGCCGGGCGCAAGGTTGGCTGGTGTTTCGCCGTGGTCGCCATTTGTGGCAACAACAACAACTACGCGGTGGCCTTCTTTGGATGCGCGGGCAAGTGTGCCGCCCATGGCCAGGCTTTCGTCGTCGGGGTGGGCGTGAAACGCAACGAGGGTGCTCACTTGGAAGAGCCGTCTACTACTGCCCCACTTGCAAGCAACTCGTTGATGTTGCTGATGCCCCACTCGTTAAGAATTTGTGTGGAATGTTGGCCGGCATGCGCTGGCGGCGTTGGGGTTTCGGGGGACGTGCGGGAAAAACGTGGCGCGGGTGCGGGTTGTGTGACGCCGGCAATGTCGATGAAGGTGTTGCGCGCAATGTGATGCGGGTGCTGCGTTGCTTCGGTCATGGTGAGCACGGGGGCGAAGCACACGTCGGTGCCTTCCATAATTGCGCACCACTGGGCTTGGGTTTTTTGTTTGATGACGTCTTGCAGTTTGGCTTTCAGGGTGGGCCACTGCGATGGATCCATTTGTTTGGCGAATGCTGGGTCGTTAGTGAGGCCCGTTTTTTCGAGGAGCAATGCATAGAACTGTGGTTCGATGCTGCCGATGGAAATGTATTTGCCGTCTTGGCACTGGAAGACGTCGTAGAAGTGTGCGCCCGTGTCGAGCAGGTTGGTGCCGGGGGCATTTTCATTGAACATGCCGATGCTTTTCATGGCCCAGAACATGCTCATGAGCGTGGCCGAGCCGTCGATCATTGCTGCGTCGATGACTTGGCCCTTGCCGCTCTTTTGTGTTTCGAGCAGTGCGCAGACAACGCCGAATGCGAGGAACATTCCGCCGCCGCCGAAGTCGCCCACCATGTTGAGCGGTGGCACGGGTGCTTCGTCTTTACGGGCGAAGTGTGCGAGTGCGCCGGCAAGTGCGATGTAGTTGATGTCGTGGCCGGCAAGCGGTGCATACGGGCCGTCTTGGCCCCAGCCGGTCATGCGACCGAAAACAATTTTGGGGTTGCGCTTTGCGCACTCGGTTGGGCCGATGCCAAGGCGTTCCATTACGCCGGGGCGGAAGCCTTCGATGATGGCGTCGGCTTTTTCGACGAGTTGTAGCAGTGCTTCAACGCCTTGCGGGTTCTTTAAGTCGATAGCAATGTTTTTTCGGCCGCGAAGCAGTGTGTCCCAATGTGCGGTTGCGGGGGCTGCGCCTTTCACTGATTGTGCGCGCTCGATACGAATGACTTCGGCGCCCATGTCGGCAAGCATCATTGCTGCAAACGGGCCGGGGCCGATGCCTGCGATTTCGATGATGCGATAACCGCTGAGCGGGCCCTTGGTCATGAGTGATCCTTACTGCGAGACGAGTGCAGTGTGTTTGGAGATGGCATCGAGATACAGAGGCCACAGAGGTTTCGGCATGTCGTGGCCCATGTCTTCCACCATCAGCAAGGTGGAGTTAGGAATGAGTTCGGCGGTGCGCTCGCCGCCACTTGGCGTGATGAGCTGGTCTTCGATGCCGTGAATGACGAGTGTTGGCACTTGAAGTTTTTGCAGGCCTTCTGCCCTGCTACCGCTGGCATAGATGGCGGCCATTTGGCGCGGGCCGCCTTCGGGGTAATTGCTGCGATCAAAATCGCGGACAGCATTGCGAAACGAAATCTCGTCGCTGCGGTATTTCTTGCTTTGCCACAACTGCCACTTCGGTGCAAACGCAATGTATTCGTCGCGCGTGCTTGGTGCAGGAGTAACGATGAGTTCCATTGCTTCGGGTGTTGCTTGGCCAACAGTCAGTTCGCCCGGTTGGCTCATGATGGAGATGAGTGTTTTGGTGCGGTGCGGATAGTCGATGGCAAACGTTTGTGCGATCATGCCACCCATTGATGCGCCCATGATGTGCGCGCGCTCGATGTTGAGATGATCCAGCAGTTTGGCTGCATCGCCCGCCATGTCGGAAAGCGTGTAGGCAACCTGGGGCATTTCTGTTTCCATCATTGCGGCCATGACGACGGCATCAGAGTTGCTGGGCACACCGTGCAGCTTGGTGCTGAGGCCGCAGTCGCGGTTGTCAAAACGAATAACGAAGTGGCTGCGCTCGGCAAGTTGCTGACAGAACTCTTCTTCCCACGCAACCATTTGTGCGGTGAAGCCCATGATCAACAAGAGCGGCTGATCGGCCGGGTTGCCAAAGGTGTCGTACTCGATTTCCATTTGGCGGTTGTCGGTAGAGGTAAACGACGCTTTTGGCATATGTACAGTCTCACCCCTGTTTGAGGGTTGCCACAACTTGGAGCCCTATTGTCGTATATATATGAGTAGCGCAAAGGGGAAAACAGTTGTTGCGCGGGCGCCAGGGCGCGTGAACCTGATTGGAGACCACACCGATTACACGGGCGGGCTGGTGTTGCCAATGGCGATAGACCGCTACACCACCGTGACGGGGCAAGCACTTGATGGCGCCATTCGGTTAACGAGCGAACAGCTGCACGAGCCGCTGGTGTTGAACTTGCCGGTTGCCGACGCTGCCAACGTGATGCCTGCGTGGGGGCGTTATGTGGCGGGAGTGGCAAACCAGATGGGTTGCGCGGTTGGCATTGAGGGTTCGGTGACAACGACGATACCTATCGGTGCGGGGTTGTCGTCCAGTGCGGCGTTGGAGGTTGCGACTGCTTTGGCGTTGGGAAGCACGCTTTCGGTAACCGAACTTGCGCAACTGTGTAGGCGCGCAGAACATGTGGCAACTGGCGTGCCGTGCGGGATTATGGATCAGTTGACAAGCGCAGCCGGTGTTGACGGCCACGCGCTGTTGATTGATTGCCGCACGCTTGATATTGAGCCGATTGCGCTGCCCAACAACATGCAGGTGGTGGTGCAGTGGGTTGCTGCGCGAACTTTGGTTGGCAGTGCGTATGCCGACCGAGTGGCGCAATGCGCTCAGGCTGAAAAAGAAATAGGGCCGCTGCGGTTGGCAAGCGTTGCCGACACCGCGCAGATTGCCGACGCGGTGGTGCGTGCGCGGGCACTGCATGTGGTGAGTGAAAACGAGCGGGTGCGTGAAGCTGCCAAGTGTTTGCAAGCGGGCGACGTGCAGGGGTTTGGGTTACTGATGAACCAGAGTCATGAAAGTTTGCGCAGCAACTTTGCGGTGTCTACCGAACAGATGGACAATGCTGTGAAACAAGCGCAAGTGTTGCCGGGTGTGTATGGCGCGCGCATGACGGGCGGCGGGTTTGGTGGCTGCATGGTGATGGTTGCCGACAGCGATGCGCGCTTGCCAGAAAACGACAACACGTGGCGGGTGCGCGCGGTGGGTGGCGCGGCGATAATTAGTTAGTCGTGTGGCTCTTCGTCCACGCGGCGAAGTGTGCGCTGAATGATGTTTTGCACTTGTTCCGGGTCGCGGATGTCGGAGAACAATGATTGGCCGTCTTCCCCACCCGATTCGATGAGGATGTCGCCCGCGCCAACGATGCGCTCGATAACCGATTGGTGAAAACTGACGTTGTTTACTTTGCGCACAGGGATTTCGATGCCGTTGCGGGCAATGACGCCGGAGCGATAGATGACGCGCTGATTGGTGACCACGAAATGCACGCGGCTCCATTGCAATGCGTGTACCAAGAGCATGATGAAGGTGACGCCAACAAGTGCCAACGAGGCATTGACGGCGACGGTTTCGAGCGTGGTGAGAAACGAGCTGGAGGTTTCGGTGGCGATGCGATTGCTGACCACCACAAGGGCGAGTGCGCCGATGAGTTTGAAGGTGGGTTTGACGAATGTCCACCAATGCGGGTGGAGATCGAGGACCATGATTTCGCCTTCATTGAAATACTTCTGCGTATAGCCCATGAGACGAGCGTAATGTGCGGGGTGTAACACCCACCGCCTAATCTCGTGCGAGTGGATGTGAACGAATTGCTGCGGGGGCTCGACCCCGAACAACGCGAGGCCGTGATGTGCCCGCCAACAGCAACCGTTGTGCATGCTGGTGCTGGCTCGGGCAAAACGCGAGTGCTGACGCACCGCATTGCGTATCGCGTAGCAACCAACACTGCCCGCCCCGAAAACATTTTGGCAATTACATTTACGCGCGAGGCCGCAGGCGAAATGCGACGCAGATTAAGCACGCTTGGTGTTGGGCATCGTGGCAACAGCGGGCCAACAGTTGGCACGTTTCACGCGGTGGCATTGGCGTTGTTACGCCAGCGCCTTACCGACGTAAGCCAGCCCATCCCCAACATTGTTCACAACCGCACCGCGCTTGCAACAAGTGCAGCGGGTTCGCACCGCTTGGCTTCGAAACCACGCGACATCTTGATGGAGATTGATTGGGCGTACGCGCGCATGATCCCCCACACCGACTATGTGGCGGCAGTAAAGCGATTGCAACGCACGCCGCCCGCACCGGCTGGCGAGGTTGCCGAGATCTTTAAGCAATACGAGGCGCTAAAAAAGAAACGACAAGTTGTTGACTTGGACGACTTGCTGGCGCGCGTTGTTGCCGACATGAACACCGACAGCGTGTATGCCGAAGCCGTGCGTTGGCGCTTCAAGCACGTATTTGTGGACGAAGCGCAAGACATGAACCCGCTGCAGTACGCGTTGTTCGATGCCATTCGTGGCGGGCGCCCCGACGTGTTTGTAGTGGGCGACCCACTGCAGGCCATTTACGGTTGGAACGGCGCCGACCGCATGCTGTTCGACAACCTGCCCAACACCATTTCGCAAGTGACGGTGCTGCAACTGCCAAACAACTACCGCTCTTCCCCGCACATTGTGAATGCTGCGCGGCACACTGCGTTGCAAACGGGCGAACCCGTGCACATTAAAGCCGTGCGCGAAGACGGCCCGCCCGTTCGTGTTGCGCGCTTTCACGACGCCGAAGACGAGGCCGAGGGCATTGCCAAGTTGTTGTGGCAATACGCGCCAAGTGCGGGCGCCAACCCGTGGCAGTCGTGCGCAGTTTTGGTGCGCACCAACGTGCAGATTGCAGCCATTTCGAAAGCGCTTGCTGCGGCAGGCATACCCATTGGCAGCACGCGGCAGTCGGCCGAAATGACGGCAGCCATTGGCATGGCCGCGCAATGCACCAGCCGCAATTCGCTTGCCACATGGGCCGCCGACACCCTGAGTGATTCTGACGACGAAGCCGAACGAGTGGTTGCCGACATGGTGCGCCAGTTTGTGCACCTCGACCAACCGGGCATCATCGACGGCCGCGCATTTAACGCATGGGTTGTTGCCAACGCCGTGCACAACACACCGAAAAACGGCGTCGACTTATTGACGTTTCACGCAGCAAAAGGCCGCGAGTGGGATTGCGTTGTTGTTGCGGGTGCCGAGACTGGCCTACTTCCCCATGGTTCGGCTTCCAGCAACGATCAACGCAAAGAAGAAATACGTTTGGCCTATGTGGCATTTACGCGTGCGGCGCAACAGCTGTTCATTACATATGCCGACAAGCGCAACAACCGCAACGCGGGTAAGAGCCCGCTACTTGATGGCATGCCGCTCAGCGCCAATACCGAAGCCAACCAACAACTGCCCCGCTTCGTAGCACGGCCCTCCAACCAACCCAACCTGCTGGACGACCTCACCACCTGGCGAAGGCACACCGGCCGCGCCACCAACCAAGAGCCATTCCAGGTGTGCACAGACGAAGTGTTGGCACAACTTGTTGCATCGCAGCCCGCTTCTGTCGACGACTTGGCAGTTATTTTCGGGCCACTTACTGCGAAGCGCGTTGCGCCTGCACTACTTGCAATAATCGATAAGCATCGCGCTGCGTAGCGCTGTCTATTTCGCCTGTTCGGCGCGCATCTTCACCATTTTTTCGAACACCTCTGGGCGCATAGAAACAAAGATGGCGGTGCATTCGGCGCACAACCTGTCGCCGTCGTGCAACGTGCCCGACGTGAAGATCTTGCGGCCCTCTACCGAAGTGACCCAACCTTTGAACACCAGTGGCTTATTGATGGGCGTTGGCGAGCGATAGTTGATGCTGAGGTTGACGGTCATGCCAGGGTTGCCCGACGTGCTTTGCGCGACACCCAACACTTCGTCGAAGTATGCGGCGATGAAACCGCCATGCACGCACGCTGGTGCGCCTTCGTATTGCTTGGAGAACGTAACGGTGCCAACGACAACAGCACTGCCGTCATCCGAAGTGACGGTTTCAACGTGCATTGGTGCAGCAAGTGGGTTGATGGCGCCAATGATTGGGCTGCGATCGAGGAAACTAACCGACTCGACAGACACCAGTTGCGCGATGTCTTCGCGCATGGTTTGTGCGATGGCTGCCTTCTCTTCTTCTTCGGGAGTCATCGGCACTTGGCGCACATGAAAACCCTGAAAGGCGTTTTGCGCGTCAGACACTTAGAACCTCAGTAACACTGGCGCGTGATCGCTTGGCTTTTCGCCCTTGCGCGCGTTGCGATCGATGGTGGTTTCGGTGGTGCGTTGAGCAACCGTTTTTGAAACCAGCAAATAGTCGATGCGCATTCCGTGGCCCTTGTGGAAACTGCCGTCTCGGTAATCCCACCATGAATACAACTTTGGCTCTGGGTGTTGCTCGCGAAAAATGTCGACGAGGCCCCAGGTGCGCAACTCGGCAAGCACGTTTCGCTCCGGCTCACTGACGTGGGTGGAGCCCTCGAGTGCTGCTGGATCCCACACGTCGATGTCGAGTGGTGCGATGTTGAAGTCGCCCGTGACAATCACGTCGTCGGACGGTGTGGCAATGGTGTCTACGTGTTGGCGCAACTGCTTCATCCAGCGAAGTTTGTATTGATAGTGCTCGTGATCAAGTTCGCGGCCGTTGGGCACGTACACGCACACCACTTTGGCGCCGCCGCATGTTGCGCTGATGATGCGCGCGTCGGTGTCGGGATCGCCCACAGCAAAGTTTTGCACCACGTCGGTAAGCCCAACTTTGGACAAGATGGCAACGCCGTTCCATTGCCCCTGGCCGAAGTGTGCGCTTTCGTAACCCATCTCGGCAAACACTTCGGTGGGAAACACTTCTTGCTTCATCTTTGTTTCCTGCATGCACAACACGTCGGGTTGGGCTTCTTCTAGCCAGGCTTGCACACGGGGCAAGCGGGCCTTTAACGAATTCACATTCCAGGTAGCGACGAGCACCTGAACAAACTACTTCTTCTTCGCGGCCACCTTGCGAGCGGGCAGGGCCGACTGGCGCTTCTTTTTCTTCTTGGCTTTGCCCGCTGCCGAAGATGAGACCTTTTTCTCGGGGGCTGAAACGCCGCTGATGGCAACATCGATGCTGCGGCGCGAGGCAACGAAGCTGGAGACAACGAGCGAAACGCTCTGCCCCAACTTGACGTGTTCGCGCGCGCTGCGAGGTGCAGGGTTGGCCATTAAGCGAAGCGGCAAGTAACACATGACGTCATTCACGCGAACATACACACCGTGCGCCGAATAGCTGTCGACGGTGCCTTTCACTTTGCTGCCAACCGGATGCTTCTCGACAAATTCGAGGAACGGCGTTAACTCGTTGGATGTAACGACGGGCTTCACGGGCTTTGGTGCGGTCTGCGATTTTGTTGCGGGTGCTGCAGGCTTGAGTGCAGCAACAACAGGTTTTGTTTTTGGTGCAACCTTGGCGTTTGGTGGTGGCGCTTTAGGAACAGGCATTGGTCGGCTTGCTTCACGACTTGCCTTCTTTGCCGACTTAGCAATGGACGGGCGCACGGGAAGTCGTTCGATAAATACCCAACCAACATGCGGAACAGGTTTGCCACCGATGAGACGGCCTGCGTCGAACAACCATGGGTACTGCGGCTGAAACTCTTGGTAGCTGTCGTTGGAAACGATGCTTGCGCCAACTTTGGCGGCAATGGTGAGCACAAACCCATCGCCGCGGCCAACAGCGCCAGCGGGTGGCGCAACCAATTCGTTGTTGTCGATTGCCTCATTAAATTCGGTAACTTCGCGCTTGTCGATGCGATGACCAAACGTTGCGTCCACCACCACCGTCACTTTGGTGTCGGGAAATTCGTTCATGTACGAAAGGACGGCCTCATTCAATTGTTTGAGGCTGGGCGCGGTTCGGCCCTCGGTCGCCAAATTAGACCCATCCACCACCACATGCTTAGGACCGTTTTTTGGCACGGGGACAGTCAACCAGCCCGTGGACCCTCGCCGAGTGATGCCTTAGCCCGTACGCTCATTGGGTGCTTAGGGCTGTCTTTTTTGATTTTGGTGGGGTCATTCTGTCGAGCCCCTTTGAGGCCTTCAATCACTACGAGGACGCCAATGGCCTCCCCCACAATTTCATCCGTTCTGTCAACACCGTGAACCATCACGAAAATGCATGGGCCAAATTGGAGCGCTCCGACATCTCGCCTGCGCAATTTGACCAGTTGTTTGCCGAGGAAAGCGAAGCCCTAGGGCACCGCATTCCTGGCGCCGATATTTTGGCGCTGCTGCATGGCGAGATCCGGCCCGAAATGGTGCGAGCACTAGATGTAATCAAGCAGTCGGGCTTGGTGTTGGCGTGCCTCACCAACAACGTGCTTACCGAACAAGCCGTTGCAACCGACCCGGCCGAACGCCAGCGACAAGACGAAATGCGCGCCGTGCTTGCACGCTTCGACGCCGTAATCGAGTCGAGCAAAGTTGGCGTGCGCAAACCTGAACCACGCTTTTATGAGATTGCGTGTGAAACGGTAAACGTGCAACCCGACGAGTGCGTGTTCCTAGACGACTTGGGAATCAACCTGAAGCCAGCGGCAGCAATGGGCATGCTCACCATCAAGGTGGCAGGCGCCGAGCAAGCACTTGCCGAGTTGTCGGGCGTGCTTGGTTTCTCGCTGGCCTAGAACCGCCAAGCCTGTACAGGCTTTGACGATTGGTACTTGACAGACAAAGCACGGGGTATGTCACAATTCAGACGTCGGTTTCGGCCTTCCTCGCACACATGTGCCATATGAAAACTCTTATGTCTGGAAGTGCCATGGAAAACGAACCTGAAGAAAACCTCGCCGACAGCTTTGAGCATTGGCCAAACGAACCCGCAACGCGCAACGACTTACGCATTCTTGCCACCCTCGTCGACAGACGCTTCAACAAAGTTGATGCGCAATTTCAAACGATGCAAACAATGATTAAAGAAGAACTGTTTGAATTCAGGGAAGCAATGCGCAAAGAAATGTTTAGATTCGCTGGTTTCCTAACCTTTTGCGGATTAACCGCACTTGGCATCTTTGCGGCGGCATTCCGGTGAAACCTACAACTACCGAATGGTCTGCATCCACCGAGCACCGAGAAATTAATAATTCTCACGTCAGTTTCAACATTCCTTGCACACATGTCCCATATGCATATCTATACATCTGGAAGCGCCGTGGAAAACGATCCTAAACAGAACCTCGCCGACAATTTCGAGCAACGGCCTAACGAACCCGCAACGCGCAACGACTTACGCACTCTCGCCACCCTCGTTGACCGACGATTCAACAAAGTTGATTTGCAATTCCAAACAATGCAGACAATGTTCAAGGAAGAAATGTTCGAATTCCGGGAATCGATGCGAAAGGAAATGTTCGAATTCCGGGAATCAATGCGCAAGGACATGTCGGACTTCAAGGACATGATGCGCAAGGAAACCAGCGATTCCAAGGAATCGATGCGCCAGGACATGTTGGACTTCAAGGACATGATGCGCAAGGAAACCGGTGATTCCAAGGAATCGATGCGCAAGGATATGTATAAGTTCGCTGGCTTTCTTACCGTGACCGTGATAAGTGCAATTGGTGTTTTTGGGGCATTCGTTCGGTAACCTCTAACTTCCGAACGATTTATATTCACCAAGGGGCGAAAGTTTGCTCCATCAAATCGACCAATTCTTGGTCGTGAATTGCTTTAGAGCCGGTTGCAGGGCTACCCGACTCGACGCGAGCAACATGTCGCCAGTCGTAGCCCTCATTCTTCATTGGCCACACGATTGCATCAACGAAGCGCCATGCGCCCATGTTCTCTGGCTCTTCTTGTAGCCACACCATCTGTTTGGCATTTGGATAGGTAGCCAAAATGCTGCGCAAGCCGGCAATTGGGAATGGGTACAACTGCTCGACACGAACGACTGCCACGTTGGCATTGCGCTTGGTGCGCTCGGCCATTGCGTCCCATGCAACCTTGCCCGTGCACAACACGATGCGTGTGATTTTTGATTTGTCGGTGACGGTTGGGTCATCCAAGATTTCTTCGAAACTGCCGGTGGTGAACTCGGCAATTGGCGAACGGCTTTCCTTCATGCGCAACGGTTGCTTCGGCGTCATGACAACAAGTGGCTTGCGTACGTCGCGGCGCACTTGGCGGCGCAACATGTGGAAGTACTGCGCTGCCGTAGTTGGGTAACAGACCTGAATGTTGTCTTCTGCACACAGTTGCAAGAAGCGCTCCATGCGTGCCGACGAGTGTTCGGGGCCTTGGCCTTCGTAGCCGTGTGGCAACAACAGCACCAGGCTGTTTTGTTGGCCCCACTTGTCTTCGGCAGCAACGATGTATTGGTCGATGATGACTTGTGCGCCGTTTGCGAAGTCGCCGAACTGGGCTTCCCACATCACGAGTGTTTCGTGGTTGGTGTGCGCGTAACCGTATTCGAAACCAACTGCTGCGTATTCGGAAAGTAGCGAGTCGTATACCCAAAAGCGAGCCTTGGCGTTTGGCAACGTGTTGATTGGAACCCAACGTTGTTCGTTGTTGTAATCCACAAGCGTGGAGTGGCGTTGGCTAAACGTGCCGCGGCGCGAGTCCTCGCCCATCAACCGAACTGGTGTGCCTTCAACAACGAGCGAACCGAATGCAAGGGCCTCGCCTGTTGCCCAATCCACATCTTGTTGGGTTTCGTACTGCTGCGCGCGAAGTTCGAACTGCTTGACCAACTTGGGGTGCGGCGCAAAACCTTCTGGGTATTCGGTGAGATGACGGAATATTCCGTCCAACACTTCGCGGCTGACGCCGGTTGCAACGTGCGGCAAAACGCCGATTGGTGCAGGTGGCTTGGCGGCAATGACGGGCTCGGGCTTGGCGGCGCGGGTGTCGTCTAGTGCGCCTTGCAGTTTGCTTTGGAAGTCGGACAGTGCTTGTTCGGCGTCTTCGATGGTGATGTCGCCGCGCTTAACCAACGTTTCTACGTACAGCTTGCGAACGCTTCTGCGCTCGGCGATTGCCTTGTACATGAGTGGCTGGGTGTAGCTGGGGTCGTCGCCTTCGTTGTGTCCGTGGCGGCGGTAGCAAATCATGTCGATGACGACGTCTTTATGGAACTTCTGTCGGTAGTCGAAGGCAAGCTTGGCAACGCGTACGCATGCTTCTGGGTCGTCGCCATTGACGTGGAAGATTGGCGCCTGCACTGTTTTTGCAACGTCGCTTGAATACTGCGACGAACGCGCATACTGCGGCGAAGTGGTGAAACCGATTTGGTTGTTAATGATGAGGTGAATGGTGCCGCCAACGCGGTAACCGCTGGTGTCGCTCATTGCTAAACATTCGGCAACAACACCCTGGCCCGAAAACGCGGCGTCGCCGTGAATAATCAGCGGCAACACGCTGTAAGCAAGCGGTGGTTCGATGTGGTCTTGCGCTGCGCGCACCATACCCAGAACGATTGGGTCGACAGTTTCGAGGTGGCTTGGGTTTGCCGACAACTCGATGGGTAGCTGCGCGCCATGCGGCGAAACGTATGTGCCCACTGCACCCAGGTGATACTTCACATCGCCCGAGCCCTGCACCGACGATGGGTCGACATAGCCCTCGAACTCTTTAAAGATTTGGTCGTAGCTCTTGCCCATCACATTGCCAAGCACGTTGAGGCGGCCGCGGTGTGCCATGCCCAACACTGCGCCGTGCATCTGCGAATCGGCTGCGCTCGACAAGATGGTGTCGAGAATTGGGATGGCCGATTCGGCGCCCTCTAAACCAAAGCGCTTCGTGCCGACGTATTTGGTAGCAAGGAATTTCTCGAAAGCTTCTGCTGCATTGAGTCGCTCGAGCACGCGCTTCTTGTCGAGAATGAAACCCAAGGCGCCGTGGCCCTCGACGCGCTCCTGAATCCAGCGCTGCTCGTCGGTGTTTTGAATGTGCATGTACTCCACACCGATGGTGCGGCAGTACGCGTCTCGCAATACGCCCAACAAATCGCCAAGTGTGGATTTGCGAACGCCGCCGATGCCGCCCGTAAGAAACTGTCGGTCGAGATCCCAAATGGTGAGGCCGTAAGTTGCCGGATCCAACTCGCGCGGCATGACTGGTTCTTTCCAGCGCAGCGGGTCGAGGTCGGCAATGAGGTGACCGCGAACGCGGTGAACGCGAATGAGCGTTGCAACCTGCATTTGCTTGTCGAGCATTGCGTCTTCGCTGTCGAGCAGGTTGGAATCTTGATGCCACTGCACCGCTTCGTACGGAACGCCCAGGCTGCGGAACACGTCGTGATAAAAGTTGTGCTCGCCAATCAGCAGTTCGTGCACGTACTTGAGGAACATGCCGCTCTCGGCGCCCTGAATGATGCGGTGGTCGTACGTGCTGGTGACGGTGACCACTTTTGAAATGCCGAGACGAACAATTGAACGCTCGTCGCTTCCCTGAAACTCGGCTGGGTAATCGATGCTGCCGACACCAACGATGACACCTTGGCCAGGCATGAGGCGCGGCACCGACTGCACGGTGCCGATGGTGCCGGGGTTAGTGAGGCTGACGTTGGCGCCCTGAAAATCTTCGACTGTCAGTTTGTTGGAACGAACCTTACGAATGATTTCGTCGTACGCAAGCAAGAAGCCGGCGAAGTCGAGCGTGTCGGCGTTGCGCAACACTGGAACAACAAGTGTGCGCTGGCCTTTGCCCTTGTCCACATCGACAGCCAAACCGATGTTGACGTGCGAATGCTTCTGCAACATTGGCTTGCCATCGGCATCAACCGTGTAACCGTTCTTCATGTTTGGCACGTTGTCGGCAATTGCGCGAACGATGGCGTAACCAATGATGTGAGTGAAACTGACTTTGCCCTGCCCAACCCGCGCGCGGTAGTTGTTCATTACCTTGCGGTTGACTTCCAACAATTTCGCTGGCACATTGCGGAAGCTTGTTGCGGTAGGAACCGTGAGGCTCTTTTCCATGTTTGTGGCAATAGCTGCCGACACGCCGCGCAATGGTTCGGCCGGTGGGTCTGGAATGATTTCGGTTGCCAACACAACGCGTGGCGCAGGTGGTTCGACACCTGGCGACGTGGCAACGGGTTGTGGTGTTGGCGCTACAACAGGGCGAACGATTTCGGCGGTGGAGTCGGCCTTAGGTGTGCCGGCAGGTTTGAAATCGCTGAAGAACTCTTGCCAGGTTGGGCCAACAGAGGCTGGGTCTTCGCGGAATCGCTCGTACATCTCTTCGACAAGCCAGGAGTTGGCGCCAAATTCTTCGGGGCGAGGCCGTTCAAGCATCGCATTCATCGTACTCTGCCCCTCTTGGCCCAACCGTGTGACTAAACCCCCACTGAATCTGGCCAAAGTGTTGCGAGGACAACTAGCCACGCCAAATAAGCGTCCGTATCATGGGTTCATGCAACGTTCAACAAAGGTCACATTCGCAGCCGTCCTGTTTTCCGCTGTGCTTGCAGCATGCGGCGGCTCCAGCTCCTCGGAGCCCGTCGTCATTCCCGCCACCGTCGATTTAGAAGTTCGCGCTGTATCGGGCCTCAGGTTTGATGCCGACACGTACGAGGCAACAGCCGGCGACATCGAGGTTGCCTACATCAATGACGACACCATTCGCCACACCTTGATTGTGATTGACGGCGACACCAAAGTTGGTTCGTTCGAATTGAAGGTGAACAAAAAGGGCGACGTCGACTTGGGCACGATCAATTTGCCAGCAGGCCAATACGTACTGTTCTGCACCGTGCCTGGCCACCAAAACATGAAAGCCGATCTCACCGTTAAGTGAGACCGGCTTTCAATTGAAAACGGTTTTGAATTACTGCGAAATTATGCGCTGAGCAAAACCTCGGAAAGAATCCACAGCACCAACCACAGAACTCCTGAGGTGATGAGAGCATTCTTGTGGCTCTCGTACATCCACAGCATCTTGTTGCCAGCCTTGATGCCGCCGAAGATTCCGACTGCGTTCAATTCCAACAATGCGGTGATCGCCATGGCGATACCGAACAAGGTCCATGCGTTGCTGCTTGTTGCGTCGGGGAATGCACCGTTGTAGAAGTGCGCTGCACCAACCATGAAGAACAACATGGAGACCGAGAAGATCATGTTCTGGCGTGAAGCCAACAATGCCTTGCGGCCTGCGGTTGGAGCGTCGGCATTTGCTTCGCCGCCACCCAACACGTTTGCTGCGTTAGCAAGAACAACCTTCTGGTTCTTCCAGATGATCATCCACACGTTTGCTGCCATCAAGATGCCAAGCACCATGCCGATGGAGATTGCAACGTTGTGGCCAATTCCTGAAGCGGAAGCATCGGTGAAGAAATCCTTGTAATAGTTCTCGATTGCTCCAGTGATCAAGATGCCGGTTGCCAATGTGGCGATGGAAGCCCAACGGAACCACCACAAAGCGCGACGTGCAACTTTGTCGATGGTGATGTTGCGGGCCTTGCCCTCGTCACCGTAAGCGGCCAAACCTGGCACTTGCACCAAGTTGAAGTAGTACAGCAAGCCAATCCAGGCAATACCGACGAGAATGTGCAACCAACGGAGACCAAAGGTTCCGAGGTAAGCGCGGCTAAGTAATTCCATATATATGTCTCCCCTTTGAGGTGATGATGAGCCGAAAAACAAGGTCCAACTCGTTTTCCAAACTAGCACCGCCCCGAAGTCGGGACTTGCCACTAGTTTGTACAGCGTCATGGCCGCAGAATTTATATATACGTGTTACAAACTGGCTCGGTTCTACCCACCAGACCGCACCATTCTTGAAGACATCTCGTTGTCGTTCTACCCCGGCGCCAAAATTGGTGTCATTGGCTCTAACGGCAGCGGTAAATCCAGCCTGCTGCGCATCATGGCTGGCAAAGACGACGGCTACACCGGCGAGGCGCGCTTAACTCCTGGATTTACTGTTGGCTTGCTGGAACAAGAGCCGCAACTCGACCCAGCCAAAGACGTACTTGGCAACGTGATGGATGGCGTTGCACCAATTCGCGACATGTTGGCCCGTTACGAAGAAGTGACAGCAATGTGGGGCGAGCCCGATGCCGACTTCGACAAGATTGGCGTGCTGCAAGCCGAACTTGAAGCAAAAATTCAGGCCGCAGACGCATGGAGTTTGGAACGCAACGTAGAAATTGCGATGGACGCATTGCGCTGCCCACCAAACGATGCCGACGTCACCAAGTTGTCTGGTGGTGAGCGACGCCGCGTTGCGTTGTGCCGCTTGTTGTTAAGCCGCCCCGACTTGCTGCTGTTGGACGAACCAACCAACCACTTGGACGCCGAAAGCGTGGACTGGCTGGAGCGTTACTTGCAGGAATACCCAGGCACCGTTGTGGCAATTACTCACGACCGTTACTTCTTGGACAACGTTGCCAAATGGATTTTGGAATTGGATCGCGGCCGCGGCATTCCTTTCTCGGGCAACTACACCAGTTGGCTGGAACAAAAGCAAGAACGACTTGGTCGCGAAGAGAAATCGAACGAAGCACGCAAGCGCACGCTGCAACGCGAGTTGGATTGGGTACGCATGGCGCCGAAGGCTCGTCAGTCCAAAGGTAAAGCGCGTCTTGCTGCATACGAGAAGTTGCATGCCGAAGCGCAAGCAGCCGACGGCGGCCCAGACAAGTTGGAAATTGCAATACCTGCAGGCCCACGCCTTGGCGACACCGTGATTGAAGTGAAGGGACTCAGCAAAGGCTTCGGCGAAAGATTGCTGATCGAAGACTTGACCTTCTCACTTCCTCCAGCGGGCATCGTTGGCATCATCGGCCCCAACGGCGCAGGTAAGACCACGTTGTTCAACATGTTGTCTGGCCAAGAAGCACCAGACAGCGGCACCATCACCATTGGTGACACCGTACAAATGAGCTATGTCGACCAAAGCCGCGACACCTTGAACGCCGACAAGTCGGTGTACGAAGAAATCACCGACGGCGCAGAAACGCTGAAGCTGGGCAACCGCGAAATTCATGGCCGCGCATATGTGGCCAGCTTCAACTTCAAGGGCTCCGACCAACAAAAGCGCGTCGGCGATTTGTCCGGTGGCGAACGCAACCGTGTTCACCTTGCCAAGATGCTGAAAAAAGCAGGCAACTTGCTGCTGTTGGACGAACCAACAAACGACTTGGACGTAGACACGCTGCGCGCACTTGAAACATCGCTCGAATCGTTTCCAGGTTGCGTTGTGGTGATTTCGCACGACCGCTGGTTCCTCGACCGCATTGCAACACACGTGTTGGCGTTTGAAGGCGACAGCCAAGTGCGTTGGTTTGAAGGAAACTTCTCCGACTACGAGGCATGGCGCAAGAAAGAACTTGGCTCTACTGCCGACCAACCGCACCGCATTAAGTACAAGCCGCTAGCCCGATAACTGCCATGGTTGCACTTCGCCGAATTCGCGTGTTGTGTGGTGTGGTATTTGTCAGCGGCATTGCTGGCCTCATCATTTCTTCCATTGCGGGAAACAACGTTGGCGTGGTTACCACCATCGGCCTCATCACGTCGCTTGCCGCAATTGTTCTGCTCACTGCATCCACCATTGCTGCCAACAAACGCATCGATGCATTCGACGATGCAGCGGCCGAACAACTGGAGCGAAATGTTGATGCGTTGATTGCGTCCGGCACCAACGAAGCCTCGTTGCGCGCCATTGTTCGAGACGCGATCAACTTGGGGCGCAGCGCTTCGTGACATTTACCGACGCCGAGCTTGCCCACTACCTCGCGGAAGAAACTGGAAAACGACTGCTTGCAGTTCGTGAACGCTTGTATAACGACGGCGCATCACCGTGGTATGCAAAAGACGTAGGCGATGCAGCCGCACAACGATTCCTGGATGAAGCGCTAGCCGAGCACCGACCAAACGACGCGGTGTTGTCGGAGGAAGCAGCCGACGACTCCAACCGCATGACGGCCGACCGCGTATGGATCATCGACCCACTCGATGGCACGCAGGAATACAGCGAATTTGATCGCGCCGACTGGGCCGTGCACATTGCACTGTGGGAACGAAAAGATGCAAACGGGCAACCTTCGAATGAAGGAACACTGACTGCAGGCGCCGTTTCGTTGCCCGCGTTTGGCTTGGTGCTCGACACCAACGAGCCGCCGCCAACACCACCTAAACACGAAGGCGCGCCAAGGCTTGTTGTCTCACGCAACCGCGCAACCGACGCGGCAATCGTTGTGGCCCAAGCATTGAATTGCGAAGTTGCGCGACTGGGTTCGGCGGGGGCCAAAGCAATGTCGGTGGTGCTGGGCGAAACCGATATTTACGTGCACGCCGGCGGCATGCACCAGTGGGACTCGGCTGCGCCGGTGGCTGTTGCCGAGGCAGCGGGGCTATTTACAAGCCGTATTGACGGCTCGCCGTTGGTGTACAACATGCGTGACACCTGGCTCCCCGACCTGATTGTGTGCCAACAACATTTGGCACAACAAGTCATTGCTGCACTTCGTGCAGGCAGAATTAGCAGGTGACTTCTCCCCTTGATTGCAGCTGGGCCGCGTTTGATGACAATGCGCCGTGGGTACTCGAACCCGAAAAGATCGAATGGCACAACACCGCTGTCGCATTGCGTGCAAGCGCACAACAAGAAATACCAGTGTTAACCACCCCAACCAAGCTTCCACCCGTTGCCCGCCTCGTCACCGTTGTCTGGGTGTTGAGCATTGCGCTGTTGCCGTGGTTTATCAAAAAGAAGCGCAACAAGTTCGCTACTTCCGAGGCAAGCAATGCATACATTTCGTTGCGCATGCGCAAGGCCGTCGAGCGCTTGGGAAGTACCTACATCAAACTTGGGCAAATCATCAGCAGCGGCGAAGGTCTGTTCCCAGCCGAGTTGGTAAACGAATTCAAACTGTGTCGCGACCAAGTACCACCTATTCCTTTCAACGAAGTGCAACAAGTAATTGAAAGCGATTTGGGCGCGCGGCTTACTGATGTGTTCTCGTACATTGACACCACCCCGCTTGCCGCGGCATCCATTGCGCAAGTACACGTTGCAACATTGATAACCGGCGAAAACGTGGTGGTTAAAGTGCAGCGCCCATCGGTTTCCAAAATGGTTCGCCAAGACTTGCGAGTAATGGCGTGGCTTGCACCGCACCTCGTTGGCCGCATCAAAGTAAGCGCGCTTGCAAACCCACCAGCACTTGTGGAGTTGTTTGCCGAAACCATCGTTGAAGAATTGGATTTCCGAATTGAAGCCGACAACATGTTGGACGTTGCCAAGATGTTGCACGAGTTGGGCCAAACCGGTTACATCGTTCCTCGCCCACACCCAAAGCTGGTGACGCGCCGTGTGCTGATTATGCAACGACTGAGCGGCTTCAAGTTTGACGACGTCGTCGGCATGCAGAATGCAGGCATCGACACACAACAAGTAATTCGCACCGGCATGATTGCCTTTATGGAAGGCGCAATGATTTATGGCGTATTCCACGGAGACTTGCACGGCGGCAACTTGTTCGTGATGAAAGACGGCAAGACTGCGCTACTCGACTTCGGCATAGTTGGCCGCCTCACTGGCGCCCGCCGCATGGCCTTCCTGCGCTTAATGCTGAACGCAACTACCAACAACGTTGTTGGCCAAGTGGAAGCGCTGCGCGACCTTGGCGCGCTGCCAATGGACACCGACATTCAGGCGGTGATCAAAGACTTGAACCTTGGCGCACCAGTGATCGACCCAACCACATTGTCGGGCGAAGAGCTAGTGAAAGAAGTGCAACGCATCGTGAAGGCAATGATGGGCTACGGCGCACGCATGCCAAAAGAACTGATGCTGTACGTAAAGAACATGGTCTTTTTGGATGGAGCAATTGCGCGCCTTGCCCCCGACCTCGACATCCTTGCCGAGATTGCCTCCATCTCCATGCTGTTTGCCGAAAAGCACGGCGAGCGACTTGGCCGCGAATTGGGCATCGACCACAATGCTGTCGAGATCAACCTGGACAGCGTGAAGGCCGGCTTTGGTGTGGACGCCAGCACCAATTCGATGACCTACCGCGATTTGCAAAAGCGCCGCGAACTCATTCAAAAGCGCATGCGCGAACACGTGGGTCGCTGATCTAGTTTCGTGTCCCATGAGACTTGTGGTGGCCAGGTGCAGCGTGGTGTATGAAGGCCGCCTGGATGCATCGCTTCCCGAAGCCACCCGATTGTTGATGCGCAAAGCCGATGGCTGCATTGCTATTCATGCCGATGGCGGCGCATACAAACCGCTGAACTGGATGAACGCACCCAACACCGTTGTGGAACACGACGAGAAGTGGGTGGTGACTAACCCGAAGGGTGAAGTGCTGACCATTTACTTGCACGAAGTATTCAGCGACATGTCGCACGAACTGGGCGAAGACCCGGGTCTCACCAAAGACGGCGTGGAAGCACACCTCCAGGAGTTGCTTGCCGCACTTCCCGAATCGATCGAAGCCGGGCTCACACTTATTCGACGCGAATACCCCACCGCGGTTGGCCCCGTTGATTTGTTGTGTCGCGATGCATCCGGGCAAACCGTCGCGGTGGAAATTAAACGACGCGGCGAAATTGATGGTGTCGAGCAACTGACGCGCTACATCGATTGCCTACATGCCGACACATCGCTGGGGAAAATCCGTGGCATCTTTGTTGCGCAAAGTATCAAGCCGCAAGCACGCGTGTTGGCCGAGAGCCGAGGCATGGGCTGGTGCGAGGTGGACTACGACGAGTTGCGTGGCAAACGCACCGACGAACTGCGGTTGTTCTAGAACGGCTAACGCCAGAGACTTATTTCTGAGAGAAATATCTTCCGTGCGCGAAACTGTGGAGGAACCCGCTGATCATTTCGTTTGTGCATGGCAGGCGTACCCGGTGAACGCCACACCTTCTCCAATGCTGGAACTGATTCGCACCATTTAGGACGTGCAATCTTGTTGTCGTCGGCAAGCTTTTCCGCAATTGCTGCGAGCATGCAGTCCATCAGGCTGTCCCCTGATCGGGCAGGTGGTTGAGCGATTGCGGAGCTCGCAGATTCTGGATGGCTCGAAATGTAATCAATGAACGAACGCAAACGAACGAAATCAATTTCAGTACCCCACGGTTGATCGATGAACGCGTCAGCCAGATTGGCAAGCGCCGACTTTGACATTGGCTGTATTGCCAAATGGACATCACACCCCAATGCGCCAAAGAGTCGCTGTGTCATCGTGAATGTTGGGTCCATCAGACCTTCTTCAACCCGACTGACGGTAGAAGTCGGAACGCCAGACCTGCGTGCGAGCTCTTTGCGGGAAATGCCGCTTTGTTGGCGCGTTTCGCTCAACGAGTTGGCAATAGACATATGGGTAGCATATACGCAACCCCTATCAATTTAGCGAAGCAAGCGTTTCGGCGAGAGCGTCGAGAAACTGTGCCAGCTGATCGTCGGTGTGGGCCAAGCCAAGGTTGACCATGCCGCGTGCAGCGATATAGACGCCGCGCTCTAACAACCCAAAGAACAGCAGCTCCTGCAACTCGTTGTCGCGATTGGCGATATCTGTTGGCGATACGGGCGGCGTTGCAAGTGCATGCAACGACATCATGGAACCAAAACCGGTAACCGAAACTGGTGCGCCCGAGTGCGCAATGACTGCGGCAATGGCTTGACGAAACTCGTCGCCTCGGGCCGTGTGTGCAACGGCGATGTCTGCCGTGAAAACTTCGCCCAATACTTTGCAGCCCGCAGTAACAGACGACAGGTTGTTATTGAACGTGCCGCCGTGCGCAACGGGCGAAGGACGGTTGGACTCGGGGCTGGTGTCGAACATGTCCATGAACTGTGCTTTGCCGCCGAACGCACCGAACGAAAAACCACCGCCGATGTACTTGCCGAATGCGGTGATGTCGGCCTGCACGCCAAGCATGTCCATCATGCCGCTCTTGCCGTGGCGCGAAGTCATTACTTCGTCGGCAATGCACACCGCGCCAACTTTGCGAGCGGCTTGAAACACGGCTGCAAGAAACTGTGGTGATGCGGGGATGCAGCCGCCGGAACCAAGCATTGGCTCTACCACCACCGCTGCCAGCGTTTCGGCGTTTTCGGAAATGGTGTGCAGTGCTGCAGCCTCGTCATTAAATGGCGAGATCACAAAATCGAACGGTGCATTCCATGGTGCGTTGCCAGAGGCAAAGTAAAACACGCTGCCGTGATAGCCGCCGGAAAATACCAAGATCTTCTTTCTTCCAGTTGCAAGTACCGCAGTTGTCATTGCCAACAAGTTGGCTTCGGTGCCCGAGTTGGTGAACCGCACACGATCGAGACCAAAGCGTTCGCACATGAGCCTTGCCAAGGTTGCTTCGGCAGGATGAATGCCACCAACACTTGCGTTATGCGTAAGTGCTCCGGCAACATGATCGAGCACGCGGCGCTCGCTGTGCCCCAACAACCCTGCGGTGTAGTCGCCAAGGAAGTCGAGATACATGTGGCCGTCTACGTCGGTGAGTGTTGCGCCACTGCCCGATGCAAAGGTAAGTGGAAACGGGGCGTGAGTGAGCACCGAACGCGTTTGCCCACCGGGCATATATTTTCGGGCTTCGTGGTAGTGGCTGCGGCTGCCAGGGTTGCGATCGGCAAAATTACTGCGCGCTTTTACAACGTTGTTACTCGACATCTTTCAGCCGAATGCCGCGTTACTTCTTTTGTGGTTGTGGCCACGAACCATCTTTGCCGTCCATGCCGGCATTGAGACGAGCCTTGGCCATCAGTTCTTCCACGATGGGGCCAAGTTTGGTTGGGTCTTCCACTGGTGCATGTGTTGGGCCGCGATGCCAACCTTCGGCAATGGCAAGCACTTGACCGCTTGCTTCGAACACGCGACCGGTGATGTCTTTGGATTCTTCGCTGGCAAGCCACGTGACGATGGGGGCAATCCATTTTGGTGAACGTTGTTCGCGCTCTTCTTCGGTTTCGGGTGCTGGGCCCAAGCCTTCGGTCATGCGTGTAAGCGCAACTGGTGCAACTGCGTTAACAGTGACGCCGTAACGAGCAAGCTCGAGCGATGCAATGGTGGTGAATGCAGCAATGCCTGCCTTCGCTGCGCCGTAGTTGGTTTGGCCAACGTTGCCGTAAATGCCCGAGACCGACGAGGTGTTGATGATGCGACCGTCTACCGGTTTGCCGGCCTTGCTTTGATCGCGCCAATACGCGGCAGCGAAACGTGACGGTGCAAACGTGCCCTTGAGATGCACTTTGATAACGGCGTCCCACTCTTCTTCGCTCATGTTGGCCATCATGCGGTCGCGCAAGATGCCTGCGTTATTGACCACCGCGTGCAAGTCGCCAAATGTTTCGACTGCAGTGTTAATGAGCCGTTCGGCGCCTGCCCACGAAGAGATGTCGTCGCCGTTAGCTACCGCGCGGCCACCCATGGCCTCGATCTCGTTGACAACGCTTTGGGCTGGCGAGGTGTCACCACCACTGCCGTCGACACCTGCGCCAAGGTCGTTGACCACGACCAATGCGCCATGGGCGGCAAGGCTTAACGCATGTTCGCGGCCGATACCTCGGCCCGAACCAGTGACAACAACTACTCGACCTTCACATAAGCGGCTCATAGCGAACGACTCTAGTCTGAACAATGTGTCCAACTCCCTGCCCAACAACAACACCACGCTTGGTTCGTGTGGCGTGTTGGTAGTTGGCGCGGGGCCGGCTGGCATTGCTGCCGCGCTGACGTTGCAAGAAGCGGGCCACGATGTTTTGGTCATTGATAAGGCGCATTTTCCGCGCGATAAGTGTTGCGGCGACGGCCTAACAACTGGCGCGCTGCGGGTATTAGAGGAATTGGGTTTCGACCCATCAACTGTTGCTAACTGGACACCGTGCTCCGATGTGTGGCTGCGCTCGCCTAGCGGCAAAGAGATGCAGATGATGTTGCCAACTGGGCAGGGACAATTTGCAGCAATTGCGCCGCGGATGGAATTAGACAACGCGCTAGTGCAGTTGGCGAAGTCGCGCGGCATTCGAGTGATGGAAGGCCACGGTTTTGTTGGGGTGAAGCAACACACCAACGAACACATTGATGTTGTAATCGAACACTTGGGCACAATTCGTGCGCAATACGTTGTTGCAGCCGATGGCATGTGGTCGCCCGTGCGAAAAGCGTTGGGTGTATCAACGACCGGATACTTAGGTGAATGGCACGCGTTTAGGCAATATGCAAACACTGTGACAGGCCCAGCCAAGGAACGGCTGTACGTATGGTTCGAAAAAGACTTGCTGCCGGGTTACGCATGGTCGTTTCCATTGCAAGACGGCCGCGTCAATATTGGTTTCGGCATTTTGCGTGGCAGTAATTACACGGTGCAACAGATGAAAGATTTGTGGCCCGAATTGTTGCAGCGCAAACATATTGCCAAGGCGCTTGGCCCAAACGTGGTGATGGAAGACCGCCACACCGCATGGCCTATACCCGCCCGTGTTACGTCGGCAACATTGACAAATGGCCGAGTGTTATTTGTTGGCGACGCCGCGTGCGTGACCGACACACTGACTGGCGAAGGCATCGGGCAGTCGCTGTTGTCGGGCCAACTTGCGGGCAAGGCCATTGTGTATGCGGGCAAGCGAGAGGCATCAGTTGCCAGAACTCGATACGAAACGCTGGTTGAGCAAAATCTCTTTGCCGACCACCGCATGTCGGCGGCACTGGGAACCATTTTGAAAAGCTCGCTTGGTGCTCGAGGAGCATTGCGGCTGGCAAACCTCACACCATGGACACGACGCAACTTTGTTCGCTGGATGTTTGAAGACGAGCCTCGCGCCGCCGTGTTTACGCCAAGGCGATGGCACCGCAAATTTCTCAAGCGCGAAGGCGCTTACGCCGAGAGGTAACTTGGACTGATGCGCACACGCCTAACCGAACTGTTGGATGTTCAGTACCCAATCATGCTTGCCGGCATGGGCGGCGTTTCGTACCACAACCTTGTTGCTGCTGTTTCTGAAGCAGGAGGAATGGGAACCTTCGGTGCCTCCACCATGCAGGGCGGCGAACTGGAAAAGGAAATCGATGCAATGAAGCAACTGACGTCCAAGCCTTTTGGAGTGGACTTGCTGACCGCACTGCCCCACACGTTGGAGCGCGATGTGGAACTGATTATTAAGAGTGGCGCCCGCGTGTTTGTTGCTGGCCTAGGCGTGCCGCGCGAGATCATTGACCGCTTGCACAAGAGCGGCGTGTTGGTTGGCTCGATGTGCGGCAAGGTGCGCCATGCCGTTTCGGCACTGGAAAGTGGCTGCGACTTTGTTGTTGCACAAGGCACTGAAGGCGGCGGACACACTGGCACCGTTGCGACCATGGCGCTTGTGCCCCAAGTGGTCGATGCAGTTGGCGACAAGATGGTGGTGGTTGCTGCCGGTGGTTTGTTCGATGGGCGCGGTTTGGCTGCGTCGTTGGCATTGGGCGCAGACGGCGTGTGGGTTGGCACCCGATTTATTGCCACGCATGAGGCGCGCGGCGTAGATGGATACAAAGAAAAGTTGATTGACACGCTCGAAGACGGAACCGTCATTACTCGCAGCTACACGGGCAAAACCTGCCGCGTGGTGCGCAACAACTGGACGAATAAGTTTGAAGAACATCCAGAAACGTTGCAAGGGTTTCCGCAGCAAGCAATTGCTTCGATGCAAGCCGGCGTTAATCACTTGGGCTACCCCGTTGGCACCAAGGTGGATGTGGATCAAGAATTTATGCCAGCCGGCCAAGGTGTCGGCGCGATCACCAGCATTGTGCATGCAGCAGATTTGGTGCACAGCATGATGGACGAAGCGGAGCGCTCGATCGATCGCATTAACGCATTGCGTAAGTAACTTTTTTCAAATGGGAGTACTTCGCACTAACACCAGCGTGCGCAATTTGTTCTTTGCGCAAAACATCTCGGTCATGGGCGACTATTTGACGTATGTTGCCCTGGTCGGATTGGTCAAAGACGCCACCGACTCCTCGTTTTTAGTGTCGCTTATTTATGCGGCATATGTACTGCCATCGTTTTTCTTTTCACCAATAGCTGGCCCGATTGTCGACAAGTTTGATCGACGCAAAATCATTGTCTTCGTTTCTGCTTTACAAGCCATCTGCGGTGTTGGGTTCCTACTTTCCAGCGCAGACCGCATTTGGTTGGCGCTGTTGACGCAAATAGTGATCTCTTCGCTTGCTGTGATCACGCTTCCCGCATTTAGTTCTGCACTACCTAACATCACGCGCAATGACGAAGAACTTCGTCAAGCAAACGCATTATTCGGCTCTAGCTGGGGAGCCTCGGTGTTCATCGGCTCTGCTCTCGGCGGTCTTGTTGCAGCAACCTTTGGCAGAACCGCAACGTTTGTTGCCGATATTGCCACATTCGCCGTATGCGCAGGATTGGTAGCGCTCATCAAAGTTCCGATGCAAGAGCGAAAAGCACATGCGGTACGCGAGCCAGTTCGACCAATTGCCGACATGCGCGAAGCATTCCATTACGCCAAAGAGAACAACGTGATCTTTGCCCTCATGGCTTCTAAAACCACTCAAGCAGTTGGTGCGGGTGCAGTGGGTCAACTTGCTGTGCTGGCAATCGATGCATTCGACACTGGTGACGGTGGCAGCGGCCTTCTTCTTGCTGCACGCGGATTTGGTGCTGCACTTGGACCATTCATCTTCATGCGCTTTGCTCGAAACAACATGCCGCGACTGTTGCTGTTGTGTGGAATTGGTGGCACGATGTGGAGCGTTTTCTACCTGGCCGCTTCAGCAAGCCCAGTGTTGTGGCTCGCCGTAATTTCCATCGGTGCTGCACACATCGGCGGTGGTGCAATTTGGACAATGGCAAGTTACGGCTTGCAAATCAGCACCGAAGACCACATTCGCGGACGAGTGATAGCCGGCGACATGGGCTTTGCCATGTTGGTCACCGGACTCAGCACTATTGGAACGGGAATTCTTGGAGAGATCTTTCCTATTCGCATTGCCATCGCAATTGTTGCAGCAATATCTGTGCTGTGTTCCCTCTCGTACTTGCTGGGAACGATGGGTCTTAGGAAGCGTCTGCGCAGCGAGATGCTGCCTCAATCAGCCTGACCGCACGCGGGTCGGTGAACATCGAATCTTTCATTCGATTCATGATGTAGCTAAAGCCCATCTGTCGGAGCGGGTCGGCAAACGAAACAGAACCGCCAGCACCTGCGTGGCCGTAACTGCCCGGCGCATCGAACGCCAATTTTTCACTTGGAGTAACGAAGCCCATGGCGAACGTGCGTTGCGTTTGCAAACACAAATCCACTTCGCCATCTTTGGTTTGTTGCACTGCCATCTTGCTTCGCGTTTCATCGTTCAGTAATCGCACTGGGCCATTCGGTGTCTCGGTTTCGGTGAAGGTTGCCGAATACATGGCAGCCAAACTGCGCGCATTCGCAATACCGTTTGCGCCAGGAACTTCGGCTGCGTGTAAATCTTGGCGATTGAAGCCGCCCTTTACGTTGAGCGCACCGTTCAGACTTAACGCGTTAGCCAAATGCTTGTTTGGCAATTGCGCAGGTGGGGAAGCTGGCGCATCGGTTGCACTGCGTGGCCAACCAATGTTGATCGGCGAGACCCGAGGCTCGTAATGCTCAGGAAGTCCAACATAAATTTCGCCGCCAAGTGGGTTTGCAATTTCTTCGCGAATGAACCGCCCAATGCTGCGGCCATCCACAAGCCGCACCAAATGCCCTGCCAACCAACCAAATGTGATGGCGTGATACCCGTGCGTTGAACCAACAGGAAACAGCGGCGCGGTGTCGGCAAGACGTGCCACCATCGTGTTCCAATCGAGCACTTCTTCGAATGACAGCTCGCCTTCGACCGTGTACAGGCCCGCCTGGTGCGACAGCAATTGCGCAACGGTTACGTGCTCTTTGCCGTGCGCGGCGAACTCGGGCCAAAACAGGGAGACTGGTTCTTCGTACGACAACAAACCGCGCTCGACACAGATAGCCACCGCTGTTGCCACCACACCTTTGGTGGTGCTGAACACCAGCTGCAACGTGTCGAGCGTGTACGGCTTGGTTGCTTCTTTGTCGAAAAAGCCACCGGCAATATCGACCACGCACTTTCCCTTGTGAAACACCGACACGCCTGCACCGATGTCCTCGCGATTGTCGATGTTGTGCGCGAATGCGTCGGCGACTTCCGACCATCCGTCGGCAACAAAACCGTCGAAGGACACGACTAGCGAACGTCGTCGATCAAGCTTCGAAGTAATTCAACTTGTTGTACAGCGTCGGGGCCAATTGGGTTCACGGAAATAACTGTGACACCGGCTTCCTTAAACGCGGCCAAGCGCTCTTTCACGAAGTTCTTTGGGCCAACAAGATGCGAATTGAGCAGCCACTCGGAAGGAACCTTTGCTGCCGCCTCTTGCTTCTTGCCGTCCAGATACAGATCCTGAATTTCGACTGCTTCTTTTTCGAAGCCGTACGACTTGCAGATGTCGTTATAGAAGTTTTTGCCACGGGCACCCATGCCGCCCACGTACAACGCGGTGCTTGGGCGTGCAAAGTCGAGCACTTTTTGTTGGTCTTCGCCAGTAAGCGACTCGTCGATGGCCAACATGCCGCCAGCCGAAATGTCCATTGGTGGGCGCGATGCATCGCGCTTTGCGTAACCGGCCTTCAGTGCGTCGCCCCACACTTGTTGAAACTTTTCTGGGTAAAAGAAAATTGGCATCCAACCATCGGCAATTTCGGCGGTTGCTTCAACGCTCTTGCCCATGAGTGACGCCCACCAGATGGGGATGTCTTTGCGCACTGGATGATTGATCAGTTTGAGTGCTTTGCCCAAGCCTGTGCCCTGGCCTTGCGGAAGTGGAACCTCCACAGTCTTGCCCTGGTACGACAACGGCTTCTCGCGCTTCCACACTTCGCGACAAATGTCGATGTATTCCTTGGTGCGCTGCATTGGCTTGTCGTATGCCATGCCATGAAAACCTTCGATGACCTGAGCACCCGATGCGCCGAGGCCAAGAACGAAACGACCGTTGCTCACGTAGTCACAACCCGCTGCAGTCATTGCAACAAGCGCAGGCGTGCGGGAATACACGTTGATGATGCCAGTACCGATTTCGATTTTGTTCGTTACCGCTGCGAGATAACCGATTTGGGAAATGGAGTCGTACGAGTACGCCTCTGCCACCCACACCATGTCGAGCCCCACCTTTTCCAACTCGACAACTTGTTGCGCTGAGGATTGAAAATCGGAGATGTAGTTGATCATCATGGAAAGTTTCATGATGATGAGACTAGATGGGGCTTAGTTGACTTTGCGAGTTCGACCTTCCCAGTACGGGGCGCGCAAGTCCTTCTTCAGGATTTTGCCGCTTGGGTTGCGCGGAAGCGCATCGATCCACGCCACCGACTTGGGGCACTTGAACCCAGCCAGGCGCTCCTTGGCAAACGCGATGATCTCGTCCTCGGTTACCGCAACGTCGGCCTTTCGTACAACGATTGCCATTGGCACTTCGCCCCACTTCTCGTCGGGGATACCAATGACCGCAACGTCGGCAATTGCTGGGTGACCCATCAAAGCGTTCTCGACTTCGGCCGGATACACGTTTTCGCCGCCGGAGACAACCATGTCCTTAACGCGGTCATAGATATAGACGTAGCCGTCCTCATCTTGATACGCGGCGTCGCCGGTTTTGAACCAGCCTTCCGAGTTGATGGACTTGGCGGTTTCTTCGGGCATGTTCCAGTAGCCCAACATCACTTGGCCACCCTTCACCCAAATTTCGCCAACTTCACCAACTGGCACATCTTTCCCGGTGTCGGAATCAACAACACGAAGTTGCATGCCAGGCACAATCTTTCCGCACGAACGCAACAGCTTTCGCTTCGGCCCTTCGAGGTCGTGATCCTCTGGCATCAAGATGGTGGTCGCACCAGTTGTTTCGGTGAGGCCATACACCTGCATGAAGTTGGTCTTGAATGTCTTCATTGACGAAGCAAGAACTTCCTCAGAAATTGGTGATGCACCGTAGGCAATCAACTCGAGGCTCGAGTAGTCGGCCTTGTCGACGTCTGGCACCATGAGCATGAACTGCAACAGCACCGGCACCAAGAAGCCGTGCGTGATGCGATGCTTGCCAATGAGCGTGACAATTTCGGCTGGGTTGATGTCGCGAATGATGATCGACTTGCAACCAAGCGCCATGCCTGCTGTTGCCCAACCGCCGCCACCAATGTGGAAGAGCGGCATGGCAACAAGGTTGACCGTGCGATCGGTGAACTTCCAGATCTCTGCAGCAAATGGAATGAGCGCAAAGAAGTTGTTGTTCGTGAGCATGACGCCCTTCGGCCTGCCCGTTGTGCCGCTTGAGTACAACTGAAACGCAACATCACCAGGCGCCGACTCGACACCGGGATCGGTTGTTGCACCAGACCCCGAGAAGTCGTCGTACGACGGATACTTGCTGTGGCCACCAATGACAACGATGGACTTCACATTTGGAAGATCGGCCGCGATTGCGTCGAGTACCGGAACAAAGTCGGGGCCAACAATGAGCACCTTGGCGGCCGAGTCGTTCACGATGTATGCAACCTCTGGTGGTGCAAGTCGCCAGTTGATATCAACGCTGACTGCATTGAGCAAGCCACACGCATAGAACACTTCGAAGTGATCGATGCCGTTCTTGTCCAAAAATGCAACGCGGTCTTGCGGGCCAACGCCAGCAGCCTTCAATGCATTTGCAACCTTGCATGAGCGCTCGTATAGCTGCGCCCACGATTGGGTTTTGTCGCCTTGCACGAGGGCAACGTTGGTTGGCTGAGAGGCAGCGTGCGTGCGGACGATGCCTGCGATGTTTCGAATGTCATTCCCCATCTGGGAGAAACTAGTCTTTAGCCCAATTCGATACAAGAGCGGGGTCACTATTTATGAGCGCAGCAGAACTTGGATTTGACGGCAAAGTAGCCATTATTACGGGCGCTGGCGGCGGGCTTGGTCGACAGCACGCACTGTTGTTGGCTTCCCGAGGGGCACTTGTGGTGGTCAACGACTTGGGCGGCGCACTAGACGGAAGCGGCAGCGACAAGGGCGCCGCACAAAAAGTGGTGGACGAAATCGTTGCCTTGGGCGGCATGGCCGTTGCCGACACCAACAGCGTCTCTACCCCGGAGGGTGGCGCAGCCATTGTGAAGTCGGCTGTTGACGCTTATGGCCGTGTCGACATTGTGATTAACAATGCGGGCATCTTGCGCGACAAGAGCTTCCACAACCTGACACCCGACTTGATGAACCCCGTGTTCGACGTTCACCTGAAAGGCGCATTTCACGTAACGCAGCCTGCATTCGTATTGATGCGTGAGCAGGGTTACGGCCGAATCATTTCCACTTCGTCGGCTGCCGGCGTGTTTGGCAACTTTGGCCAAGCAAACTACGGCGCAGCAAAAATGGGCCTTGTTGGTTTCATGCGCGTGTTGGCTGTTGAGGGTGCGAAGTACAACATCAAAGCAAACTCCATTGCCCCACTTGCACTTACACGCATGACCGAAAGTTTGTTTAGCGGCGCAATGGCGGACAAGTTGCAGCCAGGTTTGATCTCACCAATCGTTGCTTTCTTGGCGCACGAAGATTGCCCAGTGAGCGGCGAGGTGTACAGCGTTGGTGGCGGCCGTGTTGCACGCGTGTTCATTGGCGAGACCCCCGGTTATTTCAACGCCAACCTGACCATGGAAGACGTTCGCAACAACTTCGAACAAATTCGCAATGAGGACGGCTACATCGTGCCCGCCAACATCAGCGAAGAAACGGCAATGTTCATGCCGTATCTGAAGTAACACGCGGCACCATGCCATCACAGTCGAAGGTTGCTTCAACCGACAACGTAGATATTGCGGTGTACGACTACGAACCAAATTCAATATTGCCAACCGTGTTGCTGTCGCACGCAACGGGTTTTCATGGACGTTGCTTTGAACCAATCGCGCAACAACTTGCACCAACCAATCACTGCATTGCCTTCGATTACCGCGGCCACGGCGACTCGGTTATTTCTTACGACTGGCAAGTGCGATGGAACGCCTATGGCGACGACGTTCTTGCAGTTGCAAGGGTTGCCGCTGCGCGAGGCCCCATTGTTGCTGCGGGTCACAGCATGGGCGGCGCTGCACTAGTGATGGCCGCAATTCGCGAACCACAACTATTTCGTGCTCTTGTGTTGTTCGAGCCAATCATTTTCCCCGACACCGCGCGCAACAGCGGCAACGGCCCAAGCCCGTTGGTTGAAGGCGCACGCAGACGACGCGCTGCATTCCCATCGCTAGATGCGGCTTACGACAACTATGCGTCGAAGCCACCGCTCAACATTTTCCAACCCGATTCGCTTCGCGCATACGTTGATTACGGCTTCAACGTGCAACCCGACGGTTCGGCCACACTGAAGTGCGCGCCAGAACACGAAGCGCGCACGTTTGAGACCGGCGGAATTCATGAGACATGGGAAGACTTGGGCAAACTGCAAGTGCCATCGTGGTTTGTCTCGGGTGCATTCATCGAGCACTCGCCTTCTTCGTTTACCGAAATGATTTCAAACTGCGTCGACGGCTCTACCTATGTGCAGTGGAACGATCTTGGCCACTTTGGCCCCATGCAAAACAGCAAGCGATTTGCCGACCTCATCCGACTTGTGAGCGCAAACGTTCAATGAGCGAAACGTTCGCCGTCCCCGATTCGCTTTCGCCTTCCAGCACCAGCACGTTTCAAACATGCCCGCTGCAGTTCCGATTTCAAAACATTCAGAAACTGCCACAGCCGCCTAGCGCTGCAGCGGTGAAGGGCAACGTTGTTCACCGGGCACTCGAGCTGCTGTTTGGCCTAGATGCACCAAGCCGTACACCGCAGGCTGCACACCAATTTTTGGCACAAGCGAAAACCGAATTTGAGCCCACCTACGACATCACGGGCCTCAACTTGTCGGAAGCGGAAGCCGCAAAGTTTTGGGCCGAGTGCACCGCGCTTGTCGACAAGTACTTGCAGATGGAAGACCCACAGACCATCAACAACATCGACGTGGAACTTTGGGTGACTGCCCCGCTGCAAGGTTTCCTACTTCGCGGGTTTATCGACCGAGTAGAGCGCGACGCAAACGGCGGCATTGTCATTAGCGACTACAAAACGGGCAAGGCACCGCGCGCAAACGACGTAGACAACAAGATGACTCAACTGCACATGTACGCGTACATGCTGAACGAGATGCGCGGCGAGATGCCCGCGTCTATTCAATTGATGTACATCAAAGACGGTGTGCGCCACACCCGCACCCCAACCGAACAAACTATGCGCTTCGTTGTCACCCGGACCAACGCCTTATATAAGGCAATTGAAAAAGCCTGCACCACCGCGAAGTTTCCCACCAACAAGAGCAGCCTGTGTTTCTTTTGCAACTTTCAACGCTGGTGCCCAGAGTTTGGTGGAAACCCAGACAAAGCAGCCGAGGAAGCGCCCGTTGCATACCCAAGGCCAGCAGCATGAAAAGCGCAGCGTGGTTCGAGAAATTTGACCAACAGGTTGACAACGCGCTCGAACACATTCGCGACCACAGACTTGTCGTCATCCTGTTTTCCATTGCCAGCGCAGTTGGCGACTTTGGTTTGCTCTGGCACATCGTTGGTTTGCTTCGCGCAATCGGCAGCATGGACAGGCTGAGCCAAGCGCTCTTCTTTTCGCTGATGATCGGCATTGAAAGCCTGATCCTCAATCAAGGGATCAAACGACTCTTCCGCCGCAGCCGCCCAACCGAACGAGGCGACGAACGCTTTGCGCTGCGCAAGCCGCGCACGTCCAGTTTCCCCAGCGGCCATGCCTCATCGGCTTTCTTTTCGGCCCTCGTACTCACGTACTTCACCACGTGGCCGTGGGCAATCTTGTTTTACGCGTTTGCCTTGATCATTGCCACCAGCCGCGTTGGCGTGCGTATTCACCACGCAAGCGACGTCATCGGCGGTGCCGTTGTTGGCACCCTCATGGGAATCATCGGGCTTGTGGTGCTGAATACACTGGCTATCTAACACGTATGCAACACGACCTGCCTCGCTTCGATAATCGGATGAGCGATGCGGAAGCGTTGATGTGGCGCGTCGAAAAAGACCCATTTCTCACCTCCACCTTCGCCAACATCACTGTGCTTGATACACGACCGAACTTTGAGGCCTTCGTGCAACGAATGGATCGCGCCTCGCGCGTGGTGCCACGATTGCGTCAACGCGTGCAACCCGCACCCGCAACTGTTGGCGCACCAACGTGGGTTACCGACACAGAGTTCAACATTCGACATCACGTTCGATACATGGCGTTGCCAGCACCCGGCACCATGCGACAACTGGTGGATCTGGCTTCGCTGATTACTGCTGACGCATTCGATCGTGCTCGCCCACTGTGGCAATTTGTCATTGTTGATGGCCTTGCCGGCGGCAAATCTGCATTGATCCAAAAACTGCACCACACCATCACCGATGGCCAAGGTGGCGTGTCGTTGTCGCTGCAGTTTCTTGACTTGGAGCGCAACAGCCCGCCGCCGCCACCGCTGCCAAAAGAAACGCCGCAAGCACCTGAAAGCAACAGCACCGCCGACTTACTGTCGTCGACGTTTGCCGACGCCATGCGCGCACCGCTTGGGGCATTGCGCCAAGTTCGCGAGTTGTTAAGCGACCCAACACAACTGCCCGGCTTGGGTGCACAAGCAACCGCAACCGTGAGAGGTTTGCTTGCCGAACTGAACGACGTAGACAACGCGCGCTCGCCTCTATGGACACAACGTTCCATTCAGCGCCGCTGCGAAACATTGCGCGCACCGTACCGACCGATGCTGGAAGCATCACGCGCACTGGGCGGCAAACTCAACACCGCGTTTCTTGCTGCAGCGGCAGATGCGGCAGGTGAATATCACCGCCAACTTGGCATGCCCGTAGAAACACTGCGCACATCTATGGCCATCAGCACACGTTCGGAAGCAAGCGGTGGCAACGCATTCACCCTTGCGCGCATGTTGGTGCCAACTGGCCCAATGCCCATTGCCGAACGCTTTGCCGCAATCAATGAAGCGGTCTCGCAAGCACGCGAACAATCTAAGAATGCTTCACTCGACACGCTTGCCACCATGTCGTCGCTACTGCCGACGTCGGTGCTCACACGCATTGCGCGCGCGCAAAGCCAAACAGTCGACTTCGCTACTTCCAATGTGCGCGGAGCTGGCATCCCGCTGTACATCTGCGGCGCACAGGTGTTGGAGAACTACCCAATTGGGCCGCTAGGCGGCGTTGCTTTCAACCTGACCATGCTCAGTTACAACCACAGCCTGGATATGGGACTGAACATCGACACGGCTGCAGTGGCAGAACCAGAACGCTTGCGCGAATGCATACAAAAAAGTTTGCACGAACTCATGGACTATGCACCCAAAAACAAAGCGGGCATACCCGCACCACCAAACCCGCGAGTTACGCGGTGGCTGAAGAAACTGCGTTTGCGGTAAGCAACAGCCGCACGTCGAGCAACAAGTCGGCTACTTCTTCGGTTCGTACCAACTCGCGATTGAGCATGTCGCTCAATGCTTTGTCGATAACGCCGAGGGCTTCTGTGATGACTGCTGTATCGCGTGCTTCGGTCATGGCCCCACGATAACCCACCCATAACGCGAAGTTGTGACTCTGTGCGTAACATCACATGAATGGAACTAGTGGGAAAAGTCACAGTTGTTACGGGTGCGGCGGGCGGAATCGGCAAGGCCCTTGCCGAGAAATTTCACCAAGAAGGTGCGCGGGTTGTGCTTGCCGACCTGGACGAGGCCGCCCTGCAATTGGTGGCCGGACCGCTGAACGCCACACGCCCCGACAGCGCTCTAGTTTTTGCCGCCAACTTGGGCACCGAAGCAGCAAACGCCGCGCTTGTGAAAACAGCAATCGACACTTTCGGCACCGTTGATTTATTTTTTGCAAACGCCGGTGTTGGCTCCGGCAGCGACTTATCCACACCCGAGGATGTGTGGGAAACCGCGTTCAACATCAACTTCAATGCTCACAGGTGGGCTGCAAAATATTTGCTGCCCGAATGGTTGGCGCGCGGCGACGGATACTTCTGCAGCACCGCATCGGCTGCAGGCTTGCTCTCCCAAATTGGTTCCGCCCCCTACACCGTCACCAAGCACTCGGCCGTTGCATTCGCCGAATGGCTATCTCTTACATACGGCGCACGCGGCATCAAAGTCAGTTGCCTGTGCCCGCAAGGTGTCAACACCAACATGTTGAAAGGCGCCGACGTCTCCAACGACGGGCCATCGGGAAACGTGGTGCGAGTTGCGGGAGCCGTGCTGGAACCAGCCGAAGTTGCCGAGGTTTGTGTGCAAGTAATCCGTGACGAAACCTTCCTCATTCTTCCCCACCCCGAAGTTGCTCAGTACATGGTGCTGAAGGCATCCGAGCGGGATCGTTGGCTTGCAGGAATGCGCAAGCTGCAAAAGCGGGTGCTCGGCGTCTAACGACGCAGAGCGATAATCATCGCGACCATGCGAAGACCATTATTTGATCGTCGTGAAGATCGGTGAATTCAGGAATAGCAAGTAACTCGACCAATCGATTTGGGGTCGTCAAATCAACACTCGGAGTCAACCGAATTACTGCATCTTCTGAGCCTGAATCATTCACGCCTCCAACTCTAACTTCACATTGAAAAACGGTGGTACACATTGCAGTGTGCGGAAAAACCTGTGGCTCGTTTGCTTGTGCTTGATCGCCTCGGCTTGCGCACCCGCAACACCGCTCGACCCGAGCAGCGCAACGGTGAAACAAGTAATTGACGGAGACACCATAGAGATACACATTGGTGGCAAGACCGAATCGATACGGCTTATTGGCGTAGACACACCCGAAACGAAACACCCCACCAAGCCGGTGCAATGCTTTGGCCCCGAGGCAAGCCAGTTCATGCACGAATTGCTTCCGGAAGGAACCACCGTTCGGTTGGAGCGCGACGTTGAGGCCCGCGACCGCTTTGGTCGGCTGTTGTTGTACGTGTATCGCATGCCAGACAACCTGTTTGTCAACTACGAGCTGGCGGCGCAGGGTTACGCCGACACGCTTTCGATAGAGCCCAACATCATGCACCGCTCGGATTTCTCGAGGGCAGTTGCGCAAGCGCGAACAAACAAACTGGGGCTATGGAAGGCCTGTCGCTAGTAGCGTTTAGGAAGTGAGCACGCCAACACTTGCAGAACGACTGGGATACGCAGCCGATGCGAAATTGGTCATTCTTAGTTGCGACGACCTTGGTGCATTTCATGCAGCCAACGTGGGCGTGTACGACGCGATGCGTAAAGGTGTTGCAACTTGTGCCTCGTTGATGGTGCCGGCGCCGTGGGCAAAACATGCGGTGCTCAATTACAACGGCGACGACATTGGTGTACACCTCACCGTTAATAGCGAACACGAGATGTACCGATGGGGCCCGCTGACGTATGCGCCAAGCCTGCAATCGGGTGAAGGCGGCTTCCCACGCACAGTGGACGACTTGTGGGAACACGCAGACTCGGCCGAAGTGTTGCGCGAATGCCGCACACAAGTTTCGCGCGCTATCGAATGGGGCATTGACGTAACGCACCTTGCACCGCACCTCACTGCGATTACGGTGCGACCACAATTTTTTGATGTGTATCTGGAACTTGCCGCCGAGTTTCAATTGCCCATCCGCCTGCCGTCAACCATTTCCGAAGCGCAAGCAGGGTTCCCGTTTAGGAAACTTGCCGCAGAAGAAGGCGTGGTCTTCCCCGATCACTTCGATCACGACTGGCGCGAAGGCAGCCGCGAGCGTGTGCTGAAATCTTTTGCCAACTTGCAGCCGGGTGTTACCGAAATACATGTGCAGCCATGCATTGACACGCCAGAAATCAGGGCGCTTGGCAGCGTGGCTTCTGGATGGATTGACGACTACGAACTTGTTGTCAATGACGCTTCGTTGCGCGACGCCATTGCGTCTAGCGGCGCGGTGATGATTGGCTATCGCGCGTTGCGCGACGCCATGCGCGCATAACTATTTGCTTGCGCGAATACCGCGGAAGAAATCGTCTTCGTATTGCCCCGCTTCAAGCGGCGCGCCGCGAACAAGCGACTTTGCAAGCACCCAGTCGTCGAACGGGTAAACCTCGGCAAGTTCGTCATCGCTGAGACCAAACCAAAACGGCTCGTTTTCGTCTACTTGAGTCTTGTGCGCGCGAAGCGCGCCCGAACGCGCGTACATAAATTGCGCAACAGGAATGCGGGTGGTGATCTGGCTGTCTAAGTCGAGGCGATCGAACCACGATTCGTCGAATGGCGACTTACCACGCAGGCGCAACTGTGCTTCGTGGATTGCGGTTAATCGCATGCGCGACCATGTGGAGTAATACATCTTCACTGGCTGCCATGGCTCGCCTGCTTCTGGATACCACTCGTCGTCGGCTGCGCGGTCGAATGCGAGCACGCTGATGTCGTGCACCTTCAGGTGATCCGGGTGCGGATAGCCGCGTTGATCTTCGTTGTACGTGACTAACACCTGCGGGCGTTCGCGGCGAATGACTGCAACCAACTTGCCAACCGCTTCGTCCATGTCGGCCATGTGAAAACAGTCGGGGTTGTTGTTGGTTGGGCTGTCGGCCATGCCCGAGTCGCGGTAGCCCAACATTTCTACGTGATGGAAGCCAATCACTTTTGCTGCGGCATCCAACTCGGCTGGGCGAACGCGTGCGAGCAACGCTTTTTCCTCTGCTGCGTCGAGACCATGAAATGGTTGGCCCGGTTCTTTCAGTGCAGGGTTATTGACGTCGCCCTCTTCGCCACCCGTGCAACACACCAGCACAGTGCGCACGCCTTGCTGCGCGTACATGGCCATGGTTGGCGCACCCTTTGAGGCTTCGTCGTCGGGGTGTGCGTGCACAGTAAGCACGCACAGCGGAGTATTCGACAAATTCACGCACAGCACTGTAGTGCTCCATGTCGTAACCTTTGCTGGTGCAGATGAAACGAATTGCCCGCAACCTCGCCGCATTGGTTGCTTTGTGCGCGCTTGTTACTGCCTGCTCGCGAGACGGCCGCGACATGAGCGCTCCTTCGCCAGATCAAACACAATCCATCGCAGTCGTCACTACCGTTGCCGAAACAGTTGGTACGGGCACGGGGTTTTCCATCACCACGCCTTGGGCCGACGGCGGCGCCATCGACGCCATGTTCACGTGCACCGGCGGCAGCGTTTCGCCGTCCATCACGTTTTCCAATATCGCGCCCGACATTGTCTCACTTGCCATCAGCTTGGTGGACGAATCGGCCAACTTCGCCGTGCACTGGGTGGTTGCCAACATCGATGTGACTCAACCCACGCTGAGCGAAAACGCCATTCCTGCTGGGGCTGTTCAGTCCATCAATGTGGCCGGCACCACGGGTTACCACGCGCCGTGCGCGCCAGCCGGCGAAACTCACACGTTTCGTCTTACTGGCTATGGGCTTCCACAACAGCTGGATCTGCCCGATGGAACCGACAGCATCACACTGATTAATGCCATCGAACTTGCCGCCCTCGACACAGTTTCGAACACGTTCGTCGTCGCTGGCTGAACACGCCAGTTAGCCATTCCTGCATGGGTCAACCTGTCACAATAGGGATATTGACCAATCAGCCGCGTCCCTCCCAATTGGGGTATTTCAGACCGACAACCATGGTCGACTGACCGCCGCTAACGACGCTTTTCGAACTCTCGCTCTGGGTGGTGCTGGTTTCACTCCTGGTGTGGCGCCGTGGTCGAACGCACAACCATCGGATCGTGCATATGCAGAAGAAGCATGGCAACGCTCGCGCGAGAGCGGCCAACCGTTCAGCGTGGAGTTTCGTTTGTGGAAACCAACGGGCGAAGCATTTTGGGTTGGCGTCTCGACGCAACCGCTTCCCGACAACACGGGCTTCATCGGCACTGCGCACGACGTAACCGATTCGGTGAACCGTCGAGTGTTGAGTAACCAACTGATTGGTTTGCTCGACTCGTCGGTAGACGCTGTCATTGTTTTCGACCCACGTGGCGAGTTGTTGTTTGTTAACGACGGTGCGCGAACACTGATTGGTGTTTCGGAGCACTCTGCAACCACCGATGCGGCAACGCAGTTGTTCATTCAGGCAATTCGCGATCAGGTGCCACGCGAAGTTGTTGCCAACCCGGCCAACAACACGTGGGAAGGTGAACTTGGCTTCCGCAGCCCAGACGGCATTATGCGCACGCTTGCCTTAACACTGCACATTGTTCGCGAGGCAGACGGCGCGGTGCAGCACTTCTCCGTGATCGCCCGCGACATAACGGAAGCGAAGCAAGTGCAAGACGAACTTGCATTCCAGGCAACGCATGATGCGCTGACCGGTTTGCCAAACCGCGTGTTGTTCTTGCGCAAACTGAGCGAGGCACTAGAGCGCAGCATCACATTGAAGCGCGGCGTTGGCGTGTTGTTCGTGGACTTAGACAAACTGAAAGATGTCAACGACAACATTGGCCACAACGTTGGCGACCAGTTGCTGAACACCATTGCCAAGCGATTGGCAAGCGCCACCCGCCCATCCGACATTGTTGCCCGCATCGGCGGCGACGAATTTGTGGTGTTGTGCGACGGCCTGGGCGACGAGCACGTGGCAATGGATGTTGCCGAGCGCGTGCGCCAAGCAATGACGGGGCAAGTGATTTTGCAAGGCATCGAAATATTCACGAGCGCAAGCATTGGTATTGCACTTGCAACGCCGGCGCTGCTGGCCGAGCAGGCGCCGAAGGATGCGGCAGTGACGCTGTTAAATAACGCAGACACGGCCATGTACCGCGCCAAGCAGCGCGGCCGCGGCCGCTGCGAGTTGTACAGCGAAGAAATGCGCAAGAACGCCAAGGAGCGTTCGTCGCTTTCGGCCGAACTAGAGCGCGCGCTGGCAACGAAAGAACTGTTCTTGATGTATCAGCCAGTTGTTTCAACGCTGACGGGCCGCATTGCGGGTGCCGAGGCGTTGTTGCGCTGGAACCATGCCGAACGCGGCCTGCTGACGCCGCCAATGTTTCTCGACCTCGCCGAAGAGTCGGGCGCTATCGGGCCCATTGGCGACTGGTCGATTCGCACAGCCTGCGCCGATGCGCGCACATGGATTGATGCCGGTGTTGTCGACCGCTCGTTTGTGATGCACGTCAATGTTTCGACACGACAATTGAACGATGCCGCATTTGTAGAGCGCGTCATGGGTTCGTTGCGCGATGCACAACTTGATGCGCAACACCTCACAATCGAAATTACGGAAAAGACAATGCTCAGCGACAACCCCGCCGTGATGCGCACGATCAATGCATTGAAGCGGCTCGGCGTAAAGCTTGCGCTCGACAATTTTGGAACCGGCTACTCCTCGCTTGCATACCTGCGCGACTGCCCAGCCGACTATTTGAAGTTGGACGGCAGCATGGTGCGCGACATTGGGCAACAAGGTGGAGACGACCCAATCGTGCGCTCCATCGTGCAGTTGGCGCACTCACTGAACATGAGCGTGGTTGCCGAATGGGTAACGACAGAGGATCAGATGCAACGGTTGCGCCTGCTGGGTTGCGACTTGATGCAGGGCAATCGTGTTGGACAAGCAGCAACCGCCGATGATTTTGCGGCGCGAGCAAAAACCCTGACTAAGGGTTAAGTACAGGCCGCGGGCCAGTGCCCGCAAAAAACGCCAGCAGTTCGGCCGCGTCCTCACCCAGTTGCAACACCGAATTGCCGCCGATGGTGTCGCCGTAAACGGCAAGTGGAAACGATGCAATCTTGCCGCTGGCGGCTGGGCGCATTTTCTTGCCGAACTCGATGAGATTCAGTTGTTCGTCGACAACCACTGCGCCAAGTGCACCTTCGATAACGCTGCCCACGCTGAACGGATTGTCGGAAACGCCGAGCACCGCGCTTTTTGCCAGCGCCTGCACAAACAGGCGTTGCCGTGCGGTGCGGCCAATGTCGGAAGAACCATCCACTTTCCAATCGCCATCAATCTTTTGCTCGAAGAATCGGCTTCGCGCAAACGCAAGTGCCTCTACCCCGTCAAGCGTGGAACAACCGGGCCTCATGAATAACCCTGTGTGTTTGTCGCGCGATGCGTAATCGACACACACCGAGACACCACCGACCGAATCGACAATGGCCTTGAAACCTTGAAAGTTGATTTCGACATAGTGATGGATTGGTATGCCAAGCGCGCGTTGCACCGTGCGCACCAACACGTCGGTGCCCAACTGATACGCGGTGTTTACGCGCTGGCGCTCGTCGCCATCGCCGATGTACACCCACAAGTCGCGCGGTATCGACAGCAACGAAACTGTTCCTGTTGCTTTCACGTAGTGCATCACCATCAGGGTGTCGCTTCGCTGACCACCGATGTCGCCCTCGGCACCAACATTGTTGTAGTCCGGATCCGACGGGTCGGAGCCCGCACGCGAATCGGAACCAACAAACAAATAGTTCTCAAAGTCGGGATGTGCGGGCGACAGCGCGGTGGTAGCAACGCTCTCGCGCTTCACACCATCTAGTTCGCTGCGCAATGCGCGTACCAAACCATTGGTGCCGGCGATTGTGGTGACGAGTGCGGCAATGACCAGCGTGAGCAACGCATTCAACCACGAATTCTTTCGCCGCCGCGGAGTTTCGTTTGTTGTCACCATCTTTGACGGTAGTCGTTAGGCCGAACGCAGATGGACCACGTCGCCCGTATCAACATGATGCTCGGCGCCGTTGTCTTCGCGCACCAACAACCGGCCATCGGTGTGTACCGCAACCGCAATGCCCTCTAACACAGCACCACCATGTTGTTCCACGCGCACGCGCTGGCCGATGGTGGAGAGTTCGTCTTGGTACAGCTGGTGAAGTTGCTGCGGTGAAAGAGACTCGAATGAAGCAATGTGCGGAAGCATTGCGCGCAGCACGTCGGTTGGCTTTGCCGCACATACTGGCGCTTCGTGCACAAGCGATGTTGCCCCCTCGGGCGCCCAACCAACATTGACGCCAATGCCCACCACTACAAACTGCGGCGCGCCTTGCGCAAGGATGCCGGAAATCTTTTTGTTGTTTACCAACAAATCGTTTGGCCATTTCATGTTTGGTGTAACGCCCGCAACCTGGGTGCATGCGCGCGCCGCAGCCATGCCCACCATTTGCGTAAATTGATGCAGCGGTCGTTGCGCGCCGGCATCCAGGCGAAAGAGTAGCGACACCAAGAGATTGGTGCCGGGCTCGGCAACCCACGTGCGGTCCAGCCTGCCCTTGCCCGACGACTGAAAGTCGGCCATCAGCACGCTGTGATGTGGGGCGCCGCCCTCCCCCGCAAGCAGTAAATCGGCGTTAGTACTGCCCGTTTCGGCAACCCTGCGAACCTGCCACCCGCTGAGCCAATCGGCGTCTGCCCCAAGTGAGTTGGCATTGTTATGGCTCATTAGGCAAAGATAGTCACTCGTGTTGAAAAAAGTCCTGATAGCCAACCGCGGCGAAATCGCCGTACGCGTCATCCGCACCGCTCGCGAGATGGGCATTGCCACCGTTGCCGTGTATTCCGAGTTGGATCGCAATGCGTTGCACGTGCGCCTCGCCGACGAAGCATTTGCTCTTGGCGGCCAAACGGCAGCCGAAAGTTATTTGAACACCGAAGCAATTCTTGATGCCATTCGTAAGAGCGGCGCCGACGGCGTGCACCCTGGCTACGGATTCTTCAGCGAGAACGCCGACTTCGCCCGCGCCATCACCGACATGGGTGTGGCATTCATCGGACCTCCACCAGAAGCCATCGTTGAAATGGGCGACAAAGTTTCTTCGCGCAAGGCTGCCTTGCGCGGCGGCGCACCGATCGTGCCTGGCACCACCGAGTTTGTAACCAGCGCAAAAGAGATCACTGATTTCGGAAATGAATTTGGTTGGCCAGTAGCAATCAAGGCTGCATTCGGTGGCGGTGGCCGCGGAATGAAAGTGGTGCAGTCGGCCGACCAAGTGCAAGAAGCAATGGACTCTGCACAACGCGAGTCGAAAGCATTCTTCGGCCGCGACGAAATTTATGTCGAGCGCTACCTCACATGGCCGCGACACATAGAAGTACAACTTGTTGGTGACAAGCACGGCAACGTGGTGTGGGTCTCCACCCGCGACTGCTCGGCGCAACGTCGACACCAAAAACTGATTGAAGAAGCACCAGCACCTGGCCTGCCCGATGGCATGGAAGAAGCAATGGGTGCAGCCGCCGTGAAAGCAGCCAAGGCAGTTGGCTACTACAACGCCGGCACCGTGGAATTCATCTACCAAGACGACGACTTCTTCTTCTTGGAAATGAACACCCGCCTGCAGGTAGAACACCCAGTGACCGAAGTGATCACCGGCATCGACTTGGTGGAATGGCAGATTCGCGTTGCGTCCGGCGAAAAACTTCCGATGACGCAAAAGCAAGTTGCTGCCTTGCGCAACGGCCACGGCATCGAAGTGCGCATCAACGCCGAGAACCCAACCGCCGGAAAGTTTTTGCCCTCGCCTGGAACGATCACCAAGCTGACGACACCAGACGGTTTCGGCACACGCTTTGACGGCGGCTACGAAGCCGGCGACACCGTGAGCCAGTATTACGACAACCTTGTTGGCAAATTGATTGTGTGGGGCAAAGACCGCGACACCGCGATTGCCCGAACCATTCGCGCACTTGAAGAAATGGTGATCGAGGGCGTGCACACCACCATCCCTGCCGACCTTGCCATTTTGCGCCACCCCGATTTCAGTGCAGTTACGCACAGCACGAAGTGGGTGGAAGAAACACTTGACCTTTCCAAACTGGTTTCCAGCGCGGGCGGCGGCGAGGCACCAGAAGACGGGCTGATCGAACGCTCCACCACGGTGGAAGTGAACGGCAAACGCTTCGACGTGAAAATGTGGGTGCCCGAATTTACGGCTGGCGTTGCCAAGAAGTCGAAGAAGCCAACCCGCGGCTCGGGAAGTTCTGGCGGCGCTATGTCGACGGGCGAGGTAGCCGCACCAATGCAGGGCACCATCGTCAAGGTCAATGTTGAAGTTGGCCAAGCCGTTGCCGTTGGAGACTCGATCGTTGTGCTCGAGGCAATGAAGATGGAAAACCAGATCACTGCCGAGAAGGCAGGCAAGATTGCCAAAATCAACGTCAAGGCTGGCGATACCGTCGGCTCTGGCGATGTACTTGCCGTAATTGAATAAGCGGGGGCGCACGCCGCGCGACTAGTTTTACTGCGTGACTTCAGCCGACGAAACACCAGAAGAGCTGACGCCCGAGCAAGCCGCCCACGGCCTTGCCGCCGAACGCGAACGCCGACTTGGACACATTGAGTCGCTGCGCCAAGCCGGCACAAACCCTTACCCCTACCGCTTCGACCGTACGCACACGCTTGGCGAAGTGCGTGAAGCATTTGGGCATTTAGAGGCAGGCAACGAAACAACACAATCGGTCACGGTTGCCGGCCGCATCTTGCTGAAGCGCGACCAGGGCAAACTTATTTTCTGCACATTGCGCGATCGCGGCAACGAAATTCAGTTGTTCATTAGCAAGTCGGTTGTTGGCGACGAACAGTTTGATGCAATCAACGATTTCGACTTAGGCGACTGGGTTGGTGTTACCGGCTTAGTGATGACCACGCGCAAAGGCGAGCTGTCGGTCAAAGTTGAGACAGCAATGCTGCTTTCGAAAGCCGTTCGCCCGCTGCCCGACAAATGGCATGGGCTTACCGATGTTGACACCCGCTACCGCCAGCGCTACGCCGACCTGATCATCAACGAAGAAGCGCGCCGCACGTTCGAAGTTCGTCACGCAACTATTGCCAGCTTCAGGAAAACTCTGCACGACCAAAAGTTCATTGAAGTAGAAACGCCGGTGCTGCACATGGAAGTGGGTGGTGCTCACGCCCGCCCATTCATCACGCACCACAACACGCTCGACATGCAATTGTTTTTGCGCATTGCACTCGAACTGCACTTGAAGCGCCTCATCGTTGGCGGCATGGAGCGCGTGTTTGAAATTGGCCGCGTGTTCCGCAACGAAGGCATCTCTACACGCCACAACCCCGAGTTCACCATGATGGAGAGCTACCAGGCCTATGGCGACTACACCGAAGTTATGGCGCTTACCGAGCTGCTGATTACCAATGCCGCGCGCGACTCGCTTGGCACCACCGTTGTCACCATCAATGACGAACAGTTCGATTTGGCCCAGCCATGGCGCAAAGTGCGCATGATTGACTTGGCAAGCGAAGCAACTGATGAAACGTTGCACCCGAGCATGCCTGTTGACGCGGTGCGCAAGATTGCGGCGCAACACAAAGTAAAGACCGAAGGCCACTGGGGCTCCGGCCGAATCATTGAAGAGATCTTTGCCGAGCTGGCCGAAGGCACGCTGCAGCAACCAACGTTTGTTACTGGCCACCCAGTAGAAATTTCGCCGCTTGCCCGCGCCGACCGCAACGACCCGCACCTGACGGAGCGATTCGAGCTGTTTATTGGTGCACGCGAAATTGCCAACGGCTACAGCGAGTTGAACGACCCGATCGAGCAGCGCGTGCGCTTCGAAGACGAGCAAAAGTCCAAAGCCGCGGGCGACCACGAGGCCGGCAACATGGACGAGGATTACCTGCGCGCACTGGAATTTGGCATGCCGCCAACCGCGGGCCTCGGCATTGGCATCGACCGACTTGTCATGTTGATCGCTGCCGCGGGTTCAATTAAAGACGTGATCCTGTTCCCCACCCTTCGACCAGAGGCCAAGTAGACATGGCATCGGCATGGGGTGTTGGCCTGGCAACCATTGCCGCAGACGGCACAACACTCGACACCTTTTTCCGTCATCTTGGCTTGGGTGCCGAAGTGCCCGCCAACACGCCAACAGAAACTCAGTCGACGACTGATGAGAACCGCGGCGTTGCCATCATGCCGACCACACTCGTGATCGATACAGATGCCGCGCCAACAAGCGCCACCGATGTCTACTTGCGCCTGCACTTATTGTCGCATCGCATCTGCCTGCCGCGCACCATCAACCTGGACGGCGCATTTGGTTTACTCGCCAACGTTGCCTGGACGAGTATCGGCCCAGTTGCACTGAACACGCTGGACGATGTTCGCTACAACCTGCTTCGCCAAGGCCAACACCTGGTTGTTCACGGCGTCGACAAGTTTCCTCGCATGACCGACTATGTGGTGCCGTCGGGCGTGCGCATTGCCGACGCCAGCCGCGTTCGGCTTGGCGCACACCTCGCAAGCGGCACCACCGTGATGCACGAAGGCTTCTGCAACTTCAACGCAGGCACACTTGGCGCATCCATGGTGGAAGGTCGCATCTCTGCTGGCGTCATTGTGGGCGACGGCTCCGACGTTGGTGGCGGCGCATCCATCATGGGCACGTTGTCTGGCGGCGGCAAAGAAATGGTGACCGTTGGTGAGAAGTGTTTGCTTGGCGCAAATAGCGGCCTTGGCATTTCTCTTGGCAACGAGTGCATCATCGAAGCCGGCCTGTACGTCACCGCGGGAACGCAAGTGAAACTTCCCGACGGCACTGTTGTCAAAGCGCGCGAACTCTCTGGCGCCAACGGCCTGCTCTTCCGTCGCAACAGCCAGACCGGCGCGGTTGAAGCAACGCAGCGCACAGGCAACTGGGGCGGCCTTAACGCTGCCCTGCACAAAAACTAAGTCATGAAGTTCGAAGAGTTTTCCCAACTCGTTCGCGCTCGCCGAACGCAATTGGTGATGGACCAAGAACGCGGCGTGGACATTGCACTTATCAACCAACTTTGTACCGAAGCTTCTTACGCGCCTAACCACCAGCAAACATGGCCATGGTTGTTTGGCGTATTCACTGGCGAAGCGCGGCGCGGCCTAGGCAACGTAACGGCTGACGCCATGCAGCGAAACGGCGACACCGAAATGAAAGTGACGAAGACGCGCACCAAGTACATGCGCTCGCCAGTGTTACTTGTCGTTGGCACCGCCCCAGGCGAAACCGAACTGCAACACGCTGAGAACCGTGATGCTGTGGCTGCTGGCGTGCAAACGCTGTTGCTTGGTGCAACGGCAATGGGCTTGGGCAGTTTTTGGTCGAGTTGCCCGAAGGGCGCAAACGACGATGTTGCAAGGCACTGCGGCTGGCCGCAAGGCACGTACATCACCGCAATGGTGTATTTGGGTTGGCCAACGCGCACGCTGCCCGATCGCGAGCGCCCGGCACCCGCCATCACTTACTTCGACCATGAGTAGTCGCCCCACAAAACCGCAAACTCCAGTGGTGCGCAGGGCCACATCGCAACGATCTGCAAATAATGCCGCCGCAGTTATCAAGGCACTCACACAAGAAGCCTTCGAATGCGGGCTCGACAACATTGCGGCAAGCTCCATTGCCAAACGAGCGGGCCTCACCACGGGCGCAATTTACAGCCGATACGAAAACAGCGACGAGATGCTGATTGCGTTGTGGCAACAAGTTGTTGCCCACGAGTTACGCGCGCTCGTTGCCGAAACAGTTGAGGCGGTCACCACTCGATCAAAGTCTGGAGTACCTGCCGATTTGATTGCCCGTTTGGAAAAGCCAACGCGGGTGTTGGGTCTTGGCGCCGAATTTGTGGTGATGGCCCAGCGCAATGAAGTAGTCGGCGAAGTTGTGATAGCCGAAGTAAGCAAGTGGCTGCACGAGGCGGGCTTGCAGTCAGGCGCCACCGCAATCGAGCGCGCCGGCGTGGCGCTTGGCGCTTCCATTGCCATCGGCTCTGCCTTGCGCTCGTTTGTCACCACCACCAACCCGGCAATAGGCCTAGTGCTTGACGGAATCCACAATGCCTACCTTTCGGCAAACGCGAAACACTCGCGCGCAAAGGTGCAAGTTCCTGAACCCATCCGGTCGAATACGGGAAGCGCACTTCGTGATGCGCTGATCGATGCAACGGCAGAGGTAATGAGCAAGACGGGATTCACTGGTGCAACCATTTCTCGAATTGCGCGCAAGTCGGGTGTTACCAGCGGATCTATCTACAACTTCTACCCCGACAAAGAAGCGCTCATGAACGATGCAGTCAACGAACTGATGCGCACGACGCAAAATCAAACGCTGGACGCAAAGCGCACAGCATCGACCAAACAACAGCCCAACTTTGGCCTTACCGACAGTTTCCACTTTGGTTTAAGCGCCGATCGCCGAATATGGCTGAGGTTCCGCCAGGAGTGCATCATTGCCACGCGCCATCACAAGACCACGTATAAGCAAATGAAAAAGGTTGTCGCCGAATTGGATCAAGCAATGATCGACTCGTTTCCAAAAATTGACAAGCAAATCATTGGCCTAGTCAGCATGGGCGAACAAGCAATTGGATACGGCTTCAGTTCGTTATTTGGTTACACCAACTTGCTTGACAAATGCGACTTCGACGCCGTCATGGTGCAAGTCGCAAAACAAAACAGTTTGTAGTGATTAACTCCAGTTACTGATTGCAATTACTGGCACTTCGTAACACCACGCGTGTCGCGTTAGCCCAATGCTCGGGTCGCCCTCCCAATCATATTTGGCAGCCATTACATCGCCATATGCACGGCGCTCATCAATGTCAGTGACCATCCGCGCAGTACCCATGTGAACGTCTCCGTTGATACGCACTTCAACGGATGGATCCGCCAATATGTTTCGGCGCCAGTCGGAATGTTCAGTTCCTGAAACCAGAATGAGCGTGTCATGCAATACGCCAAACCACAGTTCAGTTTTCCGCGGTTGTCCGCTTTTGCGTCCGACCGTGACAATGTCACAACATTCTCTATCTGCATGCGGCGCAAGCCAAGACATGAGTGAAATCAGCCTGGGCGGTAGACGCCGAAAACGTCGCGCAGCGCATCGCTCACTTCGCCAAGTGTGGCGTTTGCACGCAACGCAGCTTTCATCGGGTGCAAGATGTTGCCTGTTCCCTTAGCGGCTTCGCGCAATGCTTCGAGTGTTGCGGCAACTTTGGCCATGTCGCGGTTTGCCTTGTATGCAGTCAGGCGGTCTACCTGTCCCTTTTCCAAGCCGGGTATTGCTGGCGTGATTTTGGGCTCTGGCTCGTTGTCGACAGTGAACTTGTTGACGCCAACCAACACTCGCGACTGATCATCGATGGACTTGGTGTAGCTGTAGGCCGCCTCTTCAATCTCGTCCATTTGGAAACCGGCTTCAATGGCCTGCACTGCCCCGCCCATCTCGTCGATGCGCGCAATGTATTCGTATGCCAGGCGCTCGACTTCGTTCGTCAACGACTCGACAAAGTACGAGCCCGCAAGTGGGTCGGGCGTGTCGGTAATGCCGCTCTCGTAGCCAATGATTTGCTGCGTGCGAAGCGCAATGCGCGCGGCCTCTTCGGTTGGCAGGCTGAGCGCCTCGTCGTAGCCGTTGGTGTGCAGGCTTTGCGTGCCGCCCAAGACGGCGGCCATGCTTTGCACGGCAACACGCACCACGTTGTTGAGGGGTTGCTGCGCGGTCAGTGTGGAGCCGCCGGTTTGCGTGTGGAAGCGCATCAGTTTGCTTGCTTCCTTCTTCGCGCCGAAGCGCGTGGTCATGATGTCGTGCCACATGCGGCGACTTGCACGGAACTTTGCAATCTCTTCGAAGAAGTTGTTGTGGCCATTCCAAAAGAAACTGAGACGTGATGCAATGTCGTCTACATCCAGACCCGCATCGATTGCGGCCTGCACGTAGGCAATGGCGTTGGATAACGTAAAGGCAAGTTCCTGCACCGCGGTAGAGCCGGCTTCGCGAATGTGATAACCGGAAATGGAAATGGTGTTCCACTTGGGAACGTTTTGCGCGCAGTACTCAAAGATGTTGGTGATGATGCGCATTGAAGGCTTTGGCGGATACACGTATGTGCCGCGCGCAATGTATTCCTTCAGCAAATCGTTTTGAATGGTGCCGCTGATGGCGGTGCTTGGCACTCCGCGCTCTTCTGCAACCAACTCGTACATCAACAACAAAATTGCTGCTGTGGAGTTGATGGTCATGGATGTGGTGACTTTGTCTAGGGGCAAGTCGGCAAGCAACGTGCGCATGTCGTCGAGCGAATCGATTGCTACGCCAACTTTTCCAACTTCGCCTGCAGCGCGAGGGTGATCGCTGTCGTAACCCATTTGCGTTGGCAAGTCGAACGCACAACTGAGGCCTGTCTGGCCCGCCTCGAGCAAAAACTTGAAACGCTGATTGGTGTCGGCTGCGCTGCCGAAGCCCGCATACTGACGCATTGTCCATAGGCGATCGCGGTGCATTGTTGGATAAATGCCGCGGGTGTATGGCGCCTTGCCGGGTGCACCCAGCTGGCCCTGGCTATCGAAGCCAGCCAACGATTGGTCGTTGTACAGCGGCTCGACGGTGATTCCGGAGTCGGTTTGGCGGGGTGAGGGTGTTTCGGCCATTGGTACAGGCTACGAGATATGGGCCGCTTGGACGCATGGCTAGCCTTGCCATATGGCCATCACCGAACAACACACCAACATGATCGACGGCGTTGAACTGACGCCAAAAGCCGTTGCCGCAATTGGCAGGCCCACCTACGACAACGTTGAAGACGAACGAAGGGCGCGCAAAGTTGGCCTCGCGGCGTCGCTACGAGTGTTCGGACGACTGGGATACGGCGAAGGTGTGGCCGGGCACATCACGGCGCGCGACCCGGAATTTACCGATCACTTTTGGGTCAACCCGTTTGGCAAAAGTTTCCGCCACATGAAGACAAGCGACTTGATCTTGGTTAATCACGCAGGCGAAGTGGTGTACGGCAGCCAGCCTGTGAACCGCGCAGCATTTGTTTTGCATGCTGCAATCCACAAGGCACGCCCCGATGTGATTGGTGCGGCACACGCGCACTCCACCTACGGCAAGGCGTGGTCCACTCTTGGGCGCAAGCTTGACCCGATTACGCAAGACTCGTGCATCTTCTATGACGACCATGTGCTCATTGCCGAGCAAGGCGGCGCAGTGGTGTTCGAGGAAACCGCGGCAGAAGAAATCATCTCCAAGTTCCCAACAGGCAAAGCAGCTATTCACCAAAACCACGGGTTGTTTACTGTTGGCACAACTGTGGAAGCCGCCGCATTTTGGTTCATCACAATGGACCGCAGCTGCCAAGCACAACTGTTGGCCGAGGCCGCAGGCACGCCGAAACTGATTCCGCACGACATGGCGTTGTACACGCAGCAACTGACGGGCTTCGCCGATGCAGGTTGGTTTCAGTTTCAACCACTGTTCCAAGAAATTTGTGCGTCAGACCCCGACCTGTTCGAGTGAGTAACGCAACAACAAATAGTTCCGCCAGAAAACAGATTGGCAATTTGCCTCCTGAAGTATTTTTCATCTTCTCGGCATCCGCGCAATACCTCGGCGCGATAATCGCCGTCAATTTATTTGATCAATTGGCCCCAGCAAGTGTTGCATGGTTGCGCGTGATTGCTGCAGCACTCATCTTGTTGGCGTTTTCTGCGCCACGGCTGCTCAAACACGGCAGATGGACGCGCGCAGAGTTGTTGTCGGCGGCAACGTTTGGCATTGCCGTTGCATTCATGAACCTCACCTTTTATCTTGCAATCGACCGGCTGGATTTAGGAAAGGGCGTAGCAATCGAGTTCATTGGCCCAATCTGCATTGCCGCATGGCAGACAAAAACACGGCGCAATGCCGCAGCACTTGGCCTTGCAACGCTGGGCGTTGTGGTGTTATCGGGGCTCGAGCTTGGCAGCGAACCACTTGGGCTTCTGTACATCTTCCTGGCATCGGCATGTTGGGCCGCATACATCGTGATTGGTTCCAAAGTTGCGCAGCTCGACCGCGGCGTTGCCGGGCTTGGCGTTGGCCTGGCAATCGGCGCAGTAGTCATTGCGCCTTTCGGCGCTGCGCAAAGCGGCCCTGCGTGGTCGTCGCCTTCCATTCTTGTTTGGTGTTTGCTTGTTGGACTTTTTTCCAATGCGCTTGGTTACGGCATCGAGCAATCGATCATGCGCAAAATACCTGTGCGACGATTTTCTGTTTTGCTTGCATTGCTGCCCGTAACTGCCGTGGTGTTCGGTTTCTTTTTTCTTGACCAAAAACCAACACTTATCGAATACATGGGGATCTCCCTCGTGCTGCTTGGCGTTGTTGTGCAACAACGTGATGTGCTACCAAGCGTGAGCGAGACGGCCTAAAGCCTGCCCTACTCCTGCCGATTGTTATCGGTAGACTGTTAGCCAAGCGGGCGAGGAGACCAACTTCAGCATGCGCACACCCCCAAAAATTTCTGCCGCTATTGGCATTGTCGTCATCAGCATGGTGGCGGCGCTTGTGCCAAGTGCTGCGGTGCGCGCAGACGACGGGATGTTGCCAAACGCCATCGTGGTCAACGGACGCGGCTTCGGCCACGGCCGCGGTATGAGCCAGTACGGCTCGTACGGTTGGGCAACCACTTACGGGTGGTCGTGGCAGCAAATTCTCGACTTCTATTACGGCGGCCCAACCGGCAACGTCATTGCGCCACTTTCTAACCCCGCTCAAGAAATGACCGTGTGGTTGAGCGCCATGAACAATGTGCAAACGGCAGTTGTTGCCGATGCAGGCAATGCAATTTTTGTGCAAGACCCAGCGCCAGGCCGCACCTGGGTGTCGCTTGTTGCACGCGAGATTTCGCAGCGCGTGTATCGCGTATGGGGCTCGATGGAACGCAAATGCCCAACCAGCACCACCGACCCAGGCAGCGAGGGTTTCACCGTTGTTGCCGACGTGGCAACCGTTGCATCGTTTACCACCACTACCGGCCAAGACCCAGCCTCGGCGGCATCTACCGCGATTGGATTGTGCGAACCGCGCAGCAACGGACGAAACAAAATTAGGTATTACCGCGGCGAAATCAGAGCGGTGAATAACACCAAGGGCGAAAACCGAACTATCAATGCCCTGCCGATTGAAACGTATCTGCGTGGCGTTGTGCCGCGCGAATCCCCGGCCGAATGGGGCGCTGCTGCGGGCGGCGCTGGTATGAACGCACTTCGCGCACAGGCGGTTGCGGCCCGTTCGTATTCGGCAACAGAAAACCGTTATGCGGGCCTTGCACGCACGTGCGACTCGCAAGACTGCCAGGTGTACGGCGGCGCAATGCTGCGCGAGTCGCTCAACTCCACACCTATTTCGCTCGAGCACCCATATACCGATCAGGCAATAGCCGAGACTGCCAGTTTCGTGATGATGACACCGAGGGGCACACCATCGCGAACCGAATTCACCAGCAGCAACGGAGGCCGAACAGCGGGCGGAACGTTCCCCGCGCAAGTTGACGCAGGTGACTTGGCAAGCGACCCCGTCAACTCGTTGATGGTATGGACACGAGTAATTTCGGCCGCGCAGTTCATGGCCAAATACCCGCAAATTGGCACGCTCACTTCGGTTGTCACCACGCACGACGGCCTTGGTTCCGACTGGAATGGATATGCAACCAGCGTTGCAATCAATGGCACCGCATCCACAGTGAATATCAGCGGCTGGACGTTTAAAACAACGTTCGACATCCCGGCACCGTGGTTTGAAACAACCGGCGTGTCGGGCGCGCCATACGACGCAGCACCAGTGGGTTCGTTCCTATTTATAGGCGACTCGGTTGGTGAGAGTATTTCCAGCGCATTTGCTGCTGTGATTACGCCCGCATACCCCACCATGAATTATCAGGCGCTTTCAAACCGCTGCATGGTTGGCCCAAGCTGTGTTGCGACATCGGTTGGCCAGCCCGATGCGCTTGGCGTCATTAATGCGCTTACTCCCGACAAGTACCCGAACATTGCCGTCGTGCAACTTGGCTACAACGACGACCCCAACACGTTGCAGCAAGATGTAGACCAGGTGGTGAACGCACTGAACGCGCGCGGAGTGCAACGCATCGTGTTTATCAACCTCTCTACTCGCCGCACTTCGCGCGACTACAGCCTGTCTAATGCCGTTTTGGCAAACGCCGCCAACGTGTACCCCAACGTGACAGTGCTCGACTGGAACACTGCAAGTTCGGCACCGACACAATCGCGTTGGTTTAGCGACGACGTGCACCTCACCAATACGGGCAAAGCCGAATTTACGTTGTTCATTCGCGCGCAGCTGGATGCATTACGCGCGCAAGGCATCATCACCAGCGGCGTTGCAACGATTTTGCCGCTTGGCACCCCGATGGCCCAAGGAAACCGCGGTGACAACGTAAAAGCACTGCAGACTGCATTGAACGCGTATCTCAAGTTGCCAAAGAAGAAGCGCATTGCAGTTGACGGCATGTATGGCAAGGGCACAGTGAGGGCAGTGCAAACTGTAGAGACCAACAATGCACTCGAAGTGGACGGCGCGGCAGACGATGTGGTTCTTGCGCTGCTGGGTATCGACGGCTCGACCATCGTGCTGAAGCAAGGCGCCAAGCACGCAAGCGTCAAGACTGCGCAAACCGCACTTGGCCGCGTGATGAACGTGAAACTGCGGGCCGATGGCGACTTTGGCCCAGCCACAACCAGGCTGGTGAAGCGCTTCCAGAAATCAATTGGCTTCAAACAAACTGGAGCGATTAACTACCAGACGTGGATTGCGCTGCTTAGCGCTTCAGCGCAGCGCTAAACCGCTCTTCCCACGCCGCATCACTGACCATCAGCGGATACGCCGCGCGATACTCGCGCTTCAAACGGTTGTACGAGGTGGCAATGCGCACGATCGACCCCGCCACTTCGCCAAGCAGTTTCCAGAAACGTTTGGTGTCGCGCTGCACCACGTAGCCATCGGCAATGCGGTCGTGGCGGTACAAAATGCTGTTGCGCAAAGTGGCAACGCCCACCGCACGCGCATCGATTGGGCCAATGCCGTGACGACGTAGGCGCAGCGGCCGAGGAATGATGTAGCCGCCTACAAGCAACAGTGCAAACAAGAATCCAAATGCGCGCAACACTTTATGGCGCGGTTGGCGCGGCGCAATCAGCAACAAATCGCCTGCTAAAGGTTGCGGGCGCTCCTCTGCGCAAACGCGCAGCTCGTCGTGCAGTGCGGCGTGATCGATCTTCATCCACACATCGGGGCCTGCGAGAAACGCGTTCAGCCCTTTCAGCATGTATTCGGTCGAGGCATAACGCATGGAGAACAAGTTGCGGAAACCGAATGATGCGAAGCGGTAGGCAAGGTTCCACCAATGATGCTTGTCGAACACCAGCGTGTCGACAAGCGCCAAGTTGCGCGACTCGTAATACAACGAAGACGGGTTGTTCTTCAAGCCGAAATCGGCGTGCCAAACAATGACTCCGTTCAGCGTGATGGAGTGCTTGCCGGTGTGCATTAAGCCGAAGCCAACGTCGTCGCCGCGCACAAACACGGGCAGCGGGTTGTCTTTGGTGATGTTGATTGGAAACGCGGTGTACCACCACGCTGTGTAATCAAACGGAATTTCGGGCGCGTCTGTGATGGCAAGCTCGCGCGTGCGCAAGTCGTCTTCGCGGCCCAGTGCCTGCAGCGGGTAGATAGACCTAAACGAATACTCGGAGCCGGCCTCGAACTGCAGCCATGGGCGCTCTTCACTCAGCATTGCGCCGTGCACGCACAGCTTCGGGTCGCGCGCAAATGCAAACAGCGCCATGGTTCGCACCAGCGCCTCCGGCTCGAGCGTGATGTCGTCGTCCATGAACAACACGTGCGTTGCCCAACCTTGCTTGCGCAACTCCATCAGGCCGCGGGCGAAACCGCCAGCGCCGCCCAAGTTGCCGTTTGGCACCACTTGCAGCGGTGCGTTTGGCGCGGCATCGAACGTGACGTTTTGTGCGTTGTCCACCACGAACACGCGCAAGCGCCCAGTGAGCGGGGCAAGTTCGGACTCCAGCTGCAGCACGTTGTGCACAGTTTTCCGCACGTACTCCTGCCTGTTGAACGTGGTGATGGAAAGCGACAGTCGCACATCGTGCGCGGGCGCATCGCTGGTGATCCACTGCCCGCCCGTCATGCACACCTCGCCACCATCGGCGCGTACACGAACGAAGTAGGTGCCGTGCTTGGATGTTTGCAGCGGCTCTAGCGGCAGCACAACGCTGGTTGGTGCGCCCTCGCCGCGCGGCAGCGACGCATGCGCCACAACCTCTTCACGATTGCCGGTAACCGCAACCACTTCGACAACGCCAATACCCGACGCACGAACCTCTACCGATAGTTGATTAACCGTTGAGACGCGGCGCCAGCGGCCGGCAGCAAACACGCCGAACGAAGTGTCGAACGAAACCTGTGCGCCGCTTGCCAGCACCACGCCGTCGGCAACAACGCGCGATTCGCCGACCAGGCGCGCGTACAACAGCGGCTCTGTAGTTTCTGGCTTTGGCAACGTAAGCCGTTGCAACATTTGCGTCATGCCACACCAATTGGGTCGGTGAAGAACGAAGGGATCTCGCTGCCGTCGGCAATTGCCGAAAGCATGCCGCTCGCGGCCTGCAGTGCCTCGTGAATAGTGACGTCCATGTCGAGATAACGATAGGTGCCAAGCCTGCCCAGGAACGTGACATTGCGTTCGTCACGTGCCCGCTGCACGTAGTTCAGCAACTGATCTTTTTCTTTCACCAACCGAATGGGGTAATACGGCGTGTCGTTTTCTTCGCACAACCGCGAATACTCGCGATACGTCACGGTTTGTTCGTGCGTTTCCCACGGAGCGAAATGTTTGTGCTCGGTAATCCGTGTGTACGGAACATCCACATCGCAATAGTTGAGCACTGGGCAGCCTTGAAAGTCGCCATCGTGCACTTCTTTCACGAAATCAAGCGTGCGGTAACCCAAACGACCATGCTCGTAGTTGAAATACGCATCGATTGGGCCAGTCCAAACCACGTGATCGAACGAACCAGATTGTGATTTGTTGAAACGCGTGTTCAGGTGCACCGTGATGTTCGGGTGATCCAGAATTGCTTGCACGATTGGCGTGTACCCGTTGCGCGGTATTGCCTGAAACGGATGATTGAAATACGAATCGTCTGCTGTGAAGCGCAGTGGCAACCGGGCCAAGATGCTGGCCGGCAATTCGGTTGGGTCGACACCCCACTGCTTCTTTGTGTAGCCGGCAAAAAATGCTTCGTACAATTCGCGGCCAACAAAACGCAGCGCCTGATCCTCAAACGAAACAGGGTTCGTAATTGTTGCGTCGGCTTTTGACGTAACAAACGCTTCAGCCTCTTCGGGGGTGAACTGGGTGCCGAAAAAATCGTTGATCAGCGTGAGGTTCATGGGCATCCGGTACATCGTGTCGCCCACCATTGCGCGAACCGTGTGGCGGTACGGCATCATTTCGCCAAAGCGGTTGATGAAATCCCACACGTGTTGGTGCTGCGTGTGGAAAATGTGTGGGCCGTACACGTGCACCATCACATCGGTTTCGTCGCGGGCGGTAAAGCAGTTGCCGGCCACATGGGGCCTGGTGTCGTACACGGTTGCGGTATGCCCCGCCTCGGCCATCTGGCGGGCCACCACAGCGCCTGAAAATCCTGCGCCGACGATGGCAAATGACCGTGACACCACGGCTAAATACTAGTTACTTAGTGGGAAAGCCAAGGGGCGCAAGCACCCTCAAGATCGCGTACTTCAATTCGGTCTCTGTTGGCATACGTCACGTGATTGTTTGGATCCGGACGCAATTTGAAGGTGCGGAACGTCATTTCAGTGGTGTCGATGGCAAGGATTCGGCCGCTGAGTGAATCGCCAAGACCCAACAACACCTTGATGGTTTCGAGCGCCTGAATCGACCCAACGATTCCTGGCAGCACGCCCAACACGCCGGCTTCTGCACAACTCGGTGCAAGCTCTGCTGGCGGCGGCTCGGGCACCATGTCGCGATAGGTGGGGCCTGACTTTGGATCGAACACCGTCACCATTCCTTCAAAGCGGAAGATGGAACCGTGCACTACAGGAATGCCAAGTTTGATACTTGCATCGTTCAGCAAGTAACGGCTTGGGAAGTTGTCGGCGCCGTCGACGATGACGTCGTAGCCCTTAATGATCTCCATGATGTTGCTGGCATCCAAACGCGTGTCGTACGTAATCACTTTGACGTCGGGGTTCAGCAAGTTGAGCGTCTTTTTTGCCGAATCAACTTTGCGGTCGCCAATGCGATCGATGTTGTGCAAAATCTGGCGCTGCAAGTTTGATGCATCCACTTCGTCCATGTCGACAATGCCAATCGTGCCAACGCCTGCTGCAGCCAAGTACATCGCCGATGGCGAACCAAGGCCGCCCGCGCCAAGCATCAACACTTTGCTTCCCAACAATTTGGCTTGGCCCTCTACCCCAACTTCGGGCAACAAGATGTGTCGTTGATAACGATTGCGTTGTTCGGCGCTGAGCAGTGTTGGTGTGCGCCACTCACGGCCTTCGTCTTTCCATTTGCCGAAACCGCCTGCCATGGACAACACGTTGGTGTAACCAAGTTCTTGCAAAGTCTTTGCTGCAAATGCGCTTCGCACGCCGCCCGCGCAATACACGATGACTGGCGCGTTCTTGTCGACAATCTTGCCCTCAATTTGGGCTTCAAGGTGTCCGCGCGGAATGTGCAGCGCGCCAACAAGTGCGCCCTGTTCGTGTTCGTCGGGCTCGCGAACGTCGAGCATGATGACCCCGCCCGAGGCAACGCGCGCGGCCGAATCGTTGGTGTCGATCTCGGTGATTTGTGCTTTTGCTTGTGCAAGCAAGTCGCGAAAACTAGCCATGTTGGGGGGACCTCCGGCTAATACCCTACCGTTTAAGTCGGGATTATCCGCCTACCCAATAACGGCGGGAAGTACATCACCAATCTTGCCCACGAGCAACACGTCGGCGTACTGATCCATCTTGGTTGGCTCACCATTAATGATGATCACCCGCGCGCCGGCGGCCTTGGCCCGCGGCACCACGTTGGCGGCAGGAAACACCGACAAGCTCGAGCCAACAGCAAGCAACACATCGCAGTTCTCACTCGCCCACATGGCACGTTCAATTACTTCGGGCACCAACGACTGACCAAAGCTAATGGTGTCGCTTTTCAAAATGCCAGAACACAACAAACATGCAGGATCAATTTCGCCATCGCGCACGCGTTGCAATGTTTCTTGCATTGGTCGTCGGTCGGAGCAACTCCAGCATCGCGAATAACGCATGGTGCCGTGCACCTCCACAACGTTGTTCGGATGATGCCCTGCTTGCTGATGCAACTCGTCAATATTTTGCGTCACCAACGCAACCAACACGCCGCGCTCCTCCAACTTCACCAGTGCGCGATGCCCGTCATTGGGTTGCGCACCCCATGCCGGCGAACGCACGCGGTTTTGCCACGCCAACTGACGCACTTCCGGATCTTCCAAGTAGTGGCTAAGCGACGACATCTTTTCGGCCTTCGGGTTACGTGTCCACAAACCATTAGGCCCGCGATAATCGGGAATTCCCGAATCGGTAGAAATACCCGCGCCGGTAAACACGGTGACGCGCCGAGATTGCGCCAACAACGTGCGCGCTTCGTCTAGCGCTTGCGACGACACATCTTCCACTGCACCATCTTCGCGCACACATCACGGGTATGGACGAACCGAACCAACAATCTGTGCACGAACCACACGCGGCACGACACCTGCCAAAGGCACGCGAGCTGCTGATTGAACAAACTTTGGTAGTGGTGCCCTGGCACGACCCGGTGGTGGACACAAACGGCCATTGCGTGTTGTCCAGGTATGTCGAGCACTTTTGGTTACCCGTTCTTGGCCCAAGCGCGCTCTGGATCCTGCGGCGCATCGTCATCGGGTTTGAAGAGTTTCCCGGCGGGTTCGAAATCGACGTGCCCTACATGGCTTCGGCCGTTGGGCTCAGTTTCAATGCCGGCGCCAACAGTTCGTTTACTCGCTCGTTGCAACGCTGCACCATGTTTGGCGCGGCTCAAGCATTGCAAGGCGGCTTAGCGGTGCGTCAGTTTCTTCCAACCCTCAGCAACCGGCAGTTACAGCGGCTTCCCCTCACGCTGCGCCAGGCGCACCCGACAGCCATGGCACAAAGTTCTCCATAAATGCCCACGACGTGCGATGAATGGCGGAAGGGCCGTACCCCTGTAACGCCAACCGATGTTTCGCGCACGGGTAGCCCTTGTTGGTGTCAAAACTCCAGAACGAATAATCCTTGGCGTAGTCACGCATCAATCGATCTCGGCTTACCTTGGCCAACACCGAGGCCGCAGAAACGGAAAGGCACGATGCGTCGGCCTTCACTTCGGTCATCACGTTTGCGATATGCGGCGAGACAAAATCCCACTTGCCGTCGATGACCGCACATGCATTTTGCAAGTCAATACTTTCGCCAAGCTGCGCAAGAGCACGTTTCGTAGCCAGTCTTTGTGCAGCATTCATGCCCAACTCATCGCACTCTGCGTGCGATGCGGCACCAATGGCCCACCCCGCGCACGTTGCCGCAACGTGATCAAACATTGCTTCGCGTTTTGTTTCCGACAATTGTTTCGAGTCGCGCGCGCCGCCCATTAGTGCGCCTGGGTCTTTCGATTGGATGACGTCGTTCGTGAGCACCGCAACGCCGATAACAAGCGGCCCGGCCCATGCACCCTTGCCCACCTCGTCTATTCCCACAACATAGTGATGCCCTCTAGACAGCAACCTTTGCTCGGTTGCCGTGGTGGGCAGTGTTGTCACGGCAAAAACCCAGCCAACAATGTTTCGCCGCTGGTTGCGGTGCTCGACCATGTTGAGTCGGTTGCCCCAGCATCGAGTGCGATACTTGCGCCTTGCACTTCCCACAACAACGCTGGGCGCTCTGCATGCCAGCGCACGCCATACGAAACCGCCTGATTGTGAGAGACAACAATGTCGTGACATTCGAAGTTGACACCAAGCCACATGCGCGGAATGCCGTAACGCAACAACGCCACAGTTCCATCGCGTCGGGCCGAAACCAACTGTTCGTCTAGCCAACCAATAACACGAATGTCGGTAGGCGCCTCGTTGGGCAATGCACCAACATCTGCCAACCGCGTACGCGACAACAGCACATCGCTTGCAGCCCGCGTCTCGCCCATCGCGCTAAACACACACTGCGCGGCAAACAATGCACGCTCTGCATCCCACGCAACGCTTGCTGCCTTGCGTTGCGCCTTCAACACATTTTCCACCGCTTGCACGACGGCAAAGATGTGCTGCTCTACGCGCTCGCCCATTCGCACCAACTCGTGCACGGTGAGTAAGAACGCAATGTCGTCGGCCTCGATGTTGTCGGCCCATTGCGAGACGGGGTGCGCGCTCAACACCAATGCATCGCTGCGCAATCGGTTGATGATCGGCGAAAGCGACTTGTCGGGAACAATCGACCAGCCCGCCTTTTCCACGCTGGTGAGCCAACCGCGCTGCAGTTGTTCGGCGTTGGGCAACCTGTCCAGATTGATGGCTGGCTGCGAGCCATCAGCGCACAACGCAACGCGCAACGTCGAGCCGTGCGCAACTGGAAAGACCACGCTTCCCTCAGGCAACTCGATGCCTTGCGGGCCAACCGGGCTTGGTGAGCGCATCGAAATGATGTCTGGTCGGGTGAGTGCGATAGCAATTGGCAATGTGGATTCGTTACTGAACTCCATGACGAAAAGCCCGCCATGATCGGGCACTGCATACACGCGCTGCACCGCGTCGCCACCCGGAATGCGAACGCGGGTTTCTACAACCGGCACGCCCGCACGTCGTTGCTGGCGAACACCTGGCTCTTTTCCTGGGTCGTGCCAACGGTCGTCGGCTGCAACGTGCCACAGCAACGTTGGCGAACCGTCGTCGAGCGTTACCAAACCGCGCTCGTTTACAACCGCGCTCCATCCGCCGCCGCGCACACCCAACACGTGTCTTGCCTTGCGCACACTTGCGCTTAAGGAGATGGATGAAATGACGCCGGGCGAATTACTCACCGCTTCAGTATTGCCGATGGGGCAATGCTGCGTTCAGTCGAATTCGCTGCGCGAGGAACGGCTCATCAACGAACGCAATGCCTTCTCGGCTGTTTGCGAACCGTCACACACGGCAGCCACCTGCTCGGCAATTGGCATCTCAACTCCGCGGGATCGGGCCAATTGCACAACCGATGACGAGCTCTTTACGCCTTCGGCAACCATGTTCATCGACTGCACGATGTCGGCAATCAATTCGCCCTTGCCAAGGCGCATACCCACCTGCGTGTTGCGGCTCTGTGCAGAGGCGCACGTGGCCATAATGTCGCCCATTCCGGCCAGGCCAGCAAACGTGAGGGCGTTTGCACCAAGTGCCACGCCCAATCGGCTCATCTCGGCAAGGCCGCGTGTCACCAGCGTTGCTTTGGTGTTGTCACCAAATCCAAAACCCTGCGCGATTCCTGCCGCAATCGCAATCACGTTTTTTACTACGCCACCAATTTCGCAACCAACGATGTCGGTGTTGGTATACAAACGAAACGTTGGTCGTGCAATGAGGTCTGCAATTTCTCGCGCAACTGCCTCGTCGGCGCACGCAACAACGCTTGCCGCAGGCTGCCCCACCAAGATTTCGCGCGCCAAGTTTGGGCCGCTTAATGCTGCAACCGGGCTGCCAGGAATCTCTTGCTGCAGCACTTCGCTCATGCGCAAAAACGATGTGCTCTCCAAACCTTTCGACAGGCTGATAATTGGCACCCCGGTACGAATGTAACGCTGCACTTCGGTTGCCACTGCGCGAAACCCTTGCGATGGCACCGCCATTGCAACGATGTCAGCCTCGGCAATCAACTTGCCCATGTCGTGCGATGCATGCAACGAACTTGGCAACAGATGATCGCCGAGGTAAGCCGAGTTGGTGTGTCGATCGTTTATCTCGTCTGCCAACGCTTGGCGTCGCGCCCACAACGTTGTGCTGGTGTTCTGCGCAATCAACGCAGCAACAGTTGTGCCCCACGAGCCCGCGCCAACCACACAAACCGTTGTCCCCACGCGCCTCACGCTACGAGATTTGATCGCCCGTAGGCTACGGCCGTGGCTTATCCCGTTTCCTCATTGCACGGCGGTGCTGTTGTACTGCCCATTAAGGGCTTTACCGATGCCAAGGCCAGGCTGGAGTCGGTGCTGTCAAATGAGAACCGGGCATCACTTGCCGAGTTCACCGCAGGCGGGCTGTTGGAAGCGTCGCTTGGTGTCGACACGTTTGTGGTGTGCGACAACGACAACATTGCGCAGTGGGCGCGTCAACGCGGCGCTCTTGTAGTTCGCCAAACCGCTCCTGGGCTTAACGCCGCTGTCGCGTGCGGTGTGGATGCAGCACAATTCAAACGCGACTGGGTTTTAGTTGCGCACAGCGACTTGCCCTTTGCCGACCAACTACTATCTATTGTCGATAGCCAGTTGGCCACCACAACCGTGACCATCGTTCCCGATCGCCACGAGGACGGCACCAACGTGCTCGTGATCCCCGCCCGCAGCGGGTTTACATTTCACTACGGGCCAGGCAGTTTTGCCGCCCATCAGGCGGAGGCAGCCCGGCTGGGCCTACCTGTGCGCATTGTGCGCAACGAACAACTGGCTCTCGACATTGACACCCCGGACGACTTGGCGCAATTGCCCGCAAGCTGGCTCAACGGAGACTTCGCTTAATCAAACGTTGTTGAACATAAAAAAATCGGGGGGCCGAAGCCCCCCGATTTACAGTGTTCCGAACCGAATTATTTTCGGCTAAGGCCTTATTTCTTTTTTGCAGCCTTCTTGCGACGCTTCTTGGCAGGAGCTTTCTTCGCTGCCTTCTTCGTTGCCTTCTTAGCTGTCTTCTTTGCTGCCTTACGCTTCTTTGCTGGGGCCTTCTTAGCGGCCTTCTTGCGCTTTTTTGCTGCCATGATATTTCTCCTTGATAGGTATTACTTACGGTTTGGGTTTAATTCACTCTTCAGCGTTGAGCTTGAAGTGAACTTCATTGCTGTAGATGCTGGTACCTGAACCGGTGCACCCGTTTGTGGGTTACGGCCGGTACGAGCTTTACGGTTTGAAGTGCTGAACGAACCGAAGCCCGGCCATGCAACTTTCTCACCTTTAATCGCTGAGGCTACGACCAGTTCAAAGAAGCTTGCGATAGTGCGTTCGGCATCTGCCTTCGACACTCCGGACTTCTGAGCAACTGCATCTATGAGCTCTGCTTTTGTCATTTGCTTACCTAACTTTCTCGGAATCGGAAACTGATTCATTCACTATCTGAATCGGTCTGAAATCAAATTGCAAGCATTGAAAACGTTTTGCACTCACTTTGCAAAGTTTGCGATGACCGTCGTCACTGATTTTCTTCGCCGGTTTTTTGTTCGGAAAGAGAAGAATTTTGAGCAAACTTTTGATGAAAAAATATTGTGTTGTTTTGAGTGTTTTCCCTGAGTGCAAATCGGGCAAAAACCCAATGAATTTGCGAAAACCCATACTGGTATTGGGTTTTATGGGGCCTCATTTTTGGCATTTTGGGCCAATTCCTTATCCAGTAAGGGCTTCAAGCATGCGAAAATCCGCTCCAATACGGGTAAGGATTTGCGCCTCGCCACCCCCGTAAACAGTGGGTTTGAGAGGGTCGAAAACCGGTCAAAAAAGCCCAAAAAATATTTTTAAAATATTTCCCAAAATTGCCCTTTTTGACCCTCCGAAACCAGAAATTTACAAAAAACTTGCTCGGTATCCACCACTGCAATTTTTCGTTCGGCAACACTAAGCACTGTTGCGTACTCACGACTCATCATCTGACCAGCACACAGACATCGCTGGCGAAACACTTGCTTCAAGCGTCGACGCAACACCAACACTTCGCCCCACTCGCGTCGTTCTCGATACATCGGTATTAGTTGCCGACCCGGCCTGCTTGTTTACCTACGTCGGTTGCGACGTGGTCATCCCACTCACTGTTGTTGAAGAGCTCGACGGTTTGAAAACACGAATGGATGATGTTGGTCGTTCGGCTCGCACAGCATTGCGAACGATTGAGGAGTTGCGACGCAAAGCAGGCGGCTCGCTTGCAACGCCTGTTGCAGTGCACGACACCCCCGAGGGCGGAACGGTGCAAATAGAAGTGAATGGCATTCAGCGCCACTTGCTGATCGAGCACGGGCTGGATCCAGAGATTCCCGACAACCGCATCATTGGCGCAGCACTTGGCCAAATGCGCACGTCGCCCACACGCATGATTTCTAACGATGCGGCGCTGCGCATCAAGGCAGCCCACATGGGCCTCATCGCGGAAGAGCACCAGCCAGTGGGTGCGGCAGTTGCTAGCCGACCAATGGGCTGGACTTCTATCGACACCACTGTCGAGCACATCGACTCGCTGTACAAAAGTGGCGGCGTCGAAATGGTTTCGGTTGTTGGCACAACCGCATTGGTCGACAACAACTTTGCGGTCTTGCGTTCCGGTTCGCAGTCGGCACTCACCCGCTGCAACGACAACGAATTGAAACTGCTTTCGCAAGCGCCACCCGAGGCATGGGGCTTGCGTGCACGAAGCAAAGAACAGCGCTTTGCACTTGAACTATTGCTCGATCCAGAAATCACCGTCATCGCCCTCGACGGCCGCGCGGGCACAGGCAAGACGCTGATGGCAATTGCATGCGGGCTTGAACAAGTGGTGGAACAACGCCGCTACGAACGGCTGGCCGTGTACCGACCACTCGTGCCGGTTGGCCGAGCCGACGTTGGTTTCCTGCCGGGCAACTTGGACGAAAAGCTCGACCCATGGATGTCGGCAATTCATGATGCGATCGTGGCGCTCACCGATCAGCGCTCCAGTCGCGATGCACGTAGCCTCATCGACGACCTCACCGACCGCGGCCAACTGACACTGGAGTCGGTGACGTTCCTTCGCGGCCGATCGCTGCAGCAACAGTTTGTTGTGGTGGACGAAGCCCAAAACTTGGAGCCCACCACGCTGAAGACCATCCTCACCCGCATCGGCGAAGGCACCAAGGTGGTCTTCACCGGCGACACCAGCCAGATCGACGCCCCGTACATGGGCGAGTCGAACAACGCCCTCGCCGTCCTGATCCATGCCTTTGCAGGCCAGCGCTGCTTTGGGCACATCACGCTGGCCGCCTGCGAGCGCAGCGAGGTAGCCAGCCTGGCTGCCGAACTGCTGTAAGCGAGAGCCACACGCCACACCCCAACTTCCTTGCATTTTCAGCTTTCCACGACTTAGTGTTAAATACACCCAGTAGTGAAAGGCACCGCAAATGTCGCTCAACTCGTCCATCAAAATGGTCCCCGCCGAGCATCACTTCGACGTCTCCGATTCGGTTGATTTACTCACGCCCATTACTCAGGAATCCGACTGGACTCGCGAAGCAAACTGCAAGGGCAAAATGAAATTGTTCTTCGCACCAAAAGCAGAACGCCCCCAGGCACGCGATCGTCGCGAAGCAAAAGCGCGTTCGTTGTGCGACGCATGCACCGTGCAGTCAATTTGCAAAGAGTACGCACGAAACAATCACGAGTACGGTTTTTGGGGTGGCGAAAACGAAGAGCAGCGGCACATGGCCGGCTACACCGTTGCTGCACCAATTGGCATTCGTGCCCGCGTTGCTCATTCGGCCTAATTAGGTTGGCCACACACACTCGATAAGCGCAATTGCGCGTGGCGCGCCTGTCAAACTAGAGACATGGCATCAGCAAGCATCAGCACCATTACCGATCCGGGCGAATTCGTCACACGGTTCATCGAGAACATCGAACAAAGTCACTTCACTGCGGCAATGGACATGGTCAGTGACGACTGCGAATACGACAACGTGCCCATCACCAAGGTGTTTGGCAAAGATGCAATGATCGCAATTTTGAGCGAGTTCATGGCCGAAGCAACCAAGATCGAATGGCTCATTCACCACCAAGTAAGCAGCGGCGACATGGAACACGGCGTGGTCATGAACGAACGCACCGACCGCTTCGAGATGGATGGCCGCTGGATCGAGCTAGATATTGCGGGCCTTTTTGTAGTCAGTGAAGGCAAGATTGCGCTGTGGCGCGACTACTTCGACCGCGAAAGCTTTACGAAGGCACTCGCCTCTAAATAACTACTTGGCGCTGTTTACTTGCCATAGCGCTGCAGCACGCTGCGTGCCGTGCGCTGGCCCAAGTCGGCGTAGTTGGCGGGCTCTACAACCTGCACATCGCTTCCGGCCCGCAAGAGCAACCTGCTCAGCCAGTGCTCGCTGCTGACTGCCATCTGCACCACGCTGCTGCCGTCGGCTTCTTGCACACGCGAGACGTAGGGGTACGACTCCACAACCCACCGCGCTCGTGGGGCAACGCGCAACGTCACGTGTTGCACTGCGTCGCCAAACCATTCGGGGCCGTCGCTGTCCATCTCATCTGGCTCGCCAAACTTTGGCGCCAACACGCCGGTGCGAGTGAGCGCCTCGATGCGATCCACACGAAACACGCGGCGCTCGCCAGACAAGTTGTCGTCGGCCGATACATACCAATTGCCCGCGTCTTCAAACACCGCGCGCGGCGTGATAGTGCGCTCGGTGCGCGTGGCGGTAGACGGCGCAAAGTAAGTAATCGTCACTTGCTCGGCGGGGCTCAGTGCTTGGCGCAACTCGGGCAGAAACTTGATGTTGGCAATATCCACCACCACCATCGAGTCGTCGGGCAACAGCGGCCGAACTTTGGCTAGTGCGGTTGCAAGTGGGCCCGATGTGTCGGCGCCGGCCAATTTCATTGCAGCCTGGCCCATGGTGACAAGAGCAAACACTTCTGCCGTGTTCAGTTGCAGCGGCCGAGAAAACACGGAAGGAACTTCGGCCACTACTTCGTCTTCGTCCACAAACACATCGATCAACGCATCTGGCGAATACGGAGGCACGCCGCACATTGCGGCCATCATGATGTCGGCCATCAATTCGGCCTCGGTCAATTTGAATTGTTTGGCCATGTCGGCAAGTTTCACTCGCTTGCGCTCGAGCACCCACGGCAACATCACGAGCAAACCAGACACGCGCTCTGCCGCGCTGCGAGGGCCGCGGCGCGCTTTACGCCCCGACAACAAATTGGCTACTCCCTTGCGCACAACTTTTCGCGAAGCCATCAGTTGCCCCGCGCCTGTTGTGTAAGCCACTCGATGACTTTGGCCCTCATTGCCGGCGGCGACAGCACTTCGGCCCGGTCAACCATGGCAAACAACCACAACCGAAAGGCGTCCAGGTTGGCGCACGGAATAACAAACTCGATCGAACCATCTGCGCGTTCTTTGGCTACCGAACCATCGCCAAACTCGCGGCGCACTCGGCTGGCAAGTGTTTTGTCTACCAACACCACGGCCGTTGGGCTTTGGCTGTCGCCTTCTGCCAACATCTCTTGCTCGGTTGGCACGGCCTTCGCCAAATCGAAACCGTCGGGGCGCTGAAACGAACCCTTGTCGCCCGCTTCCAGTTTTCCTTCGATGCGATCGACACGAAACACTCGTTGCGCACCGCGCAGGTGATCGAAGCCAACGATGTACCAAAAACCATTTCGCGCCAACAACCCATATGGGTCTACGCGTCGAACCTCACCTTTATATGTGAAGTTGAATGTGCGGTGCTCCACCACGCCCGCGGCAAGTGCTGGCAAAATGCTGTCGTCCAGTTGCACGTTCACGCTAGTGGAGGGCGTATTCAGTGCGCGCTCGCCACCCAACTTCCACAACGCTTCGTCGCCGTGACTTGCGCCTAAACGAATGGTTGCAACCGCCATCTGCAGCGCTTCCCTCTCGCTGTCGGTGAGGCGCAAATCGCTTAACTCGAACTTGCGTCGATCTACTTTGTATGCGCCTTCGCCCGCCGCATCGCCGCCCAGCGTGATCATCTCGATGGGTATTCCCATCTGTCGCAAATCATTCTTGTCGCGCTCGAATGCGGCCCTGGCTGCGGTGTCGCTCGGCGAATACTGGTTGCCCAATTCTTGGCGAATCTGTTTAAGCGTGAGGGGTTGCGAGCGTTGCACCAGCAACGCCAACAAATTCATCATCCGTTCTGCTTGCGAAATCTGCACGGCCACGCCGAAAGACTACGTGGCTTAACGGTGCTTCAAGTACCAATCAAGCAGCGATTTTGTTGAAGAATCGTGGCTGGCACTTGCCGTACCTTCGGCAATATCTGCAGCCACCGTTGCGGCAAGTTGTTTGCCGTGCTCCACACCCCACTGATCGAACGAGTTGATATCCCAAATACAGCCCTGCACAAACGTGCTGTGTTCGTAGAGGGCAATCAGTGCCCCAAGGGTTGCAGCCGACAGTTGGCTGGCAATGATGGTTGTGCTTGGGCGGTTACCTGGCATTGCACGATGGTCGGACAAAGCCGCATCCGCGCCATCTGCTGCGCGCCCGAATGCAAGTGCTTGCGACTGCGCCAACATATTTGCAACCAACGCGTCGTGTTCTTCCGATCCCTGCGCAAGCACTTTGGCAAAACCAATGAAATCCACAGGGATCACGGAGGTTCCCTGATGTAGCAACTGCATGTAGGCGTGCTGCGAGTTTGTGCCCACGCCACCCCAAATGACCGGAGCAGTTTCAACCGAAACGGGGGTGCCGTCTGTGCGCACTCGCTTGCCGTTACTTTCCATCTCTAGTTGCTGAACGTACGGCGCAAACGAAGCCAGCGCGTCGGAGTACGAGATGAGAGCATGCGTTGCGCGGCCAAGCACCGACCTGTTCCAAATACCAATGGCTCCCAACACCATTGGGATGTTTTGTTGCAACGGCGCAGATACGAAATGCTCGTCGATGGCACGCATGCCGTCCAACATTTGGTCGTGCACTTCGGGCCCGAAGGCAACCACGTTGCACAAATTGACGGCCGAAGAAACCGAATACCGCCCACCAACCCACTGCCACATTGCAAACGAGTGAGCAAACGCGATGTTCTGCGCGCGCGCCTTCTGCGCGTCCACTGCAACTACCACGCAATGCTGAGCAACCGCATCGGCACCCAACGCGCTCTCCAACCATGCGGCAATCGCGCGGCTGTTAGCGAGTGTTTCGCTAGTCGAAAAAGTTTTAGAGCACATCACTACCAACGTGCGCTCGGCATCTAGGCCCTGCAGCGTCTCTTGCACACCGAGCGGGTCGATGTTGGATACGAAACGACACTGCAAGCTGGCTTTCACTACTGGGCTCAGCGCTTCCCACACCAAACGCGGCCCCAAGTCGCTTCCGCCAATGCCCACGTTGACAACATGCGTAAATGTTTTGCCGGTTGCACCACAAATCGTGCCGTTGCGCACGCCGTTTGCAAACTCGGTCATCTTCTTTCGCTCGGCTGCAACCGCCGCCGATACGTCTGAGGTTGCCTTCGAGCGCAATGCAATATGCAAAGCAGGCTGCTGCTCGGTGTTGTTCACTATTGCGCCACTAAACATTGCGTCGCGTCGTTGATCCACGCCCGCCTCGCGCACAACATCAAGGAGTGCGCTCAGTATTTCGGACGAAATGTTCTGCTTCGAAACATCTACAAGCAACGATTGTGCGCCAACATTTGCCTGCATCGTCATTGTGCTTGCGCGCTTAGTGTCGGCGGCAAACATCTGAGCAAGGGTGTGCTGTTGGCTAGATGCCGCGAGCGAAAGCACTTGCTTCCACGGGGTCGAGGTGGTGATATCCACTTGTTTCAGGCTATCGGCACACGGCAAGTAGCGTGAACCGTTGTGATTACACAATGAGTACAACACCAAGCGATGCGTCGCGCACCGACGCCGACAATGCTCGCTTTCGTGTTGGTGTCACGCTTGGTTTTTCGGCCTACTTCATTTGGGGCCTACTCACGTTGTATTGGAAAGCACTCAAAGAATTTGACGCGTTCGAACTCATCGGTTGGCGCATTGTCACCTCCGCCATCATTCTCGTTGCAGCCATGCTGGCCACTCGGCGCTTCTTCCCGCTGCTGCAAACACTTCGCAACACTCGCCTCGTTGCCCGCATTGGCCTCGCAAGCGTGTTGCTCACCATCAACTGGACGACATACGTGTGGGCAGTCGTCAACAAACACGTTCTGGAAGTAGCGCTCGGCTATTTCATTGCGCCCGTATTCACCATTGTTGTTGGCGTCTTTGTACTGCGCGAAAAACTAAGCACGCGCCAACGCATCGCGGTTGGCTTCGCAGTCAGCGGTATTGCGGTGCTCACCATTGCCTACGGCCGCGTGCCATGGATTGCCCTCGTCATTGCATCGTCCTGGACAACGTACGGATATTTGAAGAAGCAAATTTCCCTGCCGCCGCTCGAAAGCCTCACAGCCGAAGTGCTGTTGCTGTTTGTTCCTGCCGCGCTGTTTGTTGCCTACACGTGGTCTGGCGCTGGCAGCGTGCCCACCACTGCAGGCGCATTGTCAATTGTGCTTGTGTTGTTCACCGGCGTCATCACGGCCGTGCCGCTGCTCATGTTTGCTGGTGCCTCGCAACGCACCCCGCTCACCATCATCGGGCCAATGCAGTACGTCGTACCAACCACCAACTTCCTTCTTGGCTGGCTGTTATTCAACGAAGAAGTAACGAAGGCAAAACTGTCTGGCTTCGTTCTGATTTGGATTTGCCTCGCCGTGGTGTTGTACGACTTGTTTAGCGTGCAGTGGCGGGCACAGCGGCCCCGGCAACAATCCGCTTCAAGCCAGCAATAACCGCCAAGCCTCGTTGTTGGTCGTTGACCACGGTGGAGAACCTTGACAAACCCGACATCACCACGTTGATGAGGTCGTGCAGCACTGTTGCGTCAATGCCTTCCACGATCTCGCCGCGCTCAACTGCATCCGTGCACATCTTGTGCAAAAACGCCGAGCGCGCAAACCGCAACGACTTCATCGCATCAGACAAATCGGGGTGACGCTGCGCCTCGGAGGAAACACCGACTACGAAACTTGCAAGCGATGGGTCTTTCGCACCCAGTTCGGCAATGGCATCAAGAATTGCCGAAAACTTGGCGGCAAAGGTTTCGTGTTTTGCAGCAGCGGTTTCAAATGCATCGTGCACCAAATCCTGCACTTCTGCGAAGGCCGCAACATACAGATCAATCTTCGAAGGAAAGTAGTGATAGATGGCGCCAGTGGTGATGCCCACGGCTGCGGCAATCGAACGATTGGTGGTTGCTTCAAACCCAACGGTTGCAAACGAGCGGCGGGCTTCGGCAAGCAGGCGCTTACGCGTCTCGCCAGCATCGACAGCACAAGGCCGACCGAGCTTCTTGCCTACTTCCAACTTGACCATATATTCAGGCTAATTGGGCGGTAACGCCCTATACGAAGCGGCGCAGCAGCCCGGCCATCTCTATTGGCCTGTCGCCCTGCACGCTGTGTCCAGCGCCTTCCACAACCACAACTTCTGCCGCCGGGTTGCGTTTCTTCAACTCGTTAATGTCCTCGTCGTCCACCACGGGAGAAGTTCCGCCGCGCACCATCAACAATGGGCAGTGCAATGCCGAGACAACGTCCCACAGCGGCGAAGTGGGTGGGTTTCCATGCGGCGTGTCGCTCTGTTCGTTGCTGGAATGACCGCGACGGTCGTAACGCCACGCCCACGACAAGTCGTCAAGTTGCCGAGCATTGTGCAAGATTCCCCGGCGCAAACTGCTTTCAGATCGGGTTGGGTTGTGTTCCTTCGTGCGCGTCAACAACTCGTCGAAACTTGGGAAGCTTTGCGGCCCGTTAATAAAGTCGAGCACCGCTTTTGCCTTTTTCGATGTCACGCCTGGAGTGATGTCAACAAGCACAAGATGACGCACTAAGTGCGGGTGCGTACTGGCAAGCGTGAGGCATGTGAGGCCGCCAAGCGACATACCAACAATGGCTCGCGCGTTTGGCGCAAGTTGCTGCACCAACTGGGCCAAGTCGGCGGCCAAAATCGCGGGCGGGTAGGTGGCATCATCACGCCAACTGGAATGCCCGTGCCCCGGTAAATCCACCGCAATCAGCGAACCGCCAAGCGACAACGCAACGGTGTCCCACGTGTGCGCATTTTGTGCACTTCCATGTACCAACACCATGCTTGGCTCGCCTGTACCCCACTGCAACGCGCTCATTGTTCGGCCATCCGACAACTTCGCTTCGACGCGCTTCACTACGGGCGTAGGCGATGCATCAATGGAGTACTCCGAAATGTTTTCGCCAAACATAGAAAACTCGTCGTACTGCACGCGCTCGCTCATTGGGATGATTCCGATCTTGTTATGGAATGGTTGTGGTCGGCGCAACAACCGTTGTTGTGCCCGCCGGTTTCACCGTAGTCGTGCCACCAGGCGGGATGGTTGTCGTTGGCACATAGTTAGGGTCTGGCTTATCAAACGGCGGCACCGGCGAGCCATATTCCTCTGGTTCTTTGATGCCATCAAATACATAAATGCGATCGCCGTAGGCAACGAGGGCCGGGAAGTAACGCGCAACCGACATAGGTATGCGAATGCAACCGTGCGACGCTGGCTTGAGCGGAACCAGGATGGCGCCGTGAATAGCAATGTTGTAATTGAAATACACGGGGTTGTACATCGTTCCCAACTTGGATTCGCGCATGCCAACACGACGGTTATAGAAATAGAAAATGCCTGGAGGCGTGATTGCCTCGCCACAAATACCCAACTTGATTTGCGCATTGGTGTTGTTGCCGTCTTCGCCCGGGTCGATCGTCACTTCTTCACACCAGTTTTCATTCGAACCACTTGACATGTGAGTAATAAGCGACGGCGCACCGTCCTTAAACACGATCATTACCTGCTCTGGCAAATACACCTCAACATGCGTTGCCGTGTCGGCTTTGCGTCGTGGCGAAATGCGCAAGTCGGATTGCATGATTGCCCACGTGGATGCCGTCACTGTGCCCGTTGCCCTGTCTCGCGGCGTGGCCATCACTAATTTCTCGAATGCCCACACTGCTTGCACCGTGTTCTGTCCAAATTCTCCGTCTTGCGGGCCCGGGTCGAAACCCAGTGCGGCAAGGCGCTGCTGCACACGCAACACGTCGTCGCCTTTCATCCCCGTCTTCAGTGTGCGAGTAAGCGGCACCGTAACTAATGGAAGATTGGTGCTCTCCACAACAACATCGGGGTTCGACAACTCGATGTTCGAGTCGTTGTCGCCGTTACTGACAACCGCCACGGCGATGACGGTAAGCAGCACAGCAAACGCAATGAGTGCGGGGCGCCAGCGATCGTAAGCGCTTTGATGAAAGTCGCCGTACTCATCATGCAGTTCACGATCTTCGGGCTCGAAGTCGTCAAACTCATCAAATTCGTTGTATGGAGTGTTGTCGTTCATTTGCCTTTTGGTGCAAGTGCATTCAGATGTGAACGCAAGGCCCATGCCTCTTTCAAAATCTTGACAATGACCGAAGGCGAACTGAGTGTTGACACACCACGCGTGCGAGGAAAGTAGTCAACGCCAAATTGCACAACATTCATGCCCAACTTGCGCGCACTCACCATCAGTTCGGCATCGATGAACGAACCCTCGCTGGTTAGTTGCACTTTTTGAAGCACGCTGCGACGAACCAACTTGAACGCAAAGTTGACATCGCGAAAGCGGCAACCAAACAGCGCACGCACCAACAAGTTGTAGAAGAACGAATACACCACGCGCACATAACCCTCGCCCGTTCGGTCGAAGCGGTACGCGGCAACAATGTCGGCTTCGTACTGATTCATCAGGCGCATTGCCTTGTGCACTTCACGAAAATCGAATGGCAAGTCGGCGTCGGTGTACAACACCACGTCGCCTGTTGCGGCCGCAAAGCCAGACTTGATCGACCCGCCAAGTTTGCGGTTAACAGGGTGATGCACCACCACAACCCGGCAGTTCGCAGCCGCTGCCTCGTCGGCAAGCCTGGCCGTTGCATCGGTCGAAGCATCGTTAACAATGATCATCTCGTAGTCGGCGGCGGTATTTTGTGCGATCAACTCGTCGCCAAGCTCGGTTGCGGCGTTCAGCGCACGTTGCAGGTATTCCTCTTCATTCCACATGGGGAAAAAGACGGAAAACTTCTCAAAACGTGGGCCCGACATCCCTCATCAGGCTAACTGCGAGCCCCGAGTTGTACTCTTCACGTAGTGCAGACGCCCCCCGCCTTCCCCGCACCGCAGGCCAAGCCCACGGTTGCAATTAGCCCTGCTTGGCGCCGCGCAATGGTGTTGTCGTGGCTGCTCGTTGCCGCAGCGCTCATCGTGGTTGCCGTCACAGGGCGCAATGTTGGCAAACCCGCATGGTGGATTGGCCCCGTGTCTAATCCCACACCGTTCTTCGTGTGGGCCCTGCCGTTCATCGGCCCGGCAGCCAGCATCGTGGCCACGTTTCGTATCGTTCGCTGGGCGCACATCATCGGCCTTGCGTCAGCAGCCCTCATCGGTGTCGTCGCCGTCTTCGATATCAACAACTCTCCCGGCATCGCACTCATCGAATGTGTCGTTGCTATTGCAGCCGCCCTCATCGCGATTGCATCGTTTGCGGGACGCACAAAAACCAAGGCGTAAAGCAGTCGTCTTCAGCGCATCAAGTTCGGTACCGTGGATGCATGCCTGAAACGAACCCCGCCGCGTCGCAAGCAAAAGTGCTCTCCTCGCTTCCCGTTGGCGAGCGCGTAGGCATCGCATTTTCGGGCGGTCTCGACACGTCGGCAGCGGTTGCATGGATGCACGAAAAAGGCGCGCTGCCATACGCCTACACCGCCAACCTTGGGCAACCCGACGAACCCGATCTTGATGGCGTGCCAACACGAGCCAAGCAATACGGCGCACAAGGCGCACGTTTGGTGGATTGTCGATCCGAGTTAGTAGACGAAGGTCTTGTTGCGTTGCAGTGCGGCGCGTTCCACATCACCACTGCCGGCAAAACATATTTCAACACCACCCCGCTTGGCCGCGCCGTCACTGGCACCATGCTCGTTCGCGCAATGAAGCAAGACAACGTCGACATCTGGGGCGACGGCAGCACATACAAGGGCAACGACATCGAGCGCTTCTATCGCTACGGCCTGCTTGCCAACCCGCAACTGCGCATTTACAAACCATGGCTCGATGCCGACTTCGTTCGCGAAATGGGCGGCCGCGCCGAAATGAGCGCGTTCCTCGCAAAAAAGAATCTGCCGTACCGCGACTCTGCCGAGAAGGCGTACTCCACCGACGCCAACATTTGGGGCGCAACGCACGAAGCAAAATCGCTTGAAGAACTTTCTTCCAGCATGCACATCGTTAAACCAATCATGGGCGTGGCTCACTACGACGCAAGTGTTGCAATCAAAACCGAAGACGTCACCATCCGCTTTCACGAGGGCTGGCCAGTTGCGCTCAACGGCAAAGAGTTTGCATCGCGCACCGATTTGGTTAATGAAGCCAACGCCATTGGCGGCCGCCACGGTTTGGGCATGAGCGACCAAATCGAAAACCGCATCATCGAAGCAAAAAGTCGTGGCATCTACGAAGCACCTGGGCTTGCACTGCTGCACATTGCCTACGAGCGCCTGCTCACCGCAATCCACAACGAAAACACCATCGAGAACTATCGCCAAATGGGCCGTCGTCTTGGCCGGTTGCTATACGAAGGCCGCTGGTTCGACCCACAAGCACTCATGCTGCGCGAGCCACTACTGCGTTGGGTTGGCTCACTCGTTTCTGGCGAAGTCACTGTGCAGTTGCGCCGCGGCGACGACTACAGCATTCTCAACACCGTCGGCCCGCACCTCACCTATGCCCCCGAGCGCCTCAGCATGGAACGCGTGGAGGGCGCAGCATTCGGACCGCTCGACCGCATTGGCCAACTCACTATGCGCAACCTCGACATTCAAGACACACGCTCCAAAATTGATGAATATCGCGCAGCCGGCACGCTTGGCGGCGGCGGCTTGCTCGAACTGGAGTAACTAACGCGTAATAAGTTCGCGCGTTACGGCTGCAAGCAGTGCAGCTCGCTCTGCCATCTTCGAAACCTTCACATGCTCGGTGTCGGCGTGGGCACCACCACCGCACGCACCAAAACCATCCAGCGTCGGCACACCAATCGCGGCCGTGAAGTTGCCATCGGAACCGCCGCCAACTGCAATGCCCTTCAGGTTGTCAATGCCCATTTCATCCGCAAGGCGCTTTGCAACGGCAAACAACTCGGTTGCAGCCGACTCGTGCATTGGCGGCCGATTGATCGAACCACTGACAGTAATTTTCGCACCAGGCACATTTGGCGTCAATGCAGCCAACGCCGCTTCCACCCTGACTTTTTCGCTCACTTCATTTACACGCACGTCAACAGTGATTCGCGCCTGCGCAGGCACAACGTTTTCCGTGGTGCCAGCAGTAGCAACCGTTGGTGTCACGGTTGTTCCAACTTCTGGCTTCGCAATTGCAGCAATCGCCTGCACCTGATGCGCCAACTCGATCAACGCATTAATTCCCTTTTCGGGTTCCAACCCCGCGTGCGATGCACGGCCTGCAATATCAACAAGAAAAGTGCCAACACCCTTGCGCGCAATCTTCAGCGCGTCACCGTTGCCGCTTGGCTCCAGCACAAGCACGGCACCACATACCTTCGCACGCTCTTCAATCAACGCACGCGACGTGTACGAACCAACTTCCTCATCAGACGTAATCAAGATTTCCACTTGCGACACTTCCCGAATGTGCGACAAACCATAAATTGCTTGCACAATCCCGGCCTTCATGTCGAATATGCCTGGGCCACGCACAATGTCGCCCTCGCGCGAAAACTTTCGGTTGGCAACAGTTCCCACAGGAAACACGGTGTCGTGATGGCCAACGATCAACACCTTTGCGTTTTCGCCACCCTTCCAATGCACATGCGGGCCTTCGCTCGACTCGATAATTACCGGGGGTGTTCCCAAAAGTCGCGTCATTAAATCGGCCAGGAAGTGCGCGCTGGCAGTCAGCAGTTCCACTTCATGAGAAGGCGATTCGATATTGACAAACTGCTCCAGCGTTTCCACCATCTGGGGCACGTTGGCCTCGGCAGCAGCGCGTAATTCGCTTAATGAGGGTGTAGCAGTTGGCAACGGCACCCCTCTATCGTGCCATGCAATATTCCAATTTGGGCGGTTTAGGCCAAAATACCCTCGTAAACCGATACGAGAATGGCTCGCCATTTATCAAGATCCTCAGCAGTGATTTCCGAGTCAATATCTCGGAAAATTCGCCCAATGATTGCCGTCTGAATAAGGACGCCGATTTCACGAGCATCAAGATCAATTCGGACGACGCCAGAATTCTGCAGTCCGCGAACCAATTCCTCGATCGCGGTATTCACCATGGTCTGACCTTCAGAAACACGCTTCATCATTTCTGGTCGATTTCGAGCAGATGCCAACACCATCACACGCTGCCATCGTGAAACATCCGGGGTGTTCAGAGCCAATTCAACAAGTTGTGGAATCGCTTCTTCCATTTGTTTACGATTTTTGACGTCTGCCAATAAAACAGCTGCGTCATCTACGTTGTTGCGAATATCACGGAGAAATGCAGTCGAAAGCGCCAACCCCACCAATCCGTCACGATCACCAAAATGTAAATACAGAGAACTCTTGGAGATTCCGGTTCGCTCAATTAATTCTTCAATGCGAAACCCACTATCTCCATGTCGAAGCACAAGCTCAATAGCGACTTCAATGATCGCGTCAAGATCCGGCTTCTTTCGTTGACTCCTTTGCCGTGATTTCGCTTTCTTTTTTACCACTGCTTTTGCCACGCCATAAGTGTACTTATGCCTCAACTTAGGCCATCACGCTCGACAGCTATGCATGAGTAAAGTCGCCATTAATAGCGTGTCCAACACTACTTAATCAAGGGTTCCATCAGGATTCAGCCGAACTATTCGTCCAACTGTTGTTCCCTTCCACGTACTGAATGACCCAACGACGATTATTTTGCCATCGGATTGCACCGTCAGACTCACAACTTGTGAAGCCGGTAGGGCGGTTCCAATCTCTGTGCCGAATGCAGTGTCACGTGTTCCGTTGGCGTTCAAACGTACGAGTGAACCGACAGTAGTTCCAGCCCATGTCGTAGAGCCAGTTCCAACAAGTATTTTCCCGTCGCTTTGCAACGCAAGTCGAGAACCGTATGAGGCTGGGCCAGTTCCAATATTGGCTGCAAAGGCTGTATCCAATGTGCCATCGCTATTTAGTCGCGTCACCCTATTAGCGGTTGTTCCATTGAACGAGCTGAAACTTCCAGCCAGCACAATTTTGTCATCAGATTGCACTCGAGCGTTATAGACCGGACCGCCTAACGCAGTTCCAACATTGAATGAAGTGTCACGCGTGCCATCACTGTTCAATCGAACAATGCGGTTCATTCCCGTAGTGGCGTTCCACGATGTGAACTCTCCCGTCACAATAATTTTCCCAGTTGATTGAAGTCCAAGTGACGTAATTGAAGTTGAGCCCGTTCCACCCGTTCCAACATTGGTCATAAATGCTGTATCAAGTGTGCCGTCTGTATTCAGGCGAACGATCCCTCCGGTAGCAGTGCCATTCCAGCTTGTAAATGTGCCTCCGACCAGAAGCTTTCCGTCAGATTGTTGCGCCAATGCGAAGACGTGGTTATTTGGCCCTATGCCGATATTGGTAATAAATGAGCTGTCAAGCGACCCATCGCTGTTTAGGCGGACTATTCGGTAGCTTGCTACAGATCCGCTCCAGGTGCTCGGGGATCCGGCAATAACGATTTTGTCATCTGACTGAATCAGAATTCGAGATTGTTGTGCTGATGCGCCACTGCCAAGTGCAGTAGTGAACGATGCGTTGCGAGCGCCGGTACTGGCTAGGCGCAGAACCCGATTAGTTGCTGTGCCGTTCCAGGCAATGAATGTACCAACTACAACGATCTGGCCGTCACTTTGAATTTCCGTTGCGTCAACTTGCCCCGATCCAGCGGTTCCAATTTCAGAACTAAAGGTCGGAACACTCCAAACGGGGTACAGGTTCAATGTGGTGTTTGAAGTAATGGAAACTGATGCGTTGTTTAGGTAGGTAACGGTCGTAGAACTATTGCTTGTGGCCCAGCCACTGAATGAATATCCGGCGAGTGACAGCGTGTTGGCATTCAAGGTGATTGATGCAACTCCGCTACCGGTTTGCGCCAACGGAGCAGTACCGCCATCGCTACCAGCGCCAGAGCCCGTATTGGTGTCGTGATAGGTAATCGAATACGTGAGTTCAGTCCACGTTGCGAACAGGTTCACTTCTGCTGACACTGTTCCGCTCGTGGGGTATGTGCTGCCTGGAGCATATGTTGCTGTTCCGTCGTCCCAGCCGGCAAAAACATAACCACTGCGACTAAAGGTGTTTGCTGGTGTAACAAACGTGGATCCGTAGGCAACAGTGGTAGGTGTACTTGGGGCCTGTCCTGTCACGGTGTCGACATATAAGTAGGAGATTGTTAGATATGCCGTTGTCCATACGGCATACAGCGTTACGTTGTCAGTGATAGCGAAACTGCTTGCCGCTACTCGGGGTGTTCCAGTGCACGCTGACCCAGCAGCTGGTTGCGTAGTGCACCAACCACCAAATGTGAACCCAGTTTTGGCAAGTACTCCTGTGTTGCCCAGAACAGTAACCGTTGCTCCGTTGGAGTATGCAGTGGCGTCGTTTGGAACAGATCCACTTGTTGCGGTGTTGGCACTATAAACAACAGCATACGTTGTCGGCG